>NZ_JBEXME010000014.1:0-187758 GCF_040610355.1 Nocardia sp. NPDC004168 | reverse complement strand
GCCCCCTGGGTGTTTAGGCCGGGGCCCCCCGGGGGGGGCGCCCCCGCTCCCGTTTTCCGGGCGGGTCGGGCCCCGCCCCGATACTCCGTCGGCAGGGATCGGAATCGTCAGCTGGTGGGTGCGGTCAGGTCGTAGACCGTGGCGTTGCCGACCGTCTTCGCGGTGTAGTGCGCCTTCACCCACTCGGCGATCTCGTCCGCGGCCGACTTCTCGCCCTCGGAGCCGGGCCGCATGCCCTGCCCCTGCGCGATGAACCAGTGCACCTCGCCATCGGCCACGTACTGCTGGAACCGAGCCAATGTCGGCGCGTCGTCGCCGCCGCTGAAGCCGCCGATCGCGATCACCGACGTGCCGGTGCGCAATTCCAAGCTCGACGCGGTGCCGGAGCCGATGCTCGCCGCCGACCACCGGCTGTCGGTGTTCTTCAGCAGGGCGTTCAGCTCGGCGTTGTCGGCGCCGCCGCCCGGTCCACCGCCGCCGGGAGCTCCGCCCGTGGGAGCCCCGTCACCGGTCGGCATGCCGCCGTCGGCCGCCATGTCTCCGGTGGGCAGTTCGCTGCCGGTGGGAGCCGCGTCTCCGGTCGGCCGGCTTGTGCCGGGAGGAGCCGCGCGGCCGGCCCCGGACGCTCCGTCGGCGGCCTCGGCGCGGCCGTCGTCCGCTCCCGTGCCCGGACCACCGGCTCCGCCCGCAACGGGCCCGCCCATGGAACCCGCCTGCGCGGGCCCGGAGGTGGGGATGCCGCCGCTGTGCGCGTGGGTGACCGTTTCGACCGCGTAGGCCGTCGACCCGGCGAATCCGGCGAGCAACGCCGTCGCCGCGATCGCGACGGCGATCCGGCGCGACCGGTGCGCGCCCACCAGCAGCGCCACCGCGGCGATCGCCGTCGCGGCCACTACCGTCCAGCGCAGCCACGGCAGCCAGTCCGGCGTGCGGTTCAGCAACACGAAGGCCCAGGCGCCGGTGACCGCCGACAGCAGTGCCGAGGTGATCCTGGCCGCCACGTGCCCGCGCCGCCGCCACAGATGCGTCACCGCGATCGCCGCGACACCGGCGACGCCCGGCGCCAGGGCCACCGTGTAATACGGGTGGATGATGCCGCTCATGTAGCTGAAGACCAGGCCGGTGCCGAGCGACCAACCGCCCCAGAGGATCAACCCCGCCCGCAGCCGATCGGTGCGCGGCGCGCGGCCACTCAGCCATAGCCCGGCGACCAAGCCGATCAGCGCGACCGGAAGCAGCCAGGAGACTTCGGTCGCCATGGTGCCGCTGAACAGCCGGGCCAGTCCGGTGTCGCCGCCGAACGCGCCGCCCATGCCCCCGCCGCCGCCGGGGCCGCCGGATCCCCCTCCACTCGGATTGCCGCTGCCGCCGAGCAACCGGCCCATGCCGTTGTAGCCGAGCGCCAGTTCCCACAGGCTGTTGTCGGTCGACCCGCCGATGTAGGCGCGAATCCGCGGGCCACAACTCCACCAGCAGCACGTACCAGCCGCCCGCGACCACCATGGCCGCGCACGCGGTGACCAATTTGCCGATGCGGGACCAGAATCCGCCCGCGCCCACGACCAGGAAGACCGAACCCAGGGCGGGCAGGACCAGGAACGCCTGCATCATTTTGGTCAGGAACGCGAAACCGATGGCGACACCGGCCAGCATGAGCCAGCCGGTGCTCGCCGAACGCCAGCGCGGGTCGTGCGAGTCGATCGCCCGCACCGTGCAGTAGGCCGCCGCGATCAACAGCAGGGTCAGCAGCGCGTCCGGGTTGTCGAAGCGGAACATCAACGCGGCGACGGGAGTCGCCGCCAGCGCCGCACCCGCCAGCAGGCCCGCGCCGGGCCCGCTCCACCGCCGCACCGCGGCGTACAGCAGGGCCACCGAGCCGACGCCCATCAACGCTTGCGGCGCAAGCAGCGACCACGAGCCGAATCCGAACAGCCGCCCCGACAGCCCCATCACCCACAGCGCCGCGGGCGGCTTGTCCACCGTGATCGCGTTGCCCGCGTCGTGCGCGCCGAACAGCAGTGCCTTCCAGCTCTGCGTGCCCGCCTGCGCCGCGGCGGCGTAATACTCGTTCGCCCAACCGGATATCGTCAGATTCCACAGATACAGCACCGCGGTCGCGCCGAGCAGCGCGAACAACGCCGGGCGCGCCCATCGCGGTTGGGTCGCGGGCCCGAAGAACACGCGATCCGCCCGGGACCGGCGTGCCGGTGCGCGATGGGCGCCGACGAGTCGCTCGTCGGCCGCGACGCCCGGCGGGACGCTCGTGATCAGCGCCATGATTTCGCCTTCCTTTCGTCTGAACCTCTGCTCGAAGGCTAGGAAGGCAGCCTGCCCGCAAGCTGGGGCAAACCTGGGAGTGCGCTGTGCGGCCGAGCGGCCCTCGTCACTCGCTCGGCGGGATCACACCGTGCTGACCACCTCCTCGTACGCCAGTCGCGGCGAACGCGGGAACCACGCGTTCGGGCCGGGCTTGCCGATATTGACCACGACGAGGCCGGTGTATTCGCCGCCGGGGAAGAAGTCCTCGTCCAGGCCCGCGCCGTCGAAGCCGTTCATCGGGCCCGCCGCCAGACCGGCGGCACGGACGCCGAGGATGAAGTAGCCGATCTGGATCAGGGCGTTGAAGCGCGCGGACTCCGCGCGGTAGTCGGCGTCCGCGAAGTAGTCCTTGGCCTCCGGCGCGTGCGGGAACACCGTGGGCAGGTGCTCGTGGAAATTCAGGTCGGCGGCGAGGATCGCCGACAGCGGCGCGGCGGCCGTCTTCGGCTTGTTGTTGTCGATCATGTGGGTGACCAGCCGGGCCCTGGCCTCGGGGCTGCGCACCAGAACGATCCGCAGCGGTTGCTGATTCATCGAGGTCGGTCCGTATTTGACCAGCTCGTAGATCGCGCGGATCTGCTCGTCGGTGACCGGCTCGTCGGTGAAGGCGTTCGCCGTGCGGGCCTCCCGGAACAGCAGGTCCCCGGCGTCGGCGGCGAGCGTGAGCAAGTCCGGCTGAACGGAGTTCACAGGGTTTCTCCTCGATAGTGGTCGGATCAGTCGTGGACGACGCGCCGCGACCGGGTCAGCAAGGCGCCGTCGGCGCGGACGAGCACGTCGTGCACGACGCAGCTCGGCGCGATCTCCGGCTTGCTGTTCGGGCGGATCTTCACCACCAGGCAGTAGGCGGTGGACACGATGGTCCCGTCGTCCTGCGGCTGCAGGTTGATCATGTTGAACCAATGCCTGCGCTGCATCGGGTCGGTTTCGAAGCGCTTGTGGAACTCGACCAGGTCGGCGATGATCCCGGCCCTGGTCCGGGCCGGCGGAATGCCCGGTGTGTGCTCGAATTCCGCGTCCTCGGTGAAAGTCGCGGCGTAGCCGGGGATGTCGCGGTTGTCCAGCCGCTGCATCTGTTCGGCGTAGAACTGCTGGACCTCGGCGTACAACTCGGTGCGGCTGGCGACGGTGGTCATGGTTGCTCCTGTGGTCGCGGCGGGGCTCGGCTGCACGCCAGCGTGGTCCACGCCGCTAGAGCCTCGGTTGAGCCGATCTCCGTCGTCCGCGGTTGACCGGATCTATAGGACGCGGGTCGACCCTGGTGGTCGAGAAGCCCGGCGAGTTCGGAAGTTCGACCGATGGAGGAGTCATGGCGGAAAATCGGCGCGTCGCGCTGGTCACCGGAGCGACCAGCGGAATGGGCCTGGAGATCACCAAAAGCCTGGCGGCCCAGGGGATCGCGGTGTTCCTCTGCGCTCGCGATCAGCAGCGGGTGACCGACACGGTGAAGAGTCTGCAGGACGACGGTCACGAGGTGGACGGCACCGTCTGCGACGTCGCCGACGCCGCGCAGGTCCGCGAGTACGTCGACGCGGGTGTGCGGCGCTACGGCCCGATCGACATCCTGATCAACAACGCGGGCCGCAGCGGCGGCGGCGTCACCGCGCAGGTGACCGACGAACTGTGGTTCGACGTGATCAACACCAATCTCAACAGCGTGTTCCTGATGACGAAGGCGGTGCTGAACGCGGGCGGCATGCTCGAGCGCGGCAGCGGCCGCATCGTCAACATCGCCTCCACCGGCGGTAAACAGGGCGTGGTGCACGGCGCCCCGTATTCCGCGTCCAAGCACGGCGTGGTCGGCTTCACCAAAGCGCTCGGCCTCGAGCTGGCCAAGACCGGGATCACCGTGAACGCCGTGTGCCCCGGATTCGTGGAGACGCCGATGGCCGAGCGGGTGCGGGAGGTGTATTCGGGGCTGTGGGGCGTGGACACCGACGAGGTGCACGCCCGGGTCAGCGCGCGAGTGCCGATCGGCCGCTACGTGCAGCCGTTCGAGGTGGCGGCGATGGTCGACTATCTGATCGGTCCCGGAGCGGGCGCCGTCACCGCGCAGGCGCTGAACGTCTGTGGCGGCCTGGGTAATTACTGACAAGGAGTGACGGCAATGACCGCAGTGGAGGAGAACGTCCCCACCACCGGACACGAGGACTATCTGCGGGTGCTGGAGGCGATCCAGACCGGCGCGTTGCAGTTGCTCGCGGGCTTTCCGCAGCAGCCGAGCGCACTGCGCTTCCAGGTGGGGGAGGTGACCGTCGAGGCCGAGTGGGCGGCTTTGCCCGCCCCGATCGCGGCGGCCGCGGTGGAAGCCGTCGCCGCGCCGGAGGCTCCCGCGCTGGGCGCGGTCGTCCGCGCGCCCAGCGTCGGCGTGTTCTACCGATGCCCTGAGCCGGGCGCGGACCCGTTCGTCGAGGTCGGCGAACGGGTGAGCGCCGGGCAGCAGGTCGGCATCGTCGAGGCGATGAAGTTGATGATCCCGGTGACGGCGCAGGCGGGCGTGATCACCGGGATCCTCAAGGAAGACGGCGAACCGGTTCAATTCGACGAGCCCCTGTTCTCGTATTCGCCGGAATGACGGTGTGTTTCGAGCGGGCGGCCGCGACGCCAGGTGAGCACCCGGCGTTGTGTCCGCCCGCCGACCTGTGCGGCGCCGATGAGCGTCAGCACGTCGCCGTTCAGCGACATCTGCCGCACCTGCTCGGTCCGCGCCCAAGCCGGGTTGGAGCAGACGCTGATCGCGTGCACCACCTCCGTGCCGGTGCGCCGCCAGGTGCCCGCGTACCCCATGAACGGGGTGGCTCCCTTGGCTCCGTCGGTGCGCATCATGCTCACCGACATGTAACCGTGCGCGCCGTAGATCAGCAGGCCGCGTGGTGCGTCGCCGAGCGGTCCCGTGCTGGTGACGTCCTGCTCGTCGATGTCGTAGTAGGAGACCAGTTCCCAGGTGCCGACAAGATCGGTTGCGTTCATGACACCGACGATGGCGGCCGCCGCTCTAATCACGCTGTAGCCGGTTGCCGGGCGAATCGGTGACTGGCCCGCACCAGCTGCCAGACGACGTCCAGCTCCTCGCGATCGCGCGGCCCGTACACCATCACCAGCGTCCCGGGCAGGTATCCCCGCCGGGCCATCGGATGCGCCTCCGCCCAGCCCAACCGAATCGACTGCGCCACAGTGTCTTTCGGCAGGCACATGTGCAGACTGCCGTCCCCGTGCCCGTGCAGGTGGGCGAATTCGGTGCCCGCGAGATACGCCTCGCCGGGTCCATGGGCGATCGTCGGCCGCAGGTGCAGGGCCCGGGTGTCGGGCAGGGAGACTCCACTGCGGCCGAGCAGAACGCCGTCGAGCGTGGTCATCCGCGACCACAGCTCCTCTTGCAACTCCGGCGGAGCGATCTGGTCGAGTTGCTGGTGCGGATTGTGCGCACGAGTGCGCGGCCGGTCACCGGAGCGCCGTGGCAGATCCAGGCGGCCGTCCACTGTTGTCGTCGTCATGACTGTGCTCCCTTCGGATTTCGCGTATTCGCGACCCCTGGAAACACATTACTTTCCAAAGTATAGTAGTAACCAAGGGGAAAGTGACTTACCGGGAGGACGTATGACAACCGCGCCGGTCGACCCTTGTCCGATCACACCCGTCATCGACCTGGTGTTCGGCCGCTGGTCCACCCAGGTGCTCTGGGTGCTCACCCACGACGGCAAGCTGCGCTTCACCGAACTGCAACAGCGCATTCCCGGCCTGACACCCAAGGTCCTCACCCAGCGCCTGCGCCAGCTCGAACGCGACGGCCTGGTCGCGCGCACCTACCACCCCGAGGTCCCGCCGCGCGTCGAATACGAGGCGACCCCACTGGCCAGAACGCTCACCCCGGTGTTCAGCAGCATCGTGACCTGGTCGTCCGAACACCTCGGCGAGGTCCTCGCGGCCCGCGCCGCCTATGACTCGGGAGAGACCCCGGGCTGATCCGCCCTACCGAAGACACGAGTGATCCGTGGTCCAGGGCGGCCGCTGCGCCGGCCATCGCGGACGAGCGCCGAGCGCGGTGGCGCTACGGTGCGGGCGCTGGTCGAGCGGCGAGTTCGAGCAGGCATCCGGCCAACTCGCGCGGCATCGTGATCATGCAGTCGTGCCCGGTGGGGAGTACATGGAGGCGGTCGGGAGGCAGATCGGCCGGTGGCAGGGTGCGGGGCATGGCCGCGCGCATCGCCTTGAAGTCCTCGCCGCCTTCGCCGCAGTGGACGTGCGTCACCGGAATTTTCGCCAGTGCGGCGGGATTCGTCAGTGTCATCGGCTGCTGGAAGGTCTTCAGCGACTGCGGCGTCTGCATGGACGCCAGCCAGCCGAGATCGGGTTCCGCGGTGACGCCGTAGAGGCCGCCGTCGCCGGTCGGTTCGGTTTGCGGCGGCACCAGCCAGCCGTCGCCGGTGGCGGCCGCCGCGGTGGCGAAGGCGTCGACCATGCCCGGCATGATGTCGGCCACCGCCTCGCCGTCGCGCGGCACGAACGTGTCGATGTAGACGAGTTCGGCGATGCGGTCCGGCACGGCGTCGGCCAGCGCGGTGACGACGATGCCGCCGTAGCTGTGACCCACCAGGACGACTTCGGTCGCGTCCTCTGCGGTGACCAGCTCGATCAGGTCCTGAACATGGGTGTCGAGCCCGACATCCGGGGTCAGCAGGTGCGCGCGGTCGCCCAGACCGACCAGCGAGGGGGCCAGCACGCGGTGACCGGCGTCTTCCAGCAGCGGAGTCACCCGCTGCCAGACCCATCCGCCGTGGAAGGCGCCGTGAATGAGCAGGTAGGTCGACACGATCAGTTCTCCCTGAGTTTCGTTAGGGTCGTGACGGTTTCGGTCGCGGTCGGCACCGGCTCCGGGCGGATGCCGAGGCCGATCACCCTGGCCACCAGCCGGGGCAGGCGCGGGAAACGGCGCAGCAGCCGCACCAGCAGCGGCTTGTCGGTCCCGGGCCGTCCCGCACTGGGGTAGAGGTCCGACAGCAAGTGCAATTGCGCGAATTGCACCACGCGCATCGGGAATTCGCGGCGGCGCTGAACGGTGCGCAGCTGCGTCGTGGACGCGGTCGCGCCCGCGGCGAGGATCGGCGCCAGCAGGCGAGCGGTCGCGATGGCATCCTGCACCGCGAGATTGATGCCCACCCCGCCCGCCGGGGACATCGCGTGCGCCGCGTCCCCGATCGCCAGCAGGCCGGGACGGTACCAGCGGCGCAGCCGGTCCACCCGGACGTCGAGGGGTTTCACGTCGTCCCAGTCCAGGATCTCCGCCTCCAGACGCGGCGCGAGCACGGGATAGATGCCGGACAGATCCGCACGGAACCGCGCCAGCCCCGCCGCCCGGATCGTCGCGAAGCCGCCCTTCGGAATCATGTACGCGACCTGGAGATAGTCACCGCGATCGATACAGACGATGAAGAATCCCTTCCCGCTGCGCACGGTGGGCAGGCGCTCGCCCTCCGGCTTGCCGACGCGGAACCAGAGCACGTCCATGGGCGCCGCGCTGGCGGCGACCTCGAGCAGCCCCGATCGGCGCACGATCGAGTGCCGCCCGTCGGCCGCGATCACCAGGTCGGCGCTGACCTCCAGCGGACCGTCAGCGGTCTCGGCGCGTACGCCCGCCACCGCACCGCCGCGCTGGATCAGCTCGGTGACCTCCGCTTCCTGCACCAACCGGAAGCCGGGGTAGCGCCCGCCCGCCTCGGCGAGGAAATTCAGCACATCCCACTGCGGCATGAACGCCACGAACGGGAAGGGCCCGGGCAGGGAGCTGAAGTCGGCGAACACCACCGGACCGGTGGCGGTCGCCATCGGCAGCTGAGGCAGCTCGACGTGCGGCAGCGCGAGGAATTCCTCGGCCAAGCCGAGTTCGTTCATCGCGAGCAGTGTCGAGGTGTGCACGGTGTCGCCCCGGAAATCCCGCAGGAAGTCCGGATGCTTCTCCAGCACCAGCACTTCCACGCCGGAACGCGCCAGCAGCAGGCCGGTCATCAGTCCGGCGGGGCCGCCGCCGATCACGCAGACCCGCACGGATTCGGTGCTCACGCCAGGCATGTGGGGACCTGCCCGCCGTTGTAGAGCACCATCTCGTCGAAGATCGCCGGCACGTCCAGCGGCTCGCCGAGTTCGCCGCCGGACAGTTCCGCATCGGCGCGATACAGGTTGCCGACCAACCGCTCCTGGTCGACCAGGTCGGCGAACTCACCGTGATCGGCCTCCAGCGCGATCGCCAGCGGCGTCAGCCCGAGTGCGCGTCCCTCCGCGGCCAGGTCCTGCACCCAGCGCAGATAACGCAGCGTCTGGTCGAAGATCTCAGGGCCGGTGACGGGGCCGTGTCCGGCGACGACCGTCTCGGCGCCCAGCGCGGCCAGCCGCCGGATCGCGTTGACGGAACCCCTGACCGACCCCATCAGGCAGAACGGCGCAGCGCCCGCCATCACCAGGTCTCCGGCGAACAGCACGCGCTCCTCGGGCAGCCACGCCACCACGTCGTTGGTGGTGTGCGCGGCGGTGCCGAAGTGAATGAGCTCGACCCGGCGCTCGCCCTGGTGCAAGGTCAGGTGATAGCTGAACGTGATGCTCGGCAACGTGACCCGCACATCGCCCCATTCGACATCCGGCCACAGCTTCGTCAGCGCCAGGCCGGTCTCGATCATCTCCGGCCGGATCCGGTCGTGGCCGACGACGACGGCGGCCGGGCCGAACAGGTGATTGCCGAAGTTGTGGTCGCCGTGGTGATGGGTGTTCACGATGACGCGGGCCGGGCCGGTACCCAGCCCGTCGACGAACTCGACGAGTGCCCGGGTGCGCCCTTCCGTCGCCAGCGTGTCGATCACCACCGCGCCGTCCGGCCCGGTCAGCACGCCGGCGTTGCTGACGCACCAGCCGCCGCGGCTGTGCGTGTAGGCGTGGACGCCGTCGGCGATCTCCTGTACCCGCGGCGTCGCGGTCGTCTCGGTGGCGGTCATGTCGGTGACTTCGTCGTCGCGGCAGAGCGTTCCGCGCAACGCAGCGTGTTGCGACTGTTGGCGGACAGCGCTTCGGTGAGGTACGCGCGGGCGTCGGCGAGATCGGTGTTCGCGCCGAGGATCTCGCGCGCGGCCTCGGGATTGATCGCGACCGTGTGCCGCGCGGTCACCACCGCGCCGTCCGGACCCTCGGCGAATTCCCACGCACCGCTGTGGCCGAACAGGATCGCGGGCGGCACCAACTGTTTGTAATCGATTCGTTCGCCGGGAACACACACCCGGATCGACTTCGTGGTGTGCGGGATACCGCCCGCCGTCACCGTGTCCATCTCCATCAGCTGCACGCCATCGGCATCCTCGGTGAGCTCGATGCGGCCGACGTGCGGCACCTGCTCGGGCCAGCGTTCGCTGTGGTAGACGAAGTCATACGCCTCGGAGGACGAGCATTCCAGCGTCACGGTGTCCTCGAAGGTGTGGATCACCTCGTCCACCGGGTGGCCGAGCTCGGCGACGCGGGCCAGCGCCGCGAGCTCGACCACGCTGTTGCGATCGACCGACGCGGCGACCTGCGCGGCATCGGCCCCGTCCACCACCGCGAAGTGGTGGTCCAAGGTGACCTTCGTCGCGCCGGGACCGACCTCGCGGAACGACCAGCCGCCGCCCATCGACGCGAACGGCGCCTGGCTGCGTTCCTGCTCGAACACGATGCGGCGCTGCCCGGCGTCCAGCACCCGCCGCGACGTCCAGTTCTTCACCGCGCCGCCGACGGTCGCCCACAGCCGGAAGCGCTCCTCGTCCGGCCCCTGGTGCAGGTGGCGCACCAGCACGCTCGGCTCGAAGATCACCGGCCATCTGGTCACGTCGGCGACCAGACCGTAGACAACGTCCGGGGCAGCCTGCACCACCCTGCTGTGGGACATCACTTCGCCGCTCATGCCGCACCGCGCAGTTGGGCGTTCACGATGTCGACCAGCTCTTGCGGCGTCTTGACCTCGACGAGTTCTTCCTCCGGGATCGTCACGCCGAAATCGCGCTGGATCCGCGCCGCGGTCTCGATGAGCGCGAGCGAGTCGTAGCCCAGCTCCTCGAATTCCACGGCGGCGATGTCGCCGCCGAGTTCGGCGAGGTCCTCGCCGCCCGCGCAGTCCACCAGAATGCGGCGTAGTTCGGTGATGGTCATGGTCATGATTCGCTCCTCGGCAGATCTCGATCGGACACGGCGCGCACGACGACCGCGGAGTTGAAACCCCAGCGCCCGCGTGCCAGGACGAGCGCGCCGCCGACGGTGGCGGAGCGCGGGGCGCCGAGAACCAGATCGATCCGGTAATCCTCGGCGAGCGTGGAGGTGCGGGCGGTCGGCGGGATCACCGAGTCGCGCATGGCCAGCAGCGCGGTGACGACGTCGAGCGGACCAGCACCGGAGAACAGGCGTCCGGTCAGCGGTTTCGACGCGGTGACCGGAACGCCGCCCGGCCCGAACAGCGCCTCGATGGCGGCGGCCTCGTCGCGGTCGCGATCGGGTATGCCGGAGGCGTCGGCGAACACCACGTCGATGTCACCGGGCGTCATCCCGGTGTCGGCCAGCGCGAGTTCGGCGGCGCGGCGCAGGCCCGACGGACGGCCGGAACCGGGCGGCGGGTCGAAGGTCGAGGCGTAGCCGGCGATCTCACCGTGCACTTTGGGCACCCCACGGGCACGCGCGGCGGTGGCGTCCTCCACGACCAGCATCGCGCCGCCTTCACCGGGCACGTAGCCGGCGGCGCGGGCGTCGAACGGCAGATAGGCGCGGTCGGGGTCGGTCGCGGCGCTCACCCCGCCGCTGGACAGATGCGAGGCCCAGCCCCACGGGTCCAGCGCCGAGTCGACGCCGCCGGTGACCACCAGCGGCGTCCCGCGCCGCACGGTGCGCCGCGCGTGGCCGATCGCGTCCAGTCCGCCCGCCTGCTCGGCGACCAAGGCGCTGCTCGGTCCGCGCATGCCGTGCCGGATGGAGATCTGGCCGGTGTTGACCGCGTAGAACCACGCGAAGGACTCGTACACGCTGACGTGCTCGGAGCCGAGCGACCACAGCTTGTTGAATTCGCGATGGGTGAATTCGAAACCGCCGGAGGCGTTTCCGGTCACCACGCCCATGTCGTAGTCGGTCATCGTCGCCGTGTCGACCTTCGCGTCGTCCAGCGCCCACTGCGCGGCGACCAGCGCCATCCGGGTCGAGACGTCCGTCTGCGGCAGCAGCCTGCTCGGCAGGTGCTCACCGGCGTCGAAATCGGCCACCTGTCCGGCCAGTCGCGCCGACGAACCGCTGGTGTCGAACCGGGTGAGCGGCGCGATCCCGCCGCGCCCGGCCAGCACGGCGTCCCAGAAACGCTCCACGCCCATGCCGTTCGGCGCGAGCACTCCCATTCCGGTCACGAGGATCATGCCGCCACCGCCTCCGCCTTGCGCAGCACCATCGCGCTCTGGAAGCCGCCGAACCCGCTGCCCACTGTGAGCACGGTGTCCATCCGATGGTCGCGGGCGACCAGCGGCACGTAGTCCAGATCGCATTCGGGATCGGGTTCGTGCAGGTTCGCCGTCGGCGGCACCACCTGGTATTCCAGCGCCAGCAGCGAGGCGGCGATCTCGACCGAGCCGATCGCGCCGAGCGAATGCCCGACCATCGACTTGATCGAGCTCATCGGCGTGGAGTAGGCGTGCGCGCCGAGACTGCGCTTCACCGCCGCGGTCTCGTGCCGGTCGTTCTGCCTGGTGCCGGAGCCGTGCGCGTTGATGTAGTGCACACCGGTCGGGTCTATCCTGGATTCGTCGAGCGCGACCCGGATCGCCTCGGCCATCTCGCGGCCGTCGGCCTTGAGGCCCGTCATGTGGTAGGCGTTGCACCTGGTCGCGTACCCGGATATCTCGGCGTAGATGTGCGCGCCACGCTTGCGCGCGCTCTCGTACGCCTCCAGCACGAACATCGCGGCGCCTTCGGCGAGTACGAACCCGTTGCGCGAGTTGTCGAACGGCCGTGAGGCCACCTCCGCCTCGTCGTTGCGCGGGGTGGTCGCCTTGATCGCGTCGAAGCAGGCCACCACGATCGGTGTGATGGGGGTGTCCGACGCGCCCGCAACCATGACGTCGGCGGAGCCCTCGCGGATCAGCTGCACCGCGTGGCCCACCGAGTCCAGTCCCGAGGTGCATCCGTTGGAGACCATCGCCACCGGTCCCTCGGCGCCCACGCTCCAGGCCACTTCGGCGGGCATCACGCTGGGGATCATGTAGTCGAACATGTGCGGAGAGAGATACGTCTCGTCGACCAGCCAGTTCTTCCCGGAGTCCGACAGCACCAGGTATTCGCGCTCCAGGCTGGTGGCCGCGGCGACCGCACTGCCGAGGCTCACGCCGAGCCGGTGCGGATCGACCGTCGCGAGGTCGAGCCCGCTGTCGGCCACCGCCTCCCGCGCGCAGACCACGGCGAACTGCACAGCCCGGTCCATGCGCCGAATCTCCCTGGGGGACAGCCCTTCCAGCGCCGGGTCGAAGTCCGCTTCGCCGGCCACCTGGGACCGGTACGGCGAGGCGTCGAAGAACGAGATCCGGCGCGTCGCCGTGCGGCCCTCGGACAGCAGCTTCCAGAACTCGTCCTTGCCCGACCCGCCGGGCGCGCGGACGCCGAGCCCGGTGACGACAACGCGGCGGCTCATCGCACACCACCGGATGCATTGGTGTTCATGGCGTTCTCCCTTCGATGGTGCGATCGAGCATCGGGGACGGTCCTCGAACCTCGCTCGAGCGAGCGAGTCGAGTTGTTCTCGAGCGGTGGGGCGCAGGCTGTCGTTGTGATCGCCCGGCCGGCGCCGCCCGGATCGATCACCTGTTCCCGAGCACAGGAGACACGCGTGATGAAGTCAGCACACGGCCAGCACGGCGCCGCGGACTGGGTGCTCTGCCCGGCATGCCTGATCCCGCTGTACGGCAAGCGGTTCGCCCGCGACCTCGGCGTCTGCGGCGAATGCGGCAGGCACACGCCGATCACCGCGCGGCAGCGCATCGAGCAGCTCGCCGACGAGGGACGCTTCGAGTCGCTGCCGGTCGCCGCCACCGACGAAGACCCGCTGACCTTCACCGACACCAAGCCCTACCCGGACCGGCTGGCCGCCGCGCGCTCCCGCACCGGCATGCACGACGCGGTGCTGTGCGCGCTGGCCGCGATCGAGGGCAGGCCGGTGGTGATCGCCGCCATGGACTTCCGCTTCCTGGGCGGCAGCCTCGGCACCGCGGTCGGCGAAATGATCACCGTTGCCGCCGAAACCGCTCTGGCCCAACGTGTTCCGCTGATCATTGTCACCGCCTCCGGAGGCGCCCGGATGCAGGAGGGCCCGCTGTCGCTGATGCAGATGGCCAAGACCAGCGCGGCGCTGGAGCAACTGGACCGGGCGGGCATCCTCACCGTCACCCTGATCACCGACCCAACCTACGGCGGCGTCGCGGCTTCCTTCGCCACCCTTTCCGACGTGCTGATCGCCGAACCGGGCGCCCGGCTCGGGTTCGCCGGACGGCGAGTGATCGAGCAGACCATCCGGCAGGAATTGCCGCCGAAGTTCCAGACCGCCGAATTCCTGCTGGAACGCGGGCTCATCGACATGATCGTGCCGCGCGCGGGCCTGCGCCAGGCGCTCGGCGCACTGCTGCGGGCCGCGGGGCCGGTCGATTCCGCCGAGACCTTCGTCCCCGCCGACGCGGGCGTGATCACCGATCCGGCCCGCGTTCCCGCGACCGATCCCTGGACACAAGTGCGCCGGGCGCGGTCTCCGCAGCGGCCGACCGCGCTGGACTACTTCGCACTCGCCTTCGACGAGTTCCGCGAGCTGCGCGGCGACCGGATCTCCGGCGATTGCGCCGCGGTGGTCGGCGGAACGGCGTGGCTCGGCGGGCGGCCGGTCATGGTGATCGGCCACCAGAAAGGACACGACCCCAAGGAGCTGATGGAACGCAACTTCGGCATGCCGACTCCGGCCGGCTATCGCAAAGCGGCTCGTCTGATGCGCCTGGCCGAGAAGCTCGGGCTGCCCGTGGTCACCTTGATCGACACGCCCGGCGCGTATCCGGGCGCGACCGCCGAGGAGCAGGGGCAGGCGATCGTCATCGCGGAGAACATCCGGTTGATGTCCGCGCTGCGGGTGCCGGTGATCAGCGTGGTGATCGGCGAAGGCGGCAGCGGCGGGGCCCTGGCGCTCGGCGTCGCAAACCGGGTGCTGATGTTCGCGAACGGCACGTACTCGGTGATCAGCCCGGAAGGCTGCGCGGCGATCGTGTGGAACGATCCCGCCGCCGCACCGGAGGCCGCGGCCGCGCTGTCGCTGACCGCGCGGGATCTGCTGCGTCTCGGTGTCGTCGACGCGGTGCTGCCCGAGCCGGGCGACGACGTGGGCGCGGCCCCCGTGGCCGCGGCCGAACAGCTGCACCGGGCCCTGACCGCGACCCTCGGCGAACTGTCCGGTCGCAGCGGTGCGGAGCTGGCCGACGAGCGCCGCGCCCGGTTCCGGCGCTTCGGCGCGCGGCGGCAGGTCCTGGTCCGGTCGGTCGCGTAGGAGTGGCGCCATGTTCGAGAAGATCCTGATCGCCAACCGTGGTGAGATCGCGCTGCGCGTCGCGCGCACCTGCCGCGAACTCGGCGTGCGCACCGTCGCGGTGCACTCGGTCGCCGACGCCGAGTCGGCGGTGGTGCGTTTCGCCGACGAGGCGGTGCAGATCGGCCCGTCCGCGGCCAAGCGCAGTTATCTGAACGCCGCGGCGATCCTGGCCGCCGCCGAGCTCACCGGCGCGGACGCGATCCATCCCGGATACGGATTCCTCTCCGAGTCACCGGATTTCGCCGACGCGTGCCGGGCGGCGGGCGTCACGTTGATCGGGCCGCCCGCCGACGTGATGGCCCAGCTCGGCGACAAGCAGTCGGCGCGCACGCTGATGGCGAAGGCGGGACTGCCGCTGCTGCCGGGCAGCCTCGATCCGCTCGAACTCGACGAGGCGCACGCGCTCGCGGATTCGATCGGCTACCCGGTGATCGTCAAGGCGGCCGCGGGCGGAGGCGGGCGCGGCATGCAGGTGGTGCACGAGAGTGCGGCGTTCCCGCGCGCCTATCAGGAGACCAGGGCGACGGCGCGGATGCTGTTCGGCGACAGCCGGGTGTACCTGGAGAAGTACCTCGCCGCCGCCAGACACGTCGAGATCCAGGTGCTGTGCGATGCCTACGGCAATGGCGTGCACCTGGGTGAACGCGACTGCTCGGTGCAGCGCAGGCACCAGAAATTGATCGAGGAATCGCCTGCCCCGCTGCTGCCGGACGGTCTGGCCGAGCAAATGGGCGCATCCGCCGTGCACGGTGTGCTCGAGGCAGGGTATACCGGCGCGGGAACCGTGGAATTCCTGGTCGATCGGGACGGCAATTACTATTTCATGGAAGTGAACTGCCGAATTCAGGTCGAACATCCGGTCACCGAAATGGTGACAGGTATAGATCTCATCGCCGAGCAGATTCGAGTCGCGGCGGGGCAACCACTCGGCATCGATCAGGAAGATATCGTCCTGCGCGGCGCGGCGATCGAATGCCGGATCAATGCCGAAGACCCTGCCGCGGACTTCGCGCCCGCTCCGGGAATCCTGGCGGAATTCACCCCGCCCGGCGGCCCCTTCGTCCGCGTCGACACCCATGCGCACGCCGGTTATTCGATACCTCCGCACTATGATTCGCTGCTGGCCAAACTGGTGGTGTGGGCGCCGGACCGGGACCGGGCGCTGGCCCGGATGCGGCGGGCGCTGGCGGAATTCCGGATTTCCGGCGCCCGCGTCGCGACCACCCGGGATTTCCTGTACGAGGTGCTCGACCATCCAGCCATGCGCGCCGCCACGCACACCACCGGGCTGGTGGACGAGCTCCTCGGGCGGGGATGAGCGCGCCGGAGGTTCGCCCGGCCCGCGGCGATCGCGGCCGGGCGTCGGCGTCAGGCGGTCTCGGCGGCGGCGCGGCGCTCGGGGGAGTACCACCCGATCAGGTAACCGGCGTGGCGGCTGTTGAGCATCGCGCTCACCGAGTCGTCGGAGGCGGTCAGGATGTCCCGGTGCAACTTCTGCAGCTTCTGGCAGGGGTCGAGCCCCAGTTCGTCCTGCATGGACCGGCTGAACCGCTGGTAGGAGGCCAGGGCGCGAGCGCGCTGGCCCGACCGGCACAGGGCGAACATGTAGTACGCCTGGAGCCGCTCGTGCAGCGGATGCTGCATGGTCAGCCGCGCCAGGTCGGGACAGACCTCACGATGCCTGCCCAGTCGCAATTCCGCCTCCACGCGCAACTCGATGTTGGTCAGCCGCAGGTGATCCAGATGCGAGATCTCGGCGGCGAGCGGGATGCCACCCTCCACGTCCACCAGCGCGGGACCGCTCCACAGCGCTTCCGCGGCGCTGAACAGGTCCACCGCGCGCTCGTCGTCGCCGGTCTTGGCGGCGCATCGGGCGGCGTCGGACATGGACTGGTAGTCACGCAGGTCGAACACACAGTCCCGCACGTCGAAGGAATAGCCTTTGCTGCGCGTGCGCAAATAGCGTTCGGCCACCTCCGCCTGTCCGACTCCGAGTTGCTCCGCCATCTTCTTGCGAATGCCGAGCACGTATGTTTGCACGACCGTCACCGCGCTGCGCGGCGGATCGTCGTTCCACAGTTCTTCGATCAGGGCCGTCACCGGGACAACGGTGTCGTGCCGAACCAAAAGTAATGCCAGCAACTGCCGCTGCTTCTGCGCGGTCGGCGTCGCATTGTGATTGTTCAGGGCAAGCGTCAACGGACCTAGCACGCGTGCGCATACGGGATACTTCACTGGGAACTCTCCTACGGGCGAATTTCCCCCCGACCGACGTGAGATTCTCGATTCCCACCGCACTGTAGGCTTCGTCCACAGTAGCGAGAAATCCGTCTCGGCACCATGAATCCTGAGTAATATCGGAGTTAATTCCGTGCGCAGGCTCCGCGAATTCTCCTCGGCTGCAAGGAGATTGGCCCGTTATTTGCTCTCGCCGTCAGTTGCGGCGAATTCGTAGGATGTTGTCTTTTCGCGTGCCCGGCCTGCCCTCGGGGCTCGCGTGTTCGCGCTCGACCTCCTCGTCCACTTCCACGTGCCATTCGGCCGGATCCAGCGCGAGACCGGCCCGTACTTCGGCAGTGGTCGGGAAATGCACGTCGGCGGGTGGTTCCAGTACCCAGGAGGGCCATTGCGCGTGACCGACGATCAGCAACAGCCCGCCGGGAGCCACCGCATCGGCCGCCCGGCTCAGGATGCGCGTCCGTTCGCCGTCCTTCGCCGCCGGTGAGTGCAGATACTGCGCCGTGACGAGGTCGAAACTTCCCGCGGGGAAGGTGTGGTCCAGATCGTGCCGCTGCCAATCTATTTCGCCGTCGATTCCCTGGCGGGCCGCGTTCGTCCTGGCGCGGGCCAGCGCGGTCTCCGACACGTCGACCGCCGTGACCCGCCAGCCGCGCGCGGCCAGCCAGATCGCGTCGGCGCCCTCGGCGCAGCCCAGGTCCAGTGCGGTGCCAGGGGGGACGGCTTCGAGCTCACGCACCAACAAGAAGTTCGGCCGTCCGGACCAGATCTGGTCGCGCTCCTGGTAGAAGGCCTCCCAGTACTCGACAGTGGTCGGCGTCGTCCGGTCGGCGTGGTGATGGGGTGTCGCACTCATGCGTCCCACCATCCATCGGGCCGACTGGAACGGCAAATATCGTTGCCGGTTCGGCAACCCGCCCTGCCGGCTGTCCGCCCGGAGTCCCCGGCCGCCCGTGGGTCAGTAGTCCTCGAGCGGGTCGCGCAGGATCATGCCCTCGGCCGCGCGCAGGCGCGTGGTCATGGTCGTCAGCAGGTCGACGGAGTCCTCGGACAGGCCGATGGCCGTGTGCAGCAGCCTGCGCAGCCGCGGGCTGGCGAGCCGGTCGGCGAGGGTGTTGTCGTGCTCGGTCGGTTCGGCGTCGAGCTGTCGGTCGAGATTCACGGGAAGGTACTCACAATCGGTCATCGGGCCCCCAGGAAACCATGTCAATGCGACGCTCGTGCCTGGAACGACGCGGTGGGCACGGGCGAGATCGTTCCGGGGCGCAGCGTACATCGCGGACGGTCGGTCGCTGGACCGGGTCGAAATGGGTGCATGTGGCCTCCGTGCCGCAGTCGGGTCGGCGCGTCCGTGCCATGGCCGTGCCCGCTCCGGCGCCGAGATCGTGCCCATTGTTCCACTCTCCCTGGACAATTCGGCGCAGCGACCCCGTCTACGCAGGTTGCGGACGTGCTGCGGCACGCAGAAGCGCACGTCGTGCCAGGCAGCGGGTGCGGCCCGTTCCCAACTCTGGGAAATATCGCCTCGGCGACGCGGCCCCCGGAAAACCGGGAGATCAGCTCGTTCGCCCATGACACGATGGGGGCGGCCGAAGCAGGTACCGACCGACGAAGGGCCAGTCATGGGCAACCTCGACGACCGGGTGGCGGTGATCACCGGCGGCGCCCGCGGGCAGGGGCGCGCGCACGCCTTGGCGCTGGCGAACGCGGGCGCGGACATCGTGGTGTGCGATATCGCCGCACCGGTGCCCGGCCTGCCCTACGAGCTGAGCACCCCCGGCGACTTGGCCGAGACCGCCGCGCTGGTCGAGCGGACCGGCCGCCGCTGTGTCGCCGTCCGAGCCGACGTGCGCAGCCTGGAACAGATGCGGACGGTCGCCGAGCGCGCGCTCGAGGAGTTCGACCGCATCGACATCCTCGTCGCCAATGCGGGCATCGCGTCCAACTCGCCCGTCGCCGAGATGGACGAGCGGTTGTGGCGGGACATGATCGACACCAACCTGACGGGCGTGTTCCACAGCTTCCGCGCGGTCGTCCCGCACATGATCGAGCGCCGCTGGGGTCGCGTGGTGGCCACCTCCTCCATCGTGGCGAAGATGGGCGTGCGCAACGCGGCGCACTACGCCGCGAGCAAATGGGGCGTGCTCGGCTTGGTGAAGTCACTGTCGTTGGAAGTGGCGGAGTACGGCATCACGGTGAACGCGCTGCTGCCCTCCGGCGTGGACACCGACATGATCCAGAATCCGGCGACCTGGCGGCTCATGATGCCGGACAAGGAGAATCCCACCAGGGAGGACTGGATGGCGATCATCGAATCCGGGCCGCCCAACGGTGATCTGATCCAGCCCGCCGAGGTGGCCGAGGCGATGCTGCTGCTGGTCTCCGAGCACGGCCGCCACTTCAACGGCGAAGCCGTCACCATCTCCTGCGGCGGGAGCGCGAGCACCTCTTAGGGCTCCGGCCGCAAAAGTGCTTCCCGCCACGAAGTTCGCGCGCTGACTCTCGCCGGTCGCCTTCCTTGCGGCGGCTGGACTGAGCGTCCTGGTCGAGGCGCAGACCGAGGCGGCGCGCTCGCGCGGCCGGATGATGCTGACCACCACCGTGCGGCCGGTTACCGGGCGATCGAGATCACCGGCCTGGCCGACCGGTTCCAGCGGGTCTCCTCGCTCGGCGCGGCACTCATCGACCTCGCGCACGATTACGGCGAGACCGCCCGACCGGCGCGCAACCGCAAGTCGCTCGAAGGCGTGAGCGAAGAAACGGATGCTCGTCCGCGAAGTAGCGGGCGTCGCGCGACGCCCGCTACCGAACGCTCATGAGGCCGAGCCGGGCCCCAGCTGGCCCGCTTGTGCACGACTGGCTCGCCGGGCACGTCCCTCGCTGCCGGGCCGAGGCGAAGCCTGTCGCGAAGCGTCAGTGGCGACGTGACTCGATCGCGTCGCGGGCCGCGTGCGCGGTCTGGGCTCCACGCTCGCGCGCCAGGTGTGCCGCGTGCACACCGCGTTCCTTGGCGGCGTCGGCGAGCTCAGGCCCGCGCTCTTTCGCGATCTCCGCCCATTCGGCGCCGCGCTGCTTCGCCAGATCCGCGAGGTGAACGCTCTGCTCCTTGGCGACCTCCGCCCATTCGGCGCCGCGCTCCTTGGCGATCTCGGCCCATTCCGCGCCGCGCTCTTTCGCGATTTCCGCCCAGTCCGCGCCGCGTTCTTTGGCGATCTCCGCCCAGTCGGCACCGTGTTCTTTGGCGATCTCGGCCCACTCCTGCCCGTGCGTCTTGGCGGTCTCGGCCCAGTCGCTGCTGTGCTCTTTGGCCGATTCCGCCCACCCGGGCCGGTGCCGCTGGGCCGATTCGGCGAGTTCCGCCCCCTTGCTCGCGGCCACCGCGCCCACTGCCCGCGCCTTGTCCGCGGCCTCGTGCGCGTGCTTGCGCAGTGCCGCGCCGGTGGCGGTGTCCGAGGCCGCGCCGAACGGCAACGCCGCGGTCACCGCGGCGGCGGCATCGCGCGCGGCCCTGCGGCCACGCCAACCCAGCGAAGGCTTGCCCTCGGTGTCGGCGGCGGTGATCATCAGTCCGCCGAGCAGCCCGAGATCCTTCAGGAACGCGGTGCGCTTCGCCGACTTGCGGGCGGGATCCTGTTCGTTCCAGAAGTCCTGCTCGGTGACGGCCGCGGGCACGACGGTCGCGGCGAGCACCAAGGCGGCCAGTCGCGGCGCCTTGCCGAGGGCCAGCAGGACGCCGCCGCCCACCTGGGCGAAGGCGTTGACCTGCACGACGGTCGACGGATTCGATGGCAATTTCGCGGCGACCTCTGCGGGCAGCTGCCGTTGCCCCCGTTCCAGCAGTGCGTTCGCGGACTTCACCCGCTCGTCCGGGTGCCGCAGCGTATCGACCCCGTCGACCACGAACACGGTGGCCAGTAGCGGCCGGGCGAGTCGGCGCAACAACATGACAGAACCCCTTCCCTTAGATGGCGTCACAATTCGGATTCCCGCGCGATTCGTGACCAAACAAGCGGGTCCGCCGCCGTGTGAAAGCGGACTCATCCGGGTAACAGCTAATCGAGAGAGATCGATCCAGGGGGTAGAAGGCGCCGCCGCACCGCTCGTTCTCCCGCCCCTGCTCCGCCGGAAGGTATCCGCTGTGAACACCCATACGGCCACAACGGCTTTCGATGCCGTCGTCGCCGAGTTGCCCGCCGCGCCGAAGTGCACGTTCCGCTTCGATTCCGTGCCCTGCCGTCATCGCGCGGAATGGTTCATCCGTAAACGGTCCTGCTGCCATCCGGCGGGTGTGGATTTCCTCTGCGAGACCTGCCATACCCGCATCCACTGGATGCTGGACATGGGCATGGTGTTCGAATGCGCCGGATGCGGAGTGCACTCGGCCAGTTTCGCCGAACTGTGCCCGACCGTGGCTCCGCTCTGAGTGCGGCTCAGCGGCCGCCGGACTGCTCGCGGGCCGGGACGTCGGTCGCGGCCAGGAAGCCGGTGATGATCGAAGCGACCCGCTCCGGAGCCTCCACCATCGGAAGATGACCGCAGTCCGGTAGTTCCACCGCCGTGTGCGGGCGCAGCTTGCGGTTCAGCCGTCCGCCCGCCTTCGCCGACAGGATGCGGTTGCGCCGCCCCCAGATCGTGCAGATCGGCGGGAAACCGGCGGGCGGCTCGAAGGTGTCCAACGCGCGGTAGGACGGGAAATCCTGCACCAAGCCGTGCAGAGCTCGCAGCCTGCCCCGATCGGTCCAGTGCGCCCGCACGCGCGGCTCGTGCTGGGTGCGCAGACGCCGGCCGCGGGGGCCGAGCTGATTGCCGACGATCAGCGAGACCACCGGGTCCGGCAGGCTGATCCGGCGGGCCAGCGGCCCCAGCGGCAGCCGCGCGTCCAGCCAGGCCAAGCCCGCCGACTGTCCCGAACTCACAGTGTCCAAGGTGAGCGGATTGATCAGGACGAGCGCGCGCACCCGGTCGGGATGCCCCATGGCGTAGCGCAGCGAGGTGGCGCTGCCGAGACAGTTGCCGATCAGCACCACGTCGGTGACGCGTTGGGCGTCGAGGAACGCCGTGAGCATGTCGACGTAATCGGTGAGGCGGTAGCCGGTCGCGGGCTGGTCGGACTGCCCGTAGCCGGGCAGGTCGAGCGCGAAGACCTCATGCGAGTCCCGCAGTGCCGCGACTTGGTCGTCCCAGATGCGGCGTTGCGTGCCCGCGTTGTGCAGGAACACGACCGGAGACCCGCTGCCCGTGCGGTCGAAGACCACGGACCTGCCCCGATGTTCGAATACGTCCACGCTGACTCCCTACGAACCACCGGCGAGCGAACCGCCGGGTAGCAGCGATTTTACGTGGACGAACCGGACCGAGCGGGCGGTTGGACTATCCGGTGGCGGTCGCCGCGCGCAGGAAACGGCCGGTCCGCCGGGCGCCGAGCTCCGCGGCGGGCGCGCCGCCGCCGAACACCGGCACGCCGCCGACCAAGACCGCGGTGACCGCCTCGTCGTTGCGGTTCACCATGCGCGACAGGTTGTCGAAGGGGGCGATGGGGGATTCGTGGTAGGCGTCCAGCGAATCGTCCAGGCGAGCCGGATCGAGCACGACGACGTCCGCTCGGTCGCCCACCCGCAGATGTCCGGCGTCCAGGCCGTACCAGTCCGCGAGTTCGCCGGTGAGCCGGTGCACCGCCTGTTCCATCGACAGGAACGGACGGCCCGCGTTCGCGGCGTCGCGCACCCGGCGCAGGAAGCGGAGCCCGAAGTTGTAGAACGCCATGTTGCGCAGATGCGCTCCCGCGTCGGAGAAGCCCAATTGCACGCCGGGGTCGGCGGCGAGCCGATCGAGCACTTCCGGTCGGTGGTTGGAGATCGTCGTACGCCAGCGGACCTTGCCGCCGTGTTCCACCACGAGGTCGAGGAACGCGTCCACCGGGTGCGTGCCGCCGCGCTCCGCGCCCACCTCGCCGAAGGTCTTGCCGATCACGCTCGCGTCCGGGCATTCCACGATCCGCGCATCGAAGAAATCACGGTGCCACACCCGTGGACCGAATTTCTTGTCGTAGTCCTTGCGGAAGCGGCGCCGGTACTGCTGGTCGCGCAACAGTTCCCGGCGCTTGTCCACTTGGTCGGCGAGGTGCAGCGCTTCGGCGCCGGAACCGAACTCCTCGAACACCACCAGGTCGATGCCGTCGGCGTAGACCTCGAACGGCACCGGAAGGTGTTGCCAGCGGAAATCGCCGCCCAGCGCGTTGAGCACTCGCGCGATCAGCGGGAAAAGGTACGCGATGCCGGGAATGGCCTTGAGGTCGGCGGCAGAGAGCAGGCTGACCTTCAGCGGCTTGCGGAACAGGCCGAGGCTACCGGCCGCCATCGTCACCAGGCTCTGCGGGCGGGACACGTCGGGTCCGCCCTGTAGTGCCCGCCCGCGCCGGCGCAAGATGGCGTTGAGCCTGCGCCGTTCCCGGGTGGTCGCGTAGGTGGACGGCAGGGTGCGCGATCGGCACACCGCACCGTCGAGTTTGTCGAACAGCAGCTGCTGGGAGGACATGCCGACGAACCCGGCGTCCAGCGCCTCGGTCAGCTTCGCCGCCATCCCCGCCAGTTCGGCGGCATCGGGCCGGACGTCCTTGCGGGTCGCGCGCTCCAGACCCATTTCCGCGGCGCGGATGTCCGAATGCCCGATGAACGCGGCCACATTCGGGCCCAGCGGCAGTTGTTCCAGGGCGGCCGCGTATTCGTGCGCCGAGCGCCAGGTCTTGTGCTCGCCGACCGCGGCGAGGACGTGCTTGCGCGGAATCGCCTCGACCCGTGCGAACAGGTCGCCCGCGTCGGAGGCGTCGACGTGGACGGTCGACAGCGAGCACGAGCCCAGCAGGACCGTGGTGATGCCGTGGCGCAGCGATTCGGTCAGCGCGGGATGCTGGAGCACCTCCACGTCGTAGTGGGTGTGGATGTCGAGCATGCCCGGGATCACCCATTTCCCGGTGGCGTCCACGATGTTCGGACAGTCGGGGTCCTCGATCGAGTCGGCCGAGACGGTCGCGACGCGCCCGTCTCGGATGCCGAGGTGCCGGATCGCCGAGGGCGCGCCGGTGCCGTCGAACCACTGGCCGTTCGCGATGATGGTGTCGTACATGGCTTTACACCTCGAGATCGGCGCGTATGACCTTGCCGGTCGCGTTGCGCGGTAGTGCGGTGGTGGTGAGCCGCCAGCGGGCGGGCACCTTGTAGTAGGCGAGCCGCTCGGCGGCGAACGCGCGCAGCTCCTCTTCGCTTGTCGCCGTGACGCTTTCGACCACGACCACGGCGGCGACCTGCTGTCCGAGGTCGGCGTCGGGTACCCCGAGCACCGCGCACTCGCGCACCGCCGGATGCTCCTCGAGGCACTGCTCGATCTCCGTGGGATAGACGTTCTCCCCGCCGCGCAGGATGAGATCCGAACGACGCCCGGACAAGCGCAGCCTGCCGTCCTCCAGCACCCCGATATCGCCCGTGCGCAACCAGCGGTCGGCGGTGATCGCCGCGGCGGTCGCTGCCTCGTTCTGCCAGTAGCCCAGCATCACGTAAGGGCTGCGCACGCAGATCTCGCCTTCGGTGCCGTCGGGGACCACGTTGCCCGCGCTGTCGCGGATCTCCAGCGCGACCCCGACGACCGGACGACCGACGGTGTCCGGGAACGCCGCCAGCTCGGCCGGGCTCGCCAGCGTCGCGGCGGTGCTGCATTCGGTGAGCCCGTAACTGGTCACCAGCGCGTTGCGGGCGACGGGCAGCTGATCGCGCAGCTTCTCCTGCAACGCGGCCGAGGACGGCGCGGAGTTCAGCGAGAAGGAAGTGAGCGAGGACAGGTCGTAGTCGGACAGGTCGAGTTCGAGCATCCTGGTCGCCATGGTCGGCATGGCGCCCCAGTTGGTGACCCGCTGCGCCTCGATCAGCCGCAGCACCCGGTCGGCGTCGAACGAGCCCTGGTGGATCACCGCCGCGTCACCGCTGACCAGCCGGGGAACCACCAGGTTGTGCAGGCTGGCGATGTGGAACAGCGGCGAGGTGAGCAGGAAGCGCCGCCCGCTCGGCAGTTCGTCCGCCCCGGTGAGCGCGGCGGCCAGCGCGTCGTTGAAGAGGTGATAGTCGGTGACCGCCACCAGGTTTCGGTGCGAGTGCACCGCCCCTTTGGGTCGGCCGCTGGTGCCGCTGGTGTACAGGATCACCGCGGGATCGTCTTCGTCGATCTCGGTGTCGGGCAGGTCGTCGGTGCGGTATTCGGCCAGCAGCGCGGGTATGTCGTGTTCCATGGTGAGCACCGGGACCGGGATATCCAGTTCCGCCACCAGCGCCGCGCGCTTCGCGTCGACCACGAGCACGGAGGGGCTGGTGTGCTCGACGCCGTAGGCGATCTCGCGCGGCGCCCACCACGCGTTGTAACCCACCGCGATCGCGCCGAGCGCTTGGGCCGCCCAGAAGGTGAGCACCCACTCGGGCGTGTTCGCGGCGAGAATGCCCACGCGGTCGCCCTTGCCGACGCCGAAGCGGTCGCGCAGGGCCGTGGCCAGTGCCGCGACCGCGGCGGCGTGCTCGGTGAACGACATCCTGCGGTCCGCGGTGACCAGATAGTCCCGGTCGCCGTGCGCGGCCCCGGCGACGAGCACTTCCCGCAGCGAGGACTTGCGATGGCGCACCACCGGCAGCGGCGCGCCGAGCACGTCCTCGACCACCATCTCGAATCGACCGCCGGGTCCGGTGAGCCTGCTCGCGGCCTGTGCCACGAACGTCTGCGGGTCGATTGCTTTTGTCATATCGGATACTTCCTCGTCACTGCGCAAGGGTTGATTCGTCACGGCTCTGGGATCAGCACGGCGCGGCCGGTGATCAGCCCGCGCTCCAGCCGGTCGAGGGCGGCGCGGCCGTCGGCCAGCGGGTAGCGCTCCACTTCGGCGCGCAGCTTGCCCGCCGCGGCCAACGCCACGGCGTCGATCAAGTCGGATCTGGTGCCGCCGTAGGATTTCCGGACCGTGGCGCCCCACGGCCAGCCCGTGCCGGTGGCGGGCGCCGCCGTGATCTCCGGCGCGCCACCGCCGAGGCCGACCATGCGGTAGGCCCCGTCGGGCGCCACCGATTCCACCGCGAGCCGCGCGGTGGCGTCGACGCCGACAAAGTCGAACACCGCGTCCGCGCCGCGACCTGCGGTCCGGTCGAGGATCTCCTTCGCCGTGTCGTCGCCCGCGAGAAGTCCTTCGGCCGCACCGCACCGCGCGGCGAGTTCGAGCTTGTCGGCGCTCACGTCCACGGCCAGCACCTTGGCCGCCGTGGTCGCGGCGAGGATCTGCACCGCGAGGTGGCCGAGCCCGCCGATCCCGACGACCACCGCCACCGACCCCGGCCCCAGCCGATCACGAGCGCCGCGGATGGCGTGGTAGCTCGACAGCGCGGCGTCGGCCAGCGGCGCGGCCTCGGCGAAGTCGAGGTCGCCGATCGGCACGAACGAACTCGCGGGCACCCGGATGTAGTCGGCCATCCCGCCGTCCGGCCCGAGTCCGGGGCACGGCGGCATGGCGGTGCGACCCGCGGCGAGGCAGACGTTCTCGTTGCCGCCGACGCACTCCCGGCAGACCCCGCACGACCAGCACAGATACACGATGCCGCGCTCGCCCGCCCGGCGGCCGCCGACCCCGGCGCCGACGGCTTCGATGGTGCCCGCGATCTCGTGGCCGAGGGTCAACGGTTCCTCGCGCATCCGGAAGGGGATGTGCAGCACGTGCAGATCCGAATGGCAGATGCCCGCCGCGCCGACCCGCAGCAGCAGATCGGTGGGACCGATCTCCGGAATCGGTACCTCGCGCAGTTCCAGCACACCGGGCTCGGTGAGCTGCAGTGCCCGCATCATCCGCGCACCGCCGCGAATGTCGCGCGCAGATAGGCATCGCCGCGGTCGGAGCCGATCAGCCCCGGCGCCATCCGGTTCATGGCGTAGGCGAAGGTGGTGCGGTGCTCGAGGTCGTTGACCACCATCGCGCCTCCGTACCCGGCCCACCAGCACACCCGGCCGTCGGGAACCTGCGGGGCGGTCTGCCGCTGCGGCAGACCGTAGCCGATGCCGAATCGCAGCGGCACCGCAAGCGCGAGATCCACGCCGTCGGACTGCTGCTGGAAGATCAGCTCGATCGTCCGCTCCGACAGCAGCCGCCGTCCGGCCAGTTCGCCGCCGCAGGACACCAGCGATTGCACCCGCGCCACCGAACGGGCGTTGCCGTGGCCGTTCACCGCGCCGATCTCGGCTTGCCGCCACCCGGCGCTCGCCGTCTCGGCGATGTCGAGCAGCGGGCTGGTGAGCGTCTTGACCAGCACGCTTTCCTGGTCGAGCGCGGCCATGTCGAATTCCGGCATGGCGGGCGGGATCAAGGTCGCGATCCGCCCGTGGTGCTCGGGCGCGGTGCCGATGTGGAAGTCCGCGCCCAGCGGCCCGGCGAGCTCATCGGCGAAGAACTCGCCCAGCGAGCGTCCGGTGACGCGGCGGATCACCGCGCCGATCAGGTGGCCGTAGGCCAGCGCGTGGTAGCCGGAGGCGGTGCCGGGCTCCCACCACGGCGGCTGGCTCGCGAGACGGGCGGCGGAGGCTTCCGCGTCGTAGATATCGGCGAGCTCGATCGGCGGCTGCCACCCGGAGACGCCGGAGGTGTGCGCGAGCAGATGACGAATCTCGATGTCGCCCTTGCCGTTCGCCGCGAATTCCGGCCAGTACCTGGCCACCTTCGCGTGCACGTCCAGTTCGCCGCGCTCGACCAGCAGCAGGGCGCACAGCGCGGTCATGGTCTTGGTGATGGAGAAGACGTTGACCAAGGTGTCCTCGGTCCACGGCTGCGTGCGTTCCCGGTCGCGGTAGCCGCCCCAGAGGTCGACGACCGTTTCGCCGTCGACGGTGACGCAGATCGATGCGCCCAGCTCGTCGCCGGAGGCGAGCCGGGACTCCAGTTCCGTGCGGACCCGTGCGAATCGTTCGGCGCAGAATCCCGAGGTGGCGGTGCCCGTGGTAGTGGTCATCGCCGCCTCACACGTGTTCGGGCGTGCGGCCGGGAACCGGCAGCGCGTTTCCCGCGGCGGTGGCGCGTTTCGCGCCGCGCGCCAGCTCCCGCCGCATGTCCCGCACGTACGGTTCGAATTCGATCTGGATGGTGTGCCGGGGCGAGTCGTAGTAGCGCCCCGACCTGGCCGACTCCGCGGACCGCATGGCCGCCCGCATCTCCTCCGCGGGCGGCAGGTGGTAGCGGCCGGTCAGATAGGCGGCGACCAGCTTGCTCTGCTGCTCGGCGAAGTTCACCAGCGTGGGCAGCGGCTGGGCCAGCCCGAGGAAGAACAGGTTGTCGATGCCGGGCTTCACCATCTGCTTGAACAGCGGGAAGCGATTGTCGCTGTCGGGCAGCAGTTCCGGATCGGAGAAGAACGGGAAGGAAATGCGGTAACCGGTGGCGCAGACGATCACGTCCACCTCCTCGGCGCTGCCGTCGGCGAAGCGCACCCGCGAACCTTCCAGCGCGGTGATCGCGGGCTTGAACGTGACGTCGCCGCAGCCCGCGCGGTGCAGGAACTCCTCGCTCGCCGATGGATGCGCCTCGAAGGGCAGGTGGTCGGGCTTGGGCAGGCCGTAGTCCTCCATGTTGCCGCGGAATTTGCGGACGAAACGCTGCTTGAGTTTCAGGCCCAGCTTCGGCGGCATCCACCGTGGCATCGAGCGTTTGTCGCCGACCTTGCCGTTGACGTACTTCGGCAGTACCCAGACTCCGCGCCGGGCGGAGACGTAGAGCTTCGTCGCGATGAACCGCTGCGACAGCTCGGAGGCGATGTCCAGGCCCGAGTTGCCCATGCCGACCACCACGACGCGCTTGCCGCGCATGTCGACCGGGTCGAACGGGTCGTTGTAGGCGTGGCTGTGCAGCAGCGTGCCGTCGAATTCGCCCGGGTAGTCCGGAAGGCGGGGATCCCAGTGGTGCCCGTTGCAGACGATGAGCGCGTCGTAGTCCTTGGTGCTCCCGTCGCTCGTGCTGATCAGCCAGCGGCCGTCCGTCCCGCGCTCGGCCGCGGTCACCCTGGTGCCGAACACGATCCGGTCGCGGATGCCGAAATGGTCGACGTAGTCGCGGAAGTACTGGAACAGCTGCGAATGGTGGGGAAAGTCCGGCCACTCGTCGGGCGCCGGATAGTCCTCGAAGGCCAGGCGGAACTTGGACGTGTCGATGTGCAGGCTCTGGTAGCACGCCGACATGCCGTTGGGGTTCTTGAAGTACCAGTTGCCCCCGACTTCGTCGGACGCTTCGTAGCAGTCGAACGGTATGCCGTAATCGTTCAGGCGTTTGGCGGCGGTGATCCCGGAGGGACCCGCCCCGATCACGCAGACGCGGGGGAGTGCGGTTGACGTCATTCACTGTCCTCGTGCTGGAGGCCGTCGTCGGTGACGGCCGAACCGTCCGGTGCGGCTCACGCGCCGGAGTGACGTAGGCAACAAATTAGCACTCGGTAGACATGGTGTCTAGTGAGTGACGCGCTGTCCATCACTCCCTTTGCCGCGTAGACTCGGGCGGCGTCAACCGCACGTCAGTCCCTCTTTTCACGGATACGAGGTACCTGTTCACCATGCGTACGAACGCGAGCGCGAACCTGCGGGACGAGCAGAAGCAGCAGACCAGGGTCCGGCTGATGGAGGGCGCCAAGGAGCTGTTCGCCACCCGCGGCTACGCGGCGGTGCGGGTGGACGACATCGTCGCCGCCGTCGGTTGCAGCCGCGCCACGTTCTACCTGCACTTCGCGGGGAAACAAGAGATCCTGCGCGCGATCGCCCAGCAGGGCACCCTGTCTACCGTGCTGCACTCCTATCAGGACCTCGATCGGGTGCTGGAGACCGGTTCGCGCGCCGAGTTCGCCCGTTGGATGACCCGCGCCATCGAGTGGTTCCACCAATACAAAGACCTGCTGCCCGCCTGGGACGAGGCGACCGCGCTGGAACCGGAGTTTCGCGAGATCGCCCGCGACGGCATCCTCGCATTGCCCAACGCGATGACCGCCTACCTGGCGGCGTGGCCCGCCGACCGGCGCGACGAGGCGCGGTTGCGCGTGGAATTGCTCGTCGCGCAACTGGAGCGGTTCTTCACCCGATGGGCGATGCAGGGCACCATCGACGTCTCGGTGGAGCAAGCCGTCGAAGTGCTCACCGACATCTGGTTTCCGGCGCTGCGCGCGCCGACGGACGCGAGTTGAGCGGGCTTGTTCGGCACAGTCGACCTTCCTGGGCGGGCCAGTCGGTGACGTCGGGTCGGCTGAGGTGCGAGAAGGCCTCCAGCACTGGTTTTCTCGCATAGGACGCCGAAGCGTTGTGGTCTGTGGGGGCTGTCCGCAGGGTGACGGCATGTGTTGCCCACTGTTCGCTGGATGCGTGAACGGTGTCGTCCGCCGCCCCTATTCGACGGTGGCCCGCGAATCTGTCGGCGTCGTGCGGCATCATCTGTGCACGCAGCCAACCACGAAATCGCTCGGAGTTACCCATGTCGTCCCCACGAACCAAGCCGCAGCCCTTGTCGGACAGCGAGATTCAACAGATCGCCGCGGACATAGCCGGTGGCAGCCCGCCCATGGTGTGGTTCACCTCCGCCGCGGTCGGCGTGCCGGAGGGGCGCTCGGGCAAGGTGATCGCGCTCGGCGACCCTGCCGACGGTGACTTCCTCCAGGTCCGGCCGACCGGATCGAAGGATGTACTGTCCTTCTCTCCCACCGAGGTGACCTTGACCAAGCCGCCGCGAGGGGCGGCGGGCGCCACCGCCCAGCAGAAGTCGACAACACGGAAGGAATCCCCTGTGACGCAGTCGTCGACCACGACGAGCACCACGACCGAGCCCGCGCGGCCGAGCGCACCCGCGCCCGCGGCCACCCCGAAGCCCGCGGCGGCCGCGGAAGCGAGTCGAGCCGACAGCGCGGCCAAGCAGGCCGCGGCGCCCAAACCGGCCAAAGCGGCCGCCGCCCGCAAGGCCAAGGCGCCCGAGGTCACCGTGACGCTCACCGGCACCGCCGACGGCGAGTGGTCCATCGACGTGGTCAGCGGGAAGAAGCGCACCCTGCGCGGTCTTCCGGTGGCCGGTTCCACGGTGGCGCAGGCGGCGAAGATCCTGCATCCGGAGGTCGCCGAGGTGGTCGCGGGCGTCCTGGACGCGTTGCGCGGGGTGCAGGAGGCCAAGGTGCAGCAGTTACAGGCCGAGCTCGAGGAGGCCAAGCGCCTGCTGAACGAGCTGAGCGACTGAGTCAGACCGCGGGACTGGCGGATCGGGCAGCCGTGCGCCAGATCCGTCGCTCAGTGCCGGGAGGCGTGTGCCGCACGTCGTCGTGGAACGCGTAACCGAGCGAGTACTGCTTCGCGTGGTACATGGCCGCGTCCGCGTCCCGGAGCAGGCCGTGCACGTCGGTGTCCGAGCTGCGTGGACCGACGCACGCCACGCCGACGCTCGCGGTGATCGGTATCTCCCCGGCGCTCAGCCCGAACGGCCGGACGAACGCGCCGAGCAGCCGTTCGGCCAGCACGGCGGCCTCCGGCCGGGCGAGCCGGGCGAGCACGACGAATTCGTCGCCGCCGTAGCGGGTCACCACGTCCTCGTGGCGCGCGACTCGCCGGATCCGGCCGGCCGCCGTCGAGATGAGTTCGTCGCCGACGGCGTGCCCGTAGCTGTCGTTGACCCGCTTGAAGCCGTCGAGGTCGATGAACAGCAGCGAGATCGGTTGCTCGGCCCACTGTTCGCCGCGCTGCCGCAGCGCGCGCAGCAGTGCGGCTCGATTCAGCAATCCGGTGAGTACGTCGTGGTCGGCCTGGTACTGCGCGCGCCGCTCGCTGCGGGCGCTGCGCACGATGGCGCGCTCGCTGCGCACCAGCATGCCGATCAGCAGTAACCCGAACAGCGACGACACCACCACGCGATCGAGCGGGCGCAGGCTCGACCCGACCACCGGCACCAGTGAGGCCACGATCAGCGCGATCGCGATGAGGCTGGCGCGCTGCCTGGAGTGGTGTGGGTGGATGCGCCGTGGCGTGCCGAGCGCGGTCATGGTCGGGTGCAGCGCCGCGGCGCCCACGGTGGCGTAGGCGGCGAGCAGGGGAGCCAGCAGCACTTCACGCCCGAACACGGTCGCGCCCGCGGTCTCCAGGCTGTAGCCCAAGTCGCCGAGCAGCACCGCGACGAGTCCGGCGTGCAGCAACCACAGCGAGGTCTCCGCGCGCGTTGAGGTCGCCATGGAGTGCGCCACCAAGGTCAGCAGCAGCGCGTCGAGTACCGGGTAGGTCGCCGCCAACAGCGCGTCCAGCCCGGTCGCGGTGGATTGCAGGATCGGGGAGATGAGGAAGGTCCAGGAGGCGAGCAGCGCGCCGAGCCCGATCAGGGCCGAGTCCAGGAGCAGGTCGTAGTCGCCGTGTACTTGGCGCGGCCACAACCAGATCAGCGCCGCGAGCCCGACGCCGAGATAACCCAGCAGAGTGAACGCGTCGTCGAGCGGATGGACCGCGTGGTCGCCGATGTCGCGCAGCGTGGTGCCGGTGGCGAACAGCACCGCCGAGCCGGACAGCAGATACCACGGCAACGGGTGCGCGGGCCGGTGCGTGCGCACGCCGACCGCGATCATGGCGAGGGTCGCGCCGACGATGATCGTCATCGTCACGAACGCCGCCACGTGCGAGTCCACCGCCAGATGGACCGCGATCGCGGCCGCGCTTCCCCCCAGAAGTACCGGGTACCAGCCCGATCCGATGCCGCGCGGACGGCTGGTCTGTGGCTGTTCACTTGGTGTCATCAGCCCCCCTTGGTCGCTCCATCCCCGGTGAACCGGGCCGCGTAATAGATCTGTGAATCCTCCACCGCGACTTCGACGTTCGCCTGTTCGTCGAGCACCGCCCTGATGCTGTCGGCGAACGAGAACCGAGTGTTGTTGTACGAGCAGATGTCCCAACCGACCGCAGCGCGCTCGGCAACCAATATCTGGACAACTGATTTGATCATGGCATGGAACGCCGCCCCTTGGCGGGCACTTGGCGCAACAAGGGTGAAACCCGCGTAGTAGATCGCGTCGCGCGCCGCGTGTTCGGGATAGCGGGCCGCGAAATAGTCTGGGCTGATCCACGGCACGGTCTCCAGATGCCTGGTCAGCGTGGTGACGCCGATCGGCTCGCCGTCGGCGTGCGCCACGTACTTCTGCACGCGGGGATCCACCATCTCCTCCCGGAACTCCTCCGGGTGCAGCACCTGCCGTGCGATGGCCTTCGCGCGCAACGGGCCGAACGCCTCCTCGTACAGGCGATGGAACATCGCGATCCGTTCCTCCGGAATCGCCGCCTCGACGGTCACGGTGATCTCGCTCATCGCGGGCCCCACGGAATGGTGTGATACGCGGCGAGGACCAGCGCGCACGCCGGGTCACCGTCGGAGGTGGCGTCCACGGTGCACAACTGGACGGGGCCGAAGCCGTCGCCGCGGTGGCGGGTCATGTCCGCCAGGCTGGCGCGGATCAGGGCGTCGACTTCGTCGCTGGTGTCGGCCTCGTGCTCGACGAACAACCCCGCGCCGGAGCCGTCGTCGCGCAGCGCCCAGCCGATGCCCGCCGCGGCGGTCGCGCCGCGTTCGCAGGCGTGCCGCACCGCGTAGACGCAGTACAGCCGGTCACCCCACGGTATCGGCTTGCGTACCCGGCCGATCCGTTCGACGGTGGCGCGCGGCGGGATGACCGACGACAACCGGATCAGGTTCGCCTCACCCACGCCGAGATCGCGCAGCGCCGCGTCGAACGCCGACATGGCGGTCGGTCCCGCGCCGGTCGCCGCGCCGATCTCGATCGTCAGCGGCGCCGGGAACGTCCGCTCCAGCGGCGGCCGCAGCCGATCCGGGCGAGGCCGCGCGCGTAGGTCGCCGCGTGAGGCGTCGTGAATCATGGTGCCCTCCCGATCCGCCGCGGCCGCCAGATTTCGCAGGCCGGACTTGCGTCGAATTCGACTCTGCGGCACGAACGCCGATCCCGCAGCCGACCGGGCCGAAAACGATGTCCGGGCGGCGTGTCTCGTACCCTGGCACCGACCGGGACAGCGAGGAGCGAGTGTGCGGACATGGGTGGCGCCGGGGCGGGTCAACATCATCGGTGAGCACACCGACTACAACGACGGCTACGTCCTGCCGATCGCGTTGCCGCTGGTGGCGCGGTGTACGGCGGCGCCGCACACGGACGGGCTGGTGCGGGTCGGCTCGCGGCAGCGGCCCGGCGAGCCGGTGCTCGTCGCGGTGTCCGACCTCGAAGGCGCGCGGGCGCGGGTGCCTGGTTGGTCGCGCTATCCGCTCGGCGTGGTCGCCGAGTTCACCCGGCGCGGACACCGGATCCCCGGCGTGGATCTCGACCTCGACGGCGCGGTGCCGATCGGCGCGGGCCTGTCGTCCTCGGCGGCGCTGTCCTGCGCGGTGGCCATCGCGCTGCGTGATCTGTTCGCGCCGGGCCTGACCGATCGCACGCTGATCGACATGGCCCGCGCCGCCGAGAACGACTACGTCGGCGCGCCGACCGGCTTGCTCGACCAATCGGCCGCGATGTTGTGCACCGCCGGGCACGCGCTGCTGCTGGACGTGCGGGCATTCACCGCCGACACCGCCGCGCCGCGCGGCGTCGAGCAGATCCCTTTCGATCTCGGCGCTTTCGAGCTGGAACTCCTTGTCGTCGACACCGGCCAGCCGCACGAACTGGCCGACGGCCGCTACGCCGAGCGCCGCGCGGAATGCGCTGCGGCGGCCGAGGCACTCGGCGTCGAGACCTTGCGCGACGTGGCGTCGGCGACGGACACCACCCGGATCGCCGACGACGTGCTGCGTCGGCGCGCCCGGCATGTGGTGACGGAGAACGCCAGAGTGGTCGCAGTTGCCGAAAAATTGCGGGAAGGGCTCGACCCGCGTGGAATCGGCCCGGTGCTCACCGCCGGACACGTCTCGCTGCGGGACGACTTCGAGGTGTCCACTCCGGCCCTCGACGCGGCGGTCGACGCCGCGCTGGCGGCCGGGTCGCACGGCGCGCGGATGGTCGGCGGCGGATTCGGCGGCAGCGTCATCGCGCTCGTCGACCGGGACCGCACCGCGGCGGTGGCGGAGTCGGTGCGGCAGCGTTTCGCCGACGCGGATCTCCCCGATCCGCGCACTTTCGTGGTGGTCCCCGCCCCTGGAGCCCACCGGGTCGACTGAGCGACCGACCGGATTTGTGCGCGAATGTGCCACGCCGTTGGGCATGATCGCGCACAGTGGTGTCTGCCGACACCATTCGGCGGGCGACGAGGAGGTCGCGCGCGCCGGGCAGGACCAGCACGACGCGGCTCTCGCACGACGAACGACCTCGCTCGCCGCCCCGGTTTCACCGCCAGGAGGAACGCTGTGCCGCTCGTCGATTCGTCCGTTCTCGCCGCCGTGCCCGGCCTGCACTCGGCCGCTTCGCCACCGCACCTCGAAGCCGCCGAGACCCTCCGCCTGGACGCGCAGCCCGTCGACTACGCGCTGGTCGCCCTGTATTTCGTGTTCGTGCTCGGCATCGGCCTTCTGGCCAGGCAACGGGTGTCATCCAGCATCGACTTCTTCTTGTCCGGGCGCTCGCTACCGGCCTGGGTGACCGGCCTTGCGTTCATCTCCGCCAACCTCGGCGCGGTGGAGATCATGGGCATGTCCGCCAACGGCGCGGAGTACGGCTTCCCGACCTTCCACTACTTCTGGATCGGGGCGGTGCCCGCCATGCTGTTCCTCGGCGTGGTGATGATGCCGTTCTACTACGGCTCCAAGGTCCGCAGCGTGCCGGAATTCATGCGCCGCCGCTTCGGCACCGGAGCCCATCTGGTGAACGCGCTGAGTTTCGCCGTCGCGCAGATCCTCATCGCCGGGGTCAACCTGTACCTGCTCGGCTCGATCGTGAACGTGCTGCTGGGCTGGCCGCTGTGGGTCTCGGTGATCGTGGCCGCGGTGATCGTGCTGTCCTACATCACCCTCGGCGGTCTGTCCGCGGCGATCTACAACGAAGTGCTCCAGTTCTTCGTCATCGTCGCCGCGTTGCTGCCGCTCACCCTGGTCGGGTTGCACCGGGTCGGGGGATGGGACGGGCTGCGCGACAAAGTGACCGCCTCGCCGGGCGGCGCGGCGCAGCTGGAATCGTGGCCCGGTAACGCGCTCAGCGGATTCTCCAACGATTTCCTGTCGATCCTCGGCATCGTGTTCGGCCTCGGATTCGTGCTGTCGTTCGGGTACTGGACCACGAACTTCGTCGAGGTACAGCGCGCGATGGCGACGCACTCCATCTCCGCGGCGCGGCGCACGCCGATCATCGGCGCGTATCCGAAGATGTTCATCCCGCTGATCGTGGTGATCCCCGGCATGATCAGCGCGGTGCTGGTGCCGCAGATGGCGGAGTACAAGGCGGCGGTGACGGCGAATCCGGACTTCGAGAGCGACACCACCTACAACCAGGCGCTGCTTTACCTGATGAAGGACGTGCTGCCCAACGGCCTGCTGGGTGTGGGGCTGGCAGGCCTGCTCGCGGCGTTCATGGCGGGCATGGCGGCCAACGTCTCCGCGTTCAACACGGTGTTCAGCTACGACCTGTGGCAGCAGTACGTGCGGCGCGACCGCGCGGACGGCTACTACCTCGGCGTGGGCAGGCTGGCCACGATCGGCGCGACCGTGGCGGCGATCTTCACCGCGTTCATCGCCTCCGGGTTCAGCAACATGATGGACTACCTGCAAACCTTGTTCAGCTTCTTCAACGCGCCGCTGTTCGCCACGTTCATCCTCGGCATGTTCTGGAAACGGATGACGCCGACCGCGGGCTGGACCGGTCTGGTCTGCGGAACAGCCTCCGCCATAGTCGTTTTCATCCTGCACGAGACGAAGGTCTTCGAGCTGTCCGGCCAAGGGGCGAGTTTCGTCGCCGCCGGTGTCGCGTTCGTGGTCGACATCCTCGTCAGTGTTCTGGTCACCCAGGTGACCCAGCCGAAACCGGCGGCGGAACTGATCGGGCTGGTTTACTCGGAGACACCGAAGGAAGTGCGCACCGACCCGGAGGCCGACACGCTGCCCTGGTACCAGCGCCCGGTCCTGCTGGCAGGCATCGCGCTCGTGCTCGTGATCGCGCTCAACATCTTCGTCGGATAAGGAATCGCCGCAATGTTTTTCGATATCCGTACCATCGTCGGCGGGTTGCTCGGCTGCTACGCGATCGTTCTCGTGGTCACCGGCCTGGTGCACGACACCGCCGCCGAGCAGGCCAAGACCGGCGGGGTGAACGTGAACCTGTGGGCCGGGCTCGGCATGGGCGTGGTGGCGGTGGCCTTCGTGGCCTGGGCGCTGCTGCGCCCGGTCCAGGTGCCACCGGAAGCGCGTCCGGCGGACACCGATGAGGAGCGCGACTCCGCCTGACGCGAACGACGCCCCCTGGGAGACCCAGGGGGCGTCGTCATCGCACTGGTCAGACGCCCGGGCTACCGGTTCCGCCGGGCCACGTGCCGGGTGTGCCGGTCCCACCGACACCCGGGCTGCCGGTTCCGCCCGTTCCCGGGGTCCCGGTTCCGCCTGCGCCCGGCATGCCGGTTCCGCCGACGCCGGGCCGGGGAGCCGTGCCGCGTTCGGTCGCGGTGCCGCCGGCGTCCGGACGCGGGATGTCGCCGCGCCACGCACCGGTCTCGCTGCCCTGATGCTCGATGAAGTGCTTGAAGCGCTCCAGGTCACTGTTCACCCGGTGCTTCAGCACACCGAGCTTGTCGGCGACGTTCTCCACGAACCCTTCGGGGTCGACGTCCATCTGTGTGGTCACCCTGGTGTGGGTGTCGTCGAGCCGATGGAACGTGACGACGCCCGCGTGCTTGGGTCCGCTGTCGGACTTCCAGGCGATGCGTTCGTCGGGATGCTGCTCGGTGATGGTCGCGTCGAACTCCCGCGTCGACGGGCCGACATGGACACGCCAGTGCATATGCCGGTCATCGATCTGCTGTACCGCTTCGACACCCTCCATGAACTGCGGAAACGACTCGAACTGCGTCCACTGGTTGTAGGCGGTGCGAACCGGAACCTCGACGTCCACCGTGGCGGCCATTGTGCTCACTTGCTACCCCTTTCCTCGCCCATCCGCGTCTTTCGCGGGTCGGCGTCTCTCGGTTGACAAGCGCTCCCTTGTGGGGCGACTCGGGACATTGGTCGCTTACCCGGGTCGTTGGGGGGCAAACAGAGCGGAATCCTCGTCACACGTGCCGCCCAGCGCCGTCGGACCAGGTCTCCGGCCCGATCAGGCCCATGTTTTCTTCCCGAATCAATTCAGACGAGGACGTCGGCGGCCAATGCGTCCAGCGCGCGTACCGCTGTCGGCTCCAGCGAGCCTTCCCGGTGGTCGCGTCCAGCACGGCGAAAGCGCCTTCGTCCAGCCGCTCGCCGCGCCAGACCGCGACGGCCTTCGAGTGGGGCAAGATGGCCGGTTCCTCGCGCACTTCTATCCGCCAGCCCTTGTTCGCGTCTTACAGCCCGGGCACTGCCAGCTTTGTGTCGGAGGTTCCTGGGTTGCTCTGATCCTCGGGGCTCGAATCGGACTGTCGTTACCGCAGGCAGCCAGCACGCACAGGACGACTGTCCCAGCGAGTACGGACTTCGACTTCAACGAGATGCCCCCTGGTTCAGACAATCCTTCTGGCACAACACAATCGAGGGCTCGCGCGATCGTTTCAGCGGTATTACCGCCTGGCGCGGGAAGCGTGGCGGTCTCGGCGACCGCGGCCTCCACCTCCGGCATTTGGTCCTCGACCGCCAGCGAGTCGCCATGCTCCGCCGTTCCCGCCACCGGCCCAGCCAGCCCGCCCCGAGCGTCTCCGGAACCGACGCGCCGCACATCCCGAGCGTGAGAACCACCCGGAATGTGCGAGGACGGCAGGCCCGCGTGTGGTCAGGGTTGAGGACGAACAGATGCCGGATGATCGAGTGAAGGAGGGTTCCAATGAAGAAGGTCGAGATCTTCGACATGCCCACCCGCAGTGAGAGGCGCGATCCCGAGGCACTGAAGAAGCGCATTCAGGGCTCCAACGGCGGCCGGGACGACGCCTACGGCGCGTACCAGCTCGCCTGCCTGATGGCTGCCACCGAGGCGGAAGAGGACGGCAGCGACGACGAGGCGTGTCTCAGCCAATTCGAAGACGTGCTCCCCGGCTGGCTGAGCCGCCTCGGCTTGAAACTGGACGTCCATGCGTACGGCGTGTGCCACATGTCGGACAACGCGGGCGTCGATCGTGGCGACGCGTCGTCGATCTATTGGACGTTGTCGGGGTTCCGCGACCGCTCCCGAATCTACGAGGCCATCGCCTTCCCGTCCGGCACACCCGCGCCCTCCGGTTCGCTGATGGAGCAATACGACGACTGGTCGCAGAACGCCGCCGCGGTAGCGGAAGAGGAATCCAGCGACTCCGCGCGCTTCTCCGCCTTCGTCGACTCGATGACGGAATACCTGAATTCCTCCGGCAAGAAGTTCCCCGGAACGTCCTTCGGCTACTTCAACAGCGCGGGCAGCGAAATCTACACCCCCAGCATGGAAGAAACCGGAATGCTCTGGAGCGTGGCCCCGCTCGGCTCCTTCGACGGCCACATGTACGAATGCGTCACCGCGCTTCCCAAGTAGGTTCAAGATCAACGGCGCATGCGTGCGGCATTTCGCGAGTAACCCGCTCCACCATGTGCCGTTGATCTTGTTGTTCGGAACAGGGTCAGCGGCAGCAGTTGGGGTCGAGGACGAAGCACAGTGCCGCTAAGGCGTCCCGGCGGGCGCGGTGGAAGGTGTTCATGCCGCGCCGTTCGGATTCCACCAGCCCGGCTTTACGGAGCTGGCCGAGGTGATGGCTGACCGTCGACTCCGACAATCCGACCGCCGCGGCGAGATCGCCGCCGTTCTCCTCGTCGGAAGTGCTGGTCAACAGCAGTGACAGCAGCTTCACCCGCGCCGGGTCGGCGATCGCTTTGAGCCGCAACGCCACCTCCAGCGCGGCGGCGTCGTCGATCGGCCCGGCCGCGACCGGCGCGCAGCAGACCGGGACGGACATGTCGATCACGGGCAGCGTCTTGGGCATGCGATCGACTCTACCGACTTTGTTGACATATGTCGAAAAGGTGGCAGACTCGGCATCGAACCGGTTCTTCGATATATGTCACACAAGTGGAGGTAGTCATGTCCCGCATCCAACTCGCCCTCAACGTCGACGACATCGACCAAGCCGTGCGGTTCTACTCGACCCTGTTCGGCACCGAACCCGCCAAGCGCAAGCCCGGCTACGCCAACTTCGCCGTCACCGAACCACCCCTGAAACTCGTGCTGATCGAGAACCCCGGCCACGGCGGCAGCGTCAACCACCTCGGCGTCGAAGTCGAAACCTCCGACCGGGTGCACGCCGAGATCGCCCGCCTGTCGGAAGCCGGGTTGTTCACCGAGGAGCAGATCGCCACCACCTGTTGCTTCGCCACGCAGGACAAAGTCTGGGTCACCGCGCCGGACACCGAACGCTGGGAGGTCTACACCGTGCTAGCCGACAGCGAAACCTTCGGTACGGCACCCGAACTCACCGGTGCGGCCACACCTTCCGACGCCGAGGCGGTTCAGGCCTGCTGCGGCACGGCCGAGGAAGCCGCCGCCGAAGGTGCGTGCTGCGGCTCGGCCGCGAAGAAGGAGGCAATCGACTCAGGCGCCACCTGCTGCCGCTGACCCCGGGCGGCGTTCACCAGGTGTTCGCTTGCCTCTGGATTCGATATATATCAATATCGACCTGTGTCGAAACAGGAGTTACCGCTCGTCGGCGTGACCGCACCATCGTGTGAGGTCACGCCGATGATCCGCCAACCGCTGACCGCCGACGCCGCCATCGAGCTGGCCTGCGTCTTCAAAGCGCTGTCGGACCCGGTCCGTTTGCGGCTGCTGTCGGTGGTCGCCGGCCATGCCGGGCGGGAGGCGTGCGTCTGCGACCTGTCGGAAGGCTTCGACGTCAGCCAGCCGACCATTTCCCATCACTTGAAAGTGTTGCGCGAAGCCGGACTGCTCAGCAGCGAGCGTCGCGGGTCGTGGGTGTACTACCGCATCGAACCCGCCGCGCTGCGGCAGTTGTCCCGCCTGCTCGACATCACCGTCTCGGAAGCGGCGCGATGACCGACCTGGCCCGGCGGCTACTGGCCGAATTCCTCGGCACCGCCCTGCTCGTCGCCGTCGTCGTCGGCTCCGGCATCGCTGCCCGGCAACTGTCGCCCGATGACATCGGCGTGCAGCTGCTGGAGAACTCCACCGCCACCGTTCTCGGACTCGCGGTGCTGATCCTGGTCTTCGGGCCGGTGTCGGGCGCACACTTCAATCCCGTTGTCTCCGTGGTGGACTGGCTACTCGGGCGACGCCAAGGCACCGGCCTTTCCGGCCGAGACCTCCCTGGCTACATCGCCGCCCAAACGACCGGAGCCGTCTTCGGAGCGATCCTCGCCAACATCATGTTCGATCGATCCGCGCTGCAGATCTCCACCCACCATCGCGTTACCACCGGCCATGTGATCGCGGAAGTCGTCGCCACGGCCGGACTGATCGCCGTCGTCTTCGGCCTGGCCCGCAGCGGGCGAGCGGCCCTGTCGGCGGCAGCGGTCGGCGCCTACATCGGAGCGGCGTACTGGTTCACCAGTTCCACCTCGTTCGCCAACCCCGCCGTCACCATCGGCCGCGTCTTCTCCGACACCTTCGCCGGAATCGCCCCCGCCTCAGTGCCCGGCTACCTCGCCGCCCAACTCCTCGGCGCACTCATCGGCATGGCCCTCGTCGCCATCCTCTACCCGGCCACCGCCGCCGCCGCCGACAAGGCCGTCATCCCCCGCGACACCATCGACACTCACTGAAAGGCCGCGATGCCAGCCATACCGAGCGTGCTGTTCGTCTGCGTCCACAACGCCGGACGCTCCCAAATGGCCGCCGCCCTGCTCGCCCACCTCGCTCAGGGCGAAGTCGAGGTCCGCTCCGCAGGCTCGGCCCCCGCCGACGAGATCAACCCTGTCGTCGCCGAAGTCATGAACGAGATCGGCATAGACCTCACCGACCGGAAGCCGAAGATCCTGACGCCCGAAGCTGTCGAAGCCTCCGACGTCGTCATCACCATGGGCTGCGGCGACGCATGCCCCTACTACCCCGGAAAACGCTATCTCGATTGGAAGCTCGACGATCCCGCCGGACAAGACCGCGCCACCGTCCGCGCGATCCGCACCGAGATCGAACGGCACGTCCGCGACCTGCTCGCCGAAATCGGTCTTCGGATAACGGATGAAGCGGGGCCCGGCACCGAGTGACACGCTCTCGATGCCGGGCCGGAGATTACTTCAGCGGAGCCGGCATGGGTGCGTTGATCGTGGAGAAGTACATGATCGCCGCGCCGATGGCGACGGGGGCCGTCACCAGGATCTGGCCCGCGACCGTGCCGAGGGCGCCGACGGCGACGATGCCGCCGAGGCAGCCGACGGCGGCGGCCGGAATGAACGGGCCGAACATGCCGACGATGGTGGCGGCGGCGACGGTCGCTCCGGCGATGCCGCCGAGCACGCAGCCCACCGCCGCGCCGCCGATGCCGCCGACCAGGGTTCCGATGGTGGCGCCCATGGAGATGGTGCTGGTCATCCGGGACCAGGCCGCCTGCTCACGGTCGTACTCCGTCTTCCACGGCGCCTTGTCCTCGAACGGCAGGGCGACCGGCTTGTAGACCGCGTGTGCCAGGTCGAACTGGGGGGTCAGCGTCGCGGTGCGGTCGGAAATCTCCGCAGCGATGGGGAATTCGAACTCGTCGACCAGGAAGGTCAACGGCGTGCCCGCGACGACGGTGCCGTCGGCGGCCTTCACCTTCAGCACCTGGTCCTCGACCACAAGCGAGCCGGAATCGATGCTGATGATGCTGGCGGTCTCGGTGGCGTGGGCGGTGAAACCGACGGCCTCGGCGGCCTCCGTGGATGTGGCCTCGACGGACGCGCTGTCCACCGCAGCGACCTCGGGGGCGGCGGAACTCGTGCCCGCGGCGATGCTCACGGCAGCGGTGGTGAACGCGGCGGCCAGGGCTAGTTTCGTGATCTGCATGGGAAATCCTCGGTTTCGAAGGCATGGCGAAGCGACGGCCATACCCGTGACGTTTCGGTAGGTCGTTGGGGTGACGGGCCTTCGCCCGCGAATGTGTGGTTAAGCGGCGGCGCGCATCCGTCCGGCGAGGCCGAGCAGTACGTCGATCGCGAGGAAGGCGAGCAGGCTCAACCCGACCAGCGGGACGAACCAGCCGACCACCAGCACGGCGGTCACCAGCGGCACGACCAGCCAGAGCGAGGTCTTGCGCAACGCGCCGCGTCGCGGGGCGCGGCCCAGCACGAACCGCCCCGTATCGCGGGTCGGCCGCCTGCGCCACCACATCAGGTAGCCGCGCACGATCACGGTGATCAGGCCGATCATCGCCGCGAGCAGCAACAACTGATTGAGCAACCCGAACATCAGCCCCATGTGGAACTGGATGCCCCAGTTGGTGAGCTTGGCCATCAGCGGCCAGTCGGCGTACGGCAGACGGTCGGTGACCGCGCCGGTCGCGCCGTCGACGGCCACGGAGTCGACGGTGTAGGTGCCGGGCATCCGGCGTTCCTTCACCGCGAACGCCTTGCCCGGCGCGGCCGGTACGGCGATCTCGGCCGACTGCGTGATGCCTTCGGCGCGGGCGGTCGCGTAGACCCGATCCAGCTGGGCGATCCGCTCGGCCGGGGCGGCGGGCGCGTGGTCGGCGTGCCCGCCGCCGTGGTGATCGGAACCCGAATCATGGCTCGAGGCAGCGGTTCCGGGCAGCGCGGTGCTGACCGCGGGTGTGGTCCAGCTGAGCTGCTCACGCAGTTCGGTGACGTTCGCACCCGCGTAGGTCGACCAGGTCATGCCGGTCGCCGACAGCAGCAGCGCCAGGGGAAGCACCCACATTCCGACCGCACCGTGCCAGTTCAGGGTGCGGCCTCGCGCGCGCTGCGACCGATCGGCCGCGAACAGCCAGCCCCAGCCGTTGCGGGCCCGCCGGCTGCGCACCCGGCGCACCCAGATGACCAGCCCGGCCAGCGCGACGATCCACAGCCAGGACGCGGCGAGCTCGCTGTAGAGCCGGCCGGGTTCGCCGAGGTGCAGGTCCCGGTGCAACCGATCGATCCAGGTGCGCATCGGCAGCGCACCCGAGCTGCCGTATACGACGGAATCGCCCACCGGCTGCGCGGTGTACGGGTTCACGAACACCGCCCGCCGCTCGGATTCCCCCAGCGACGGGTCGCTGAACAGCACCCGGGTGGTGTCTTCGGCGCCCCCCGCCGGGGCGACGGCGACGAGCTGGAGATCCGGCCGCGTGGCGACGGCCGCGCCGACCTGCTCCGACAGCGGCTTCGGCGTTCCGGTCGCGGTGACCGTCAGCAGGTCGCGCGACGCGATCGACTCGAGCGTCGGCGATATCGCGTAGAGCGCGCCGGTGACGGCGGCGATGAGGATGAACGGCCCGACGAACACTCCCGCGTAGAAGTGCAGCCGCATGGCCAGCGCGTACAAACTGTTACGTGCGGTGGCCCGGCGTGGGCCGGAGGAATCCGACGGCTCCGATAAGTCGGCGTCGGAAATAGTTTCTGTTGTACTCACGATCATTTCGTTTCTGACGGCGGAACCCGGGTGGGACGCAACCTTTTCTGACGGCCGTGGGCACGCGACCGCCGCGGCGACCGTCCTGCGCGGACAGCCGTCGCGGAATCACCTGCGGACGCGTCCATTCGACGGAAGCGCGATCTCGGCACCGCACGGAAGGAAGGTGTGCGATTCGGTGAACGGCGTCGCGTCGGCACGCTCAGGAGTGGGCACGAGAGTGCGCGGCGACGCTGCGCTGCACGAGGAAAGACCGTGACGATGAGCGATACTCACGCCACGCGTGCACCGGGTGTGGAAAGAATTCAGAGAACGACCGCGAGCGGCGGAGCGCGTGTGCGCAGCGCCTCGGTGGCGAAAACACGCAGGACGACCCGGTCACGATGGGCCGTCCGCAAAGGAGCGCGGTCCGCGACGACGGGCGGGGTGTGCCGCACCGGCAGCACCTGGCGCAGCACCGCGGTGCCGATCCGGTAGGCGGCCTCCGCCCCCCGGATCACGATGGCCGCCGCGAATGCCGCGCACACGTGCGCGGCCAGCATGGCTGGGGTCAGCTGGGCATCACCGTGATGCAGGTGTCCCGAGCTGATCCCCATGGTGAAGTGCCCGAGCAACTGCCCGGCGACCAGCGCCGCGACCAGCCCGGACGACGTCTCGCGCAGCGGGGCCAGGCCCGCGACCAGCGCGCCGATCACGGCGGACGCGGCGGCGAGCAGGGCCAGCGCGGTGGTGTCCGGCAGCATGCCGCCGGAAGCCCAGCCGTGCGCCGCGACGGAAATGGCCCCCGAGATCGCACCGGCCGAGCCACCGCGCACCCGCGCGACGGCGCCGCGACGTCCCGCGGCAGACCGGTCGAACTCGTAACTCACCCGCTGATGATAGCGGACCGGTTGCACGCGTCCGACCGCATCAGCAGGCCCCGAAAATACTCAGGCCTCCATGGCGGGCGGCAGGCGCACCGCCAGGAAGACCGTGGACGCGCTCCGCTCAGCCCGCGTCGACCTCCATCTCGATGAGCGGCTTGCGTAGCAGCTTGCCGGTCGCGTTGCGGGGCAACTCGTCGAGGAAGACCACCTCGCGCGGCACCTTGTAGCGGGCGAGATTCGCCTTGACGTAGTCCTTGATCTCCTGCGGATCGCGCTTGCAATCGGGACCGGGAACGACGAACGCGCGCAGCCGCTTGCCGAACTCGCGGTCCTCGACGCCGACGACCGCGGCTTCGAAGATGTCGTCGCGACCGGCGATGAGGTTCTCCACCTCGAGCGGGAAGACGTTCTCGCCGCCGGAGACGATCATGTCGTCGTCGCGGCCGTCGATGTAGAGCAGGCCGTCGGCGTCGAAGTGCCCGACATCGCCGCTGGACATCATGCCGTCGACCATCTCCTTGCCGCGACCGTCGGTGTAGCCGGTGAAGGCGAAGCCGTTGTCCACGAAGATGGTTCCGGTCACGTTCGGCTCGGTGATCGGCTTGCGCTTCTCGTCGAGCAGCACGATCCGGATGCCGACCGGAGCCTTGCCTGCGGTGGTCGGCGCCTTGCGCAGGTCCTCGGGCGTCGCGACGGTCATGACGGCGCACTCGGTGGAGCCGTAGAGGTTGTAGAGGCTGTCGCCGAAGTGGTCCAGCGTGCGGGTCACCACGTCCGGCGCGATGGCCGAGCCCGCCGCGAAGATCACCTTGATGCTGCTGACGTCGTACTTCGCCAGCACGTCCGCATCCAGGTCCAGGATGCGTTGCAGCATGGTGGGCACCACGACCAGCGAATCCGCCCGGTACTTCTCGATGTTCGCCAAGGTCTGCTCGGGATTGAAGCGGCGCTGCTGGAAGACCACCCGGTTGCCCAGCGCGAGACCGAGGGTGAACTGGGACAAGCCGGTGCCGTGGAAGATCGGCGCCGCCATGATCATGGTGCCGTTGGCGGGCAGCGGCACCCGGTCGACGAACTGAGCCGAGGCGAACGGGCTGACCCGGTCGCGCGGGGCCCCTTTCGGGGTGCCGGTGGTGCCGCTGGTCAGGATGACGATGCCGCCGGGCTTGGCCGGGGCGGGCAGCGATGCGCCGGACTGCCCGCTGATCAGCGAATCGACGGTCGGGATCGCCGGATCGGCGTTGTCCTTCTCGTCCACCCAGGTGAGGATGCGCGGGATCGCGGCGGGGATGGCGCTCATCAGGTCGATGAACTCGCTGTCGTGCAGCACCGCCTTGACGTTCTCGCGCTCGGCGACGTCGGCGAACTGCGGCTTGGCGAACCCGGTGTTCATCAGCACGCCGCGCACGCCGAGCTTGCCGGTGGCCAGCAGGCTCAGCACCATGCCGCGGTGGTCGCGCGCCAGGATCGCCACCACGTCACCGGGATTGATGCCTTTGCTCTGCAAGCCGCGGGCCAAGGCGTTGGACTGTTCGTTGAGACCGCCGAAAGTCAGCTCCCCGCGCTCGTCGACGATCGCGACGGCGTGCGGCCTCGTCTGCGCGGCATGCATGACGACACCCGCGAACGGGCCGAACTTCAAGATATTGAACGCCGACCGAGCGGCATGGTCGGGGCGCAGCGGATTGAACAGCCGCCGCTTGACCATCACGTTCACGCCAAGGGCAAGATCGCCAGCCTTGCGGGCGGCGCCGCCCAACGCGGGGAGGGAAAGAGACATCGACGACAACCTTCCGGCGGTATCACCCGGTGATCCTCCGGGTGGTGCGGACCGCAATTTCGATACCCAGTGCTGGTGCTAACACTAGCAAGCTTGTGTAACCGGTTGTGTCATGTATCTCAGCGGACGCTACCCGCTGGTAACGGGCCGGGCGCGGTGGCCCGGCCCGCTGTTCATCAGGCCTTGACCTCGTACTCGACCAGCACGCGGCGCAGCAGTTTGCCGGTGGCGTTCCGCGGCAGGTCATCGAGGAAGACCACCTCGCGCGGCACCTTGTAGCGCGCCAGGTTGTTCTTCACGTACGCCTTGATCTCCTCGCCGTCGGGCGAGGAGCCCGGCTCGGGAACTACGAAGGCGCGCAGGCGCTTGCCGAACTCCACGTCGTCCACGCCGACCACGGCCACGTCGAAGATGTCGGGCCGTTCCAGCAGCAGGTTCTCCACCTCCTGCGGGAAGACGTTCTCGCCGCCGGACACGATCATGTCGTCGTCGCGGCCGTCCACCATGAGCAGGCCGTTCTCGTCGAAGTGGCCGACGTCGCCGCTGGACATGTAGCCGTCGATGATCTGCTTGTGCCTGCCGTCGGTGTAGCCCTCGAACGGAGCGCCGCTGCGGATGAAGATGCGGCCGGTGGTGTTGGTGGCGGTGACGCGCTGGTCGTTGTCGTCGTAGAGCCGAACCTCGCAGGTGATCGGCGCGCGACCGACGGTGCCGGGCGCGAGGGCGAGATCCTCCGGGTTGGCCACCGTCGCCACGGCGCACTCGGTGGAGCCGTAGAGGTTGTAGAGCACCGGACCGAACGCCTCGGTGGCCTTGATCGTCAGTTCCGGCGACAGCGCCGAACCGGCCAGCACGATCGACTTCAGCGAGGACGTGTCGTATTTCGCCCGGATCGCCGGATCGAGTTCGACCATCCGGTGCAGCATCGTCGGCACCGCCACCAGCATGTCGGCCTTGTGCTCGGCGACCAGGGCGAGCGTGGCCTCGGCGTCGAACCGGCGGCGCACCACGACCTTGTTGGCCAGCGCCGCGCCGACCAGCCAGGTGGCCAGTCCGGTGCTGTGGAAGATCGGCGAGACGATCACCTGAGTGCCGCGCTGCGGGAACGGGATGCGGTCGACCATCTGCGCCGTCGACAGCGGAGTGACCTTGGTGCGCGGAGCGCCCTTCGGCAGGCCGGTGGTGCCGCTGGTCAGGATGATGAAGCCACCGGGCTTGCTCGGCGCGGGCAGCGGCTCGGCGGAGTTGGCGGCCACCAGGTCGTCGAGCGTCTGCGCACCCTCGGGGAGTGTGGCGCCCTCGTCGACCCAGGTGATGTAGCGCGGCAAGTCGGCGGGCAACGCGTCGAGCAGGCCGAGGAACTCGCTGTCGTGCAGCACCGCCTTGACCTTCTCGCGGGCGCACACCTCGGCGAACTGCGGCTTCGCGAATCCGGTGTTCATCAACGCGACTCGCACGCCGAGCTTGCCCGCGGCGGCCATGGCGATGATGAGCCCGCGGTGGTCGCGCGCGAGCACGCCGATCACCTGGCCTTCGGAGATGCCCGCCGCTTGCAGGCCGCGCGCGACGGCCGTCGACCGGTCGTCCAGTTCGCGGTAGGTCAGGGCGCCCGCCTCGTCCACGATGCCCGGAGCGTCCGGCGCCACGCGCGCGGAGTGCCGGATCAGCGTGGCCTGCGGGCCGAGGATGCGCGACTCCTTCATCGTCCGCAGTGTCTCCAGCGGCTTCCGGGGATCGGTGACACCCCGGCTGCGCAGCACACCCAGCGCCTTCACGGCCTCCAGCGTGTGGGCCAAATTCATGTCGAACAACCTCCACAAAACCCTCGCGTCGGTCCTCGACCTAGCGAACCGGTACGGCGTGTGACTTGACACCGTAGCAGTGCGGAGTGTGACAGGTCACAACAGAAACGGACAAACCCGTCTCGGTTCGGTCGCGGCCACCGCAGGTGAGAGCGGTCGCCGGTCCGATTTCGGTCTTTTCGCCCGCCGTTACCGGCCGGTAGCGCTACCCTCGCAACGTCTCGAGACCGCTCGAAGGGAGACGCGGCCAATGTCCGATCCGAAGGACCGTGCACCGTTCATCGACATTCCCGGCGATCTGCCCGGCATCCGCGGCCTGTTCGCTTTCAAGCCCGAAACCGGAACGGCGCTCAGCGAATTCGCGCAGACCCTGTTGCGTGGGTCGTCCCCGCTGACGCCGGGGGAGCGCGAAACCATCGCCGCGTACGTGTCGTCGCGTAACCAGACCTACTTCTGCACCCAGTCGCACGCGGCGACCGCGGCAGCGCTGGTCGACGGCGGTCGCGAGCTGATCGACGCCGTCATCGAAGACGCGGACTCCGCCGCGATCGATCCGAAACTGCGTGCGCTGCTGCGCATCGCGGACAAGGTGCGCCGGTCGGGACTCGAGGTGACCGCGGAGGACGTCGAGAACGCGCGCGCCGCGGGCGCCAAGGACGAGGACATCCACGACGCGGTCCTCATCGCTTCGGCGTTCTGCATGTTCAACCGCTATGTGGACGGCCTGGCGACGGTCGCGCCCAAGGAGCGGGCGACCTACGAGCAGATCGGTGGGATGCTCGCCACCGCCGGATACGTGGCCGCCGGAGTGCCGCCGGAATCAGCGGCGAGCGCTGGCCAGGGCGACGAGTAAGGGCACCACCCGGGCGGTGGGCACCTCGAATCGCCCGCGCCCCGCGGTGTGCAGCCAGCCGACGGCGGCCAGTTGCCGCAAGTGCTGATAGATCTGGCCGGAGTCGCCGACACCGTCCACTCCGGCCAGTTCGGCCGCGGTTCGCCGCCCGCCCATGATCTCGCGCAGCAGCCGCAGCCGCACCGGGCTGCCCAGCGCCGCAAGGCATTCCGCCGTCTCGGCCCAGTCGTCCTCGATGAGGTCGCCGGTGGTGAACCGGGCCTGCCACTCGCGCTGCTGGTCGTTGGGCAAACGGACCGACCCGGCGAAGACCACGCCGCCGTCGGGCTCGTCGGCCGCGGCGAACTCGTCCCGCAGACGAGCCACCGCCCACTGCTCGGCGCCCGGCGGGAGATCTTCGGGGCGAATTCTTTCTTCCAGCGCGCTGAGCCGCCGTTCCAACTCGGCGACTCGGTCTTCCAGGCTCACGAACCCAAAAGCTACGGAATTCCATAACTTCCGACAAACCGATGGCCCCGGCTCCCGTGGCGGCGGGAGCCGGGGCCTTTCGTACTCAGTTGTAGACGGCGCCGAACGACGGAACCGAGATGGTGCCCAACCGGTAGGCGTACCCATCCGGGTTCATGTCGCTGACGGGCACCGACCAACGATGCCACAGCGATCCGTACACCGCGGCGACCACCGGGCCCGCGCCGGTGTCCAGGGCGCGGCTGCGAATGGTGGTGTCCACCGGAACGTCGTTGTGTTCGTAGAGCAGTTCGGTGCCGCTGCGCCCGTTGGCCAGGTTGATCCACAGCGCCTCGAGCTTCGCGCCGCCCTGGTTCGGCGAGATGGTGCCGGGGCCGCCGAAGAACCCGATGCGGAATCCGTCCATCCCGAGGGCGATTCCCGATCCGTACACGCCCGGCCCCTCACCGCGTCCGATATCCGACTGCGCCGGAACCTGGAACGGCTGGGCGGGCAAGGCGACCTGACCTGCCTTCGCGAGCTGTCCGGAGGCGATCAGCCGATCCACCGCCTGCTCCGCCGCCGGATTACCGGCCGCGGCGGTCCGCAGTTGCTGCGCGGCGGCGGACCAATCGACCGCGGCGGGTTGGGCGGCGGCGTGTCCGGCGAAGGGCGCTGTCAACACTGCCGAGGCGGCCAAAGCGGTGGCGAGGCGACGCGTGAAACTCAGTCGTTGCATAACCAGTTCTCCTTGAAGTTTGCTGGTACTGCTCGAGTGAAGATACGTCCGCTGATTCGTCGATCCAGCGACTCAGGGCGATAGGCTGCCTCGGCCGGGGCGCGTCTGTCCAGGGATGAACGCGGATTGGCGTGATCGTGTCATTGACACATCGATGCAGCGGCCTGCCCGTCGACAGCAGCCGCGGTGGTTGTCCTCGTCGTCGGACATCGCGAAGGGAACCGGCCGCGGTCGTCGCCATCATCGCGGGTCTCTTCCAAGGAGCGGTTCGGCGCACTTCCGATAAAACCATTCCGTTTGATCTGCGCAGGCGTAGTGTGGAGTTCTCGAGGTGACCGCCGAATTCGCGGCGGCGGCGATCGTGTCTTCGCGGTACGCCACCCAGTCGGGTGCCATCGATCGCGAGTGAGCGGAGAACCCCGGAATGTATCGAAGTAACCGACCCTCATCTGACCTGTTCAGCCATCGGAGCGAGCCGGTCGATACCAGCGCGCCGATGCCGGGCGCGGTCGATCTGCCCGTATTCAGCGACGCTGTCGCCGCAACTCCTGCCATGGCGACCGACGAAACGACGCAGGCCGCAGGCGGGTGACCGATGGATCCGGCGGCCAGGGCATGGGATCTCGGTTACGCCGCGGGTTGGCGGCTGGTGCGCGCCCTGCCGGAACCACTGGCCGTCCGCCTCTTCGATGTGGGAGCCGAACGCGCGGCTCAGAACGGCGGACCGAACCAATTGCGCCGGAACCTTTCTCGGGTCCTGGGCACCGCGCCGGAGGAGGTGCCGCAGCCGCTGGTCCTGGCGAGCCTGCGCTCCTATGCCCGGTACTGGCGCGAAGCCTTCCGGCTGCCGTCGATGGACCCGCTGAGCCTGGCCGACGCCATCGAATCCTCGGCGACCGGACTCGAACACATCCACCGGGCGGTCGAACGCGGCACCGGAGCCGTGCTCGCCCTGCCGCACAGCGGTAATTGGGACCTGGCGGGGGTCTGGCTGGTGCAGCGCGTCGGCTCGCCGACCGTGGTCGCGGAGCGGCTCGCGCCGGAATCGTTGTTCCGGCGCTTCGTTCGTTTCCGTGAACGCTTGGGCTTCGAGATCATCCCCCTCACCGGCACCGCGACGCCGCCGTTCCCGCAGTTGCTCGCCCGGATCCGGCAGGGGCGGATAGTCGGGTTACTCGGGGAACGCGACTTGTCCGGTACGGGCGTACCGGTCACCTTCTTCGGTGAGCAGGCTCGGCTGCCGGCCGGTCCGGCTCGGCTGGCCATCGACACCGGCGCGCCACTTCTCCCCGTGCACTGCTGGTACACCCCCGACGGCTGGGGATTCCGCGTGGATCCACCTATCGACACCAGCCGTGGAGTGCGTGAGACCACCCAGGCGCTGGCCGATCGATTCGCGGCGGGAATCACCGCCCACCCCGCCGACTGGCACATGCTCCAGCCCCTCTGGACAGCCGACGTCACCGCCGCCCGGCTCGCTCGCCGAAACCCGGACTGAAACGCTCGGCGGTGCCCAAGTCGGCGAGCGAACGCGCTGATACGAGGGGGCGTCTCAGTCGCCGGGCAGCCCCCACGCGAATCCAGCGGCTATCACGAAACAACTGACGATCGAAATGAGAACGATGCTCCACATGGGGGCGAAGAGTACGGAACCCGCGGGGCGAAATCCATAGCTACGCATCACTGAAAGTGTTCGGGGACACGTCATTCGCCTACTGGCGGCGGAGAGAACGAAAATCCGGTGCGAGTCCGAGAAGCTCGCACCGGATTCCGTTGTCGACCGTCTAGCGCGGCGTCACTTCAGCTCGGCGCTGGTCTTGCCCAGCACCCGGCGGGCGACGATGAGCTGCTGGATCTGCTGGGTGCCTTCGAAGATGTCCAGGATCTTCGAGTCGCGGCCCCACTTCTCCAACAGCGTGCGCTGCGAGTAGCCGATGGCGCCGGCCAGTTCGACGGCTTTGAGGGTGACGTCGGTGCCGGTGCGGCCCGCCTTCGCCTTGGACATGGACGCCTCGAGCGAGTTGGGCTTCTTGTTGTCGGCCATCCACGCGGCGCGCAGGGCGAGCAGGTAGGCGGACTCGTAATCGGCTTCCATCCGCAGGAACTCGGCCGCTGCGGCGTGCTGGTTGTTCGCGGGGGTGTCGTAGGAGATCTCCACACCCGCCGCGGTCAGGATCGAGCGCAGTTCTTCCAGCGCGGCGCGGGCCACACCGATCGCCATCGCGGCGACGAGCGGTCGGGTGTTGTCGAAGGTCTGCATGACCCCGGCGAAACCCTTCTCCACGTTGACTTCCGGGCTGCCGAGGATGTTGTCCTTCGGGATCCGGCAGTCCTGCAACAGCAGCACGGCGGTGTCGGAGGCCTTGATGCCGAGCTTGTGCTCGAGCCGCGCCACCGACAGGCCGGGAGCGTCACGCGGCACGACGAACGACTTGATCGCCGCGCGGCCGAGGCTTTTGTCCACCGTCGCCCACACCACGATGTGGGTCGAGCGCTGACCCGCGGTGACGAAGATCTTCTCGCCGTTGAGCACCCACTCGTCGCCGTCGAGCACGGCGGTGGTGGACACGGCGGCGGAATCGGAGCCGAAGGACGGCTCGGTGATCGCCATCGAGGCCCACACCTTGCCGAAGCGCTTCAGCTGCTCGTCGGTGGCGACGGCGGCGATGGCCGCGTTGCCCAGGCCCTGGTAAGGGATCGACAGCATGAGGCCGACGTCGCCCCACGAGGTCTCCAGCGCGTTCAACAGCGCGGACATGTTGCCGCCGTTGGTGTTACCGAGCAGCTCGGTGGCGTGGCGGTCGCCCTCGCTGTCATCCGAGCGGCCACCGGCGGCGCCGCCGATCTTCTGGGTGCCGGAGTCGGCCAAGCCCTCGACCATGGCGGCCATGGTGTCCAGCTCGACCGGGTAGTCGTGCTCGGCGAGGTCGTACTTGCGCGAGATCGGGCGGAAGATCTCCTGCGCGACCTGGTGCGCCTGGTTCGCGCTGGCCCGCAGCTTCTTGGGGAGTTCGAGGTTGATCATGTTGTGAGGTCTCCTGGAAAACGGAACGGGCCGGTCAGATGAGCACGACACCTTCGGCGACGCCGATGGCACGCAGATCGCGGTACCAGCGCTCGACCGGGTGTTCCTTGGTGAAGCCGTGGCCGCCGAGCAGCTGCACGCCGTCGAGGCCGATCTGCATGCCCTTGTCGGTGGCGAGCTTGCGGGCCAGCGCCGCCTCGCGGCCGAAGGACAGGCCCTGCTCCGCGCGGGACGCGCCGCGCAGGGTGACCAGCCGCAGGCCGTCGAGTTCGATCGCGATGTTGGCGACCATGAAGGCCACCGCCTGCCGGTGCGAGATCGGCTCGCCGAACGCCTCGCGCTCGTTGACGTACGGGATCACGTAGTCCAGCACGGCCCGGCCGGTGCCCGCGGCGAGCGAAGCCCAGCCGAGGCGGGCCAGGCGCACGGCGTCGGCGTACTCCTCGGCGCGGGTCGCGGCATCACCGTCACCCAGGATGGCGTCGGCGCCGACCGCGACGTTGTCCAGGATCAGCCGGCCCAGGCCCGCGGCGCGCAGACCCATGCTCGGATCGGCCTCGACCACCAGACCGGGCGCGTCCGATTCGACGATGAACAGCGCGGGACGGCCGTCGAGCTCGGCGGCGATCAGGAACAGTTCGGCGTCGGCCGCGGCGGGCACCAGGCTCTTCACGCCCGAGATGCGGTAGCCGCTCGGCGAGCGCACGGCCTTGGTGTCCAGGGCGAACGGGTCGAACAGGGCGCGGGGCTCGCTGATCACCACCGAAGCCTGCGGCACGTTCTCGCCGGTGAAGGAGGGCAGGTAGGTCTTCTGCTGCGCGTCGCTGCCCCACTGCGCGAGCGCGACCGCGACGCCGCTGGGAGCGAGGATCGGCAGGGCCAAGCCCATGTCGCCGTGCGCCAGCGCCTCGGCGACCAGCGAGTTGGTCACCGCGCCGCGCTCGGAGGCCGCACCCTCGAGTTCCTCGGGGACGTTGATCAGGGTGATGCCGAGCTCGGCGGCGCGCTCGAGCAGGTCGCGCGGCGCCTTGGCGGCGTTGTCGGCCTCGTAGGCGGCCGGGCGCAGGATCTCGGCGGCGAACTCCTGCACCGTCTCGACGATCATCTGCTGCTCGTCGCTGGGCGTCAGGTCGAAGAAGTCCTTGTTCTTCGCCTCGTTGGTGGCCAGGCGCTTCGGCGCACCGCCGCCCGCGACCTTGGCGAAGGCGCGGGTCGCCGCGCCGAGCGTGCGGAAGCCGGTCTTGGTGCCCTCGTAGGTGACGCGCTCGATCGGCTTGCGCAGGTTGTATTTCTCGGCCAGTTCCGACCCGGTAATGCTCGTCATGACCCGCATCGCCGCGCCCATCCAATCCCGCTTGGGATGGTTCAGGCCGACCGCGGACGTGTCTGGACGTCGCTTCGTTGCGCTGTCTCGAGTGCTCATCATCACCTGTTTTCTCGGATGGGTTGGTGCGGTCTTTCCCAGCTATCTTACTCCAGAGTAAGGCTATCTTACTGCTGAGTAAGAAGTGCGTCGAGGTGCAGCATACGCGGTGAATCCGCGCCTTGCTGGACAAGTGCCCGAAGTTGCGTCCCGGGGTCGGCCGTCGCCTCCTGCGCGCGTCGTGCTAGGCCACGCAGCGCGATGAGCTGCGGCTTCGGAACACACGCGGACACTCCGAGCCGGATAGCCGGATCGACCGCCGCCGGTTCGCCGCGATCCAAAGCCATAGCGGCGATCGATGCTGATTCGTTATTCGTCGACAGGGGACATGCGTGCTGTGTGGAGCGATCGGCAGAGCTGGCTCGAACCTGGCGGCGGCGCGGTCGGCAGGCGAGACGAATCCAACGGCAGGTGATGTCGACGGAGGCGGTCGACCGTGGTGCCGTGATTACAATCCGACGCATGTCAGCGATCTTCGACTGGGCCCGGCCGGACAATGTGCAGCCGGAGCCGATCACGGTCGACATCTGGCGCGAGCTTCCGGAAGAGTTCTGCCGCTTGGTCGAAGTGGTGAACGGGGACGCGGTCCGTTGCGAATCACCGAGTAGGGCACATCAGAAAGCCGTCCACCGGCTCTTGGCGATGCTGGAATCGGCGGCTCGTGAATACATGGCCGAAGATCCGTCGGCATGTCTGGACGCCAACCACGACTTCGACGTGGTCCTTTGGGAAGTGCCCCGAGCGACGATTCGGCGTCCCGACATCGCACTGTTCGAGTGCGTGCCAGCGGATGTGCGACCGATGCCTGCACGCCATCTGAAGATCGCCGTCGAGATCATCTCGCCCAGCCATGTCAAAACGGACCGACTCGAGAAAATGGGCGAATACGCCGCTGCCGGAATTCCGTGGTACTGGCTGGTCAGCGTGTCGGACACCGAGGTGACCGCGATCGAGACCTACGGCCTCGACCACAGCGTCGGTCACTACCGGCTCGCCCGCGTGTTGAAGCCGCAGACCGCGTTCGCCGTCGACCTGCCGATCCGCATCCAGCTCGACTGGGACCAGCTCGCCGATCTCGTGCTGTAGCGGGGCCGGAGCCGACTCGTACCCGGTCCGAGCGGGCCGGTGGCGCTGCGGCCACCGGCCCGAAGGATCACTCGCGCACGTAGTACCGCAGCGTCGCGTAGGCCGTGATCCCCGCGAAGACGATGCCGACCGGGGCGATGACGAGCGCGGTCATCGCGATGTCGTCGCCGGTGATGCGGGGGAAGACCTTGCTGGCGAACAGGTCGCCGAGGGCGCGGTCGATCACCAGCGGGCGGGCGATGAGCAGGCCGAACATGGCGAGCAGGGAGCCGGCCAGCGCGGCGACCACGGCTTCGAGCAGGAAGGGCAGCTGGGTGTACCAGCGGGTCGCGCCGACCAATCGCATGATGCCGACCTCGGTGCGCCGGGTGAACGCGGCGATCTGCACCATGTTCGCGATCAGCATCACCGCGGCCAGCGCTTGCAGCACGGCCAGGCCGAACGCCGCGTTGCGCAACCCGTCGAACAGGCTGACCAGCCGGTCCACGATGTCCTTGTCGTTGCGCACCATGCCGACGCCGGGGCGGTCGTAGAACTTCTCGTAGATCGTCGGATAGAGCTCCGCGTTGTCCATCTTGACTCGCAGCGACGCGGGCAACGGCGTCTCGCTGACGTACTTGGCCAGCTCGGGCTGGTCCTTGAACGTCTTCTCCTTGGCCTCGCGGACCGCCTCTTCCCGGTTGAGGAACTGGACCGACTCCACGCCGCTGGTCGCCTTCAGATCCGCCATGAGCGAGCGGCACGGGTCCAGCGAGCAGTCCGGGTCGTTGGCCGACACGTCTTCGGTCAGGTACAGCCGCACCTCGAGCCGGTCCAGGAAGTACTGCTCGGTCTTGTCCGCGATGCGCACCGCCAGCAGACCGCCACCGAGCATGGTGAGCGAGACCGCGGTGGTCAGGATCATCGCGATGGTCATCGTGACATTGCGGCGCAGGCCCGCGAAGACCTCGCCGAACAGGAAGCTCGCGCGCATTACCGGCCCACCCCGTACACGCCCGTCGCCTCGTCCCGCACCAGGCGTCCGTGGTCGAGTTCGACCACCCGCCTGCGCATCGCGTCGACGATGTGGTTGTCATGGGTGGCCATCACCACCGTGGTGCCGATGCGGTTGATCCGCTCCAGCAGCATCATGATGTCGGCGCTGGTGTCGGGATCGAGGTTGCCGGTCGGTTCGTCGGCCAGCAGCACCAGCGGCCGGTTCACGAAGGCGCGCGCGATCGCGACGCGCTGCTGTTCACCGCCGGACAGCTCGGTCGGCAGCCGGTCGGCCTTGCCGCCGAGGCCGACCATGTCGAGCACCTCGGGGACCGTGCGGTCGATGACCTGGCGTCGCTTGCCGATGACCTCCAGCGCGAAGGCGACGTTCTGGTACACGGTCTTCTGCTGCAGCAGCCGGAAATCCTGGAAGACGCACCCGATCCGCTGGCGCAACTTGGGCACCTTGCGGCCGGGTAAGCGGTCGACCCGGAAATCGGCCACTCTGATCTCGCCCGCCGTCGGAGTCTCCTCCTTCAAAAGCAAGCGCATGAAGGTCGACTTTCCCGAGCCGGACGGTCCGATGATGAAGACGAACTCGCCCTTGCCCACATCGACGGTGATGTTGTCCAGCGCGGGTCGCGTCGAGGTCTTGTACGACTTGGTCACGTTCCGCATGGTGATCACGGGGAGCCAGTGTAACCAGCAACCGTTCGCGGCCTGCGTTGTCAACCGTGGGAGACAGTGCGGCGGCGGTCGGTCCCACTCGGCTCAGTGGCCCGGCTGTTCGTTGAACACCGCTGCCGGAACAGCGTTGACCAGGGTGGCCGGAGCGGTGGTGGTCTCCTCGGGTTTGACGAATACGTACAGCACGAACGTGGCGACCCAAGTTGCCATCAGGATCGCCGTGGATCTACGTGGTCTCACTGATTCCCTCCCGGCGCAGCGCCGCGGCGACTCGTACCCGCAGCTCGCGTCCGACGTCGAACTGTTTACCCGGCAACGTCCGGGCAACCATTCGGATGTTCATCTGGTCGACGGTCAGGTCTTCCACACCCATGACGGTGGGCTCGTCCAGCAGCAACGGCTTCAGGCGAGCGTCCTCGTACGCCTTCGCGCCCACCTCGTGCAGGATCTCGTTGACCCTGGTGATGTCGGCGCTGGCGGACACCGGAACGTCGATCGCGGCGCGCGCCCAATCCTTCGACAGGTTCGTGACCTTCACGATCTGGCCGTTGGGCACGGTGATCACTTCACCGTCGGCGTTGCGCAATGTGGTGATCCGCAGCGTGACGTCCTCGACCGTACCTTCGGCCTGCTCCGCGGCTCCGGTCACGGCGATGCGGACCACATCGCCGAACCCGTACTGCCGCTCCGTGATCAGGAAGAATCCGGCGAGGATGTCCTGCACGATGCGCTGCGCGCCGAAACCCAGCGCGGCGCCGAGCACCGCGGCGGGCGCGACCAACCCGGTGACGGCGAAGCCGAGCCGCCGCAGCACCTCCATGGTGATCAGCACGTAGACGATGGTCAGCACCACCCAGGTGATCACCTGGGCGAGCGCGTGCCGATGCTTGGCCGCCTCGGTGCGCACCAGCGCGTCGCTGCTGCGGAATCCCGCGTCGATCCTGCGGGTGACCCGGTCCCGCAGGTAGGTGGCGAGCCGGCTGAACAGGATGGCGCCGAGGATGAGCAGCACGATCTCCAGGCCCGAACCGCGTAGCCACGTGGTGAAACCGGTGGAAGCGATAGCCTGGATGCCCGCGACATTCATCTAGCTCGCCTGCTCTCGCATTCGCCAGCGGATCCCCGACTCGATGAACCCGTCGATGTCGCCGTCGAGCACCGCCGACGGGTTGTTCACCTCGTAGTTCGTCCGCAGGTCCTTGACCATCTGGTACGGGTGCAGCACGTAGGAGCGCATCTGATTGCCCCAGGACGCGCCCTCGTTGGTCTTCAGCGCGTCCATCTCGGCGCGCTCTTCCTGCCGCTTGCGTTCCAGCAGCTTGGCCTGCAGCACCCGCATGGCCGAGATCTTGTTCTGCAGCTGCGATTTCTCGTTCTGACAGGTGACCACGATGCCGGTGGGCAAGTGGGTGATCCGGACCGCGGAGTCGGTGGTGTTGACGCTCTGGCCGCCGGGGCCCGACGAGCGGTACACGTCGACGCGGATCTCCGTCTCCGGCACCTCGATGTGGTCGGTGGTCTCCACCACGGGAAGCACCTCGACCTCGGCGAAGGAGGTCTGGCGGCGGCCCTGGTTGTCGAACGGGCTGATCCGCACCAGCCGGTGCGTGCCCATCTCGACCGAGAGCGTGCCGTAGGCGTAGGGCGTCTTCACCGCGAAGGTGGCGCTCTTGATGCCCGCTTCTTCGGCATACGAGGTGTCGTAGACCTCGACCCCGTACTTGTGCCGGTCGGCCCAGCGGATGTACATGCGCATGAGCATCTCGGCCCAGTCGGCGGCGTCCACGCCACCGGCGCCGGAGCGGATGTTCACCAGCGCGTCGCGCTTGTCGTACTCGCCGGACAGCAGCGTGCGGACCTCCATGGCCTCCACGTCGCTGTGCAGCGCGGCGCGCTCGGCGTCGGCCTCGGCGAGCGCGTTGGTCTTGGCCTCGCCCTCTTCCTCTTCGGCCAGTTCGTAGAGCACCGGCAGATCGTCGAGCCGCTGACGCAGCTCCTCCACCCGGCGCAACTCGCCTTGGGCGTGCGACAGCTCACTGGTGACCCGCTGGGCGTGGTCCTGGTCGTTCCACAGCTCGGGGTCGGCGGCCTGATGCTCGAGCTCGTCGATACGACGACGCAGCTCGTCGATGTCGAGGACCGATTCGACCGTCTTGAGAGTGGCGTCGAGTTCGGCGAGATCAGCGGAAACGTCAGGATGCACGATCGTCAAGCCTAGCTGCCCCTCTTCGGCCGCAGCACACGAGTGCGCGCGGTGTGACCGGGGACGGCGCCTGCGCGGGTTGCTCGCGCCCGGCGCGGGCCGAGCGGGCGGATCGCCGGGACGTCGCGCGCTCGCTCGACAGCCCGCGCCGGGCGGGTGAGCTGTGACGGACGCCTCATGGGTTTCTACCCTAAACGGCGACCGCGCTTGGCGCAGTTGGTGTTTGGAATTCGCGGCGGAGATGCTGCTCCGGCCACGCGACGGGATGCCGGTCGTGCCTGATTAGTCGTCGTGCCGGGCGGACGGTTTGTGCGCGAGGGGAGCGGTGTGGCGAACTCCACTCGTGCGGCCGCGGATCGCCGCCGCTCGGAGCTCACGCAACTGCTCGACGACTCTCGGCCAAGCCGATTCCGCCGTGCCGATTCGGCCGTGCCGATTCGGCCGTGCCGATTCCGGCCGAGGTGATTCCGGCCGAAGCGGCGATCGGCGTGCTCGGCAGCCGAAACCCCGTGGCCGAGGAGGGTTCGCCCGGGGGACTTGCGCCCACGGCAGAGCGTTTCGCCGTTCCGGCTGGTCACAGCCGATATCGGGGGTGCGGCCACCGGGACCCCGACGGCGAGCGCAGGGTTGTGGAAGCACCGCGCCGCTTCCGGCTTCCTCACCCCGCGGGGTCAGAGATCAATATGCCTGGTCGGCTCCTGCCGCGCGCGGGCGTACTCGATTTACCGCGATCGATCCCGGCTGTGCCATGAGTGGCCCGCTCAGCCCGAGACGGCCCGCAGTCCACCCGGGCGGCGTCCGGCGAGTGCGTCGAGGGCCGCGGCGGTGGCGTCGTCGGCCGGTAGATAGACGATCACCCGCTGGTCGTCGTCGGCGGAGAGCTCCAGGAACTCGTAGGCCAGGCGCAGCGATCCGGCTTCGGGATGGGCGAGGCGGGTGATGCCGGTGGCGGCGGCCAAACTCGGCACGGTGTCGACCCGGTCGGCGAACGCCGGGCCCACGGTGACGGTGAGCTCGTCGGCGAGCGCGGCGATATGCGAGTCGGCGCGGAACGGGCCCTGCTTCAACGTCGCGACCGTCTCGTCGGCGACGTGCTCCCAGTCCGCGTATACGTCCCTGGATCCAGGGACGCAGAAGACGAAACGTGCCAGGTTGGGCGGGGTATGCGGCCCGTCGAAGAGTCCGGTCGGCGCCATCAGCCGGTGGTAGGCGCCGGTGTAGGCGAGAACCTCGGTGAGGCGATTGACCACGACGGCGGGCGTCGGCTCGAGCCGGTCCAGGATCGCGCGCACCGTCGGCCGCACCTCGCGCAGCGGCTGCGCGTCCCCCATGCAGGTGAAGCCGCTGTCCACCGACTTGGTCAACCGGTGCAGGTGCACGCGTTCGGCGGGGCTCAAACGCAACGCGTCCGCCAGCGCGGAAAGCACCGGAGGGGAGGGACGCCGGTCGCGCCCCTGCTCCAGGCGCGTGACGTACTCCACGCTCACACCGGCCAGGGTGGCCAGCTCGGCGCGGCGCAATCCGGGGGTGCGCCGCCGCGCGCCGGTGGGCAGGCCGACTTGGGCGGGCGTCACCGCCTCGCGGCGGGTGCGCAGGAACAGCCCCAGCTCGTTGTCGCTCACCTGTCGAACCTAACAAGGCGAAACGCTCGGAGGGTGTCCCTGCCACTACCACTCTTACGGCGGTCTCCCTGTTCCACGTGCCCGGCAGCAGATTGAGTGGGCGGCCCGGCCGGGCCGTTCTGTGATCCGAGGAGGAAACAGCATGTCCAACGCCCCACTGAAGCTCGCGGTGATCATCGGCAGCGTCCGCGAGGGACGTTTCGGGCCGGTCGTGGCCACATGGTTCACCGAGCAGGCGCGGCGGCACGGTTCGTTCGAGGTGGACGTCATCGACTTGGCCGAGGCGGACATCCCCTGGGAACTGCCCGCGGTGCCGCCCGCGATGGATCCGGACCCGCAGCGACCCGAAGGGATGACCGACCTCACGCGCAGGCTCACGGCGGCCGACGCCTTCGTCATCGTCACGCCCGACTACAACCGCAGTATCCCCGCGTCCCTGAAGGCCGTCATCGACTGGCACTTCACCCAGTGGAACGCGAAAGCGATCGGTTTCGTCGGCTACAGCGGAGCGTCCGGCGGCCTGCTCGCCATCGAGCACCTGCGGCAGATCTTCAACGAGCTCAACGCGCACACCGTGCGCAACTACGTGTCGTTCCCGCGCTACTACCTGCTCTTCGACGACGAGGGCAAGCCGAGGGAGCCGCAGGAGCCCGCGGCCGCCGCGACGGCGATGCTGGATCAGTTGCACTGGTGGGCGAGCGCGTTGACGGCGGCGCGATCCCTGGAACCCGTGGGGTGAGCGCCGGGCCGATAGGGTGCGGGGCGTGGCTGTGTACTCCTCCGACCTCGAACTCGCCCTGCGGCTGGCCGATACCGCCGACGAGATCACGCGGGCTCGCTTCGGTGCGCTCGATTTGAAGGTCGACGCGAAGCCGGACCTGACGCCGGTGTCGGATGCCGATCTGGCCGTCGAGCAGGCGATCCGGCAGGTGTTGTCCGAGGCGCGGCCGGACGACGCGGTGCTCGGTGAGGAATTCGGTGGCGCCGCCGAATTCAGCGGGAGGCAATGGGTGGTCGACCCGATCGACGGCACGAAGAACTTCGTGCGCGGAGTGCCCATCTGGGCGACGCTGATCGCCCTGCTGGAAGACGGTGAACCGGTCGTGGGCGTGGTGAGCGCGCCCGCTCTGGCACGGCGCTGGTGGGCAGCGGCGGGATCGGGGGCATGGTCTAGTTTCGAAGGGCGTGCCGCGCGAGCGATCTCGGTCTCCGCCGTGGGTGAGCTGGGTTCGGCCAGCCTGGCATTGTCCAGTCTTTCCGGCTGGCGCGACCGCGGCCTGCGCGAGCAGTTCATCACTCTGACCGACGATGTGTGGCGTGTGCGCGGCTACGGCGATTTCTTCAATTACTGCCTGCTCGCCGAGGGCGCCGTCGACATCGCCACCGAACCGGAGGTCTCCCTGTGGGACCTGGCCGCGCTGGACATCCTCGTCCGCGAAGCGGGCGGGCGTTTCTCCTCGCTGAACGGTGCACCCGGCCCGCACGGTGGCGACGCCATCGCCACCAACGGCCTGCTGCACGATGAGGTCCTCGACCGCCTGCGCGGCTGACCGCACTCGCGATGTTCGGAGCTAACCGGCCCGCCACGGGGTCGCCGGCGTGAGGTCGATCCCCGCCGGAGGACGCAGGCGGCGCAGCGTGCCGTCCATGCTGGTGACGAACAGCGCCCAGGAGTCCCCGTCACGGTCGATGCGCACCGACGTGGCGCCGTCCGGTGGGTTGCGCACCGGAGCGGGTTTGATCAGGCCCGTGATGATCGCGCACGTTGCGCCGGTCGCCGTATCCACCCGATAGACGGCGCCGAGTATGTGATCGGCCACGAACAGCGCCCCCGCCTTGGTGGCTTCCATATCGTCGGGCAGAGCTACCAGGTCCGGGATACCGGAGACGGTGGTGGGATGAGCCGGATCGTCCAGCCGGACGCGGAGGATCTGCAACGTCATGGTGTCGACGTAGACCGATTCGCCGTCCGCGGCCAGCGCGAGGCCGTTGGCGGGCGGCAGCACCGACCAATCCCGTTCGTACTCGCTGGTCGCCGGCCAGTAGCGGGAGATTCCGTTCGACCCGCCGAGGCCGATCGTGGTGAACAGCAGGCTGCCATCGGGAAGCAACAGCAGGCCGTTGGGCCCGTTCAGCCCGGTGAGCAGAACCTGCACGGCGCCGGTCTCGGTGTCGTAGCGCTGGAGTGTGCCCGGCGGTTCGCTGAGCCCGTCTCCGGTGAGGAAGTAGACGTAGCGTCCGGCGACGCGCACGCCCGCTGGGCGGTACAGGTTCGCGACCAGCTTCTCCAATCGTCCGGCCCGATCGACGTGCGCCAAGTAGCCGTCCATCAGACCGGTGACGTAGAAGCCGCCCCGCCCGTCGGAATCGAGATTCTCCAGATTGCCGACCCCTTCGACCACCGTCGTGGTCTCCCAGCCGTCCGAGCACCTGGAGGGGAATGTCTCCGCCCGCGCCGTCGGTATCGCCGCGGTGACTCCGGCAGTCACCGCGACGGCGCTCAGCACCGCGGCGCACGCCCGAATCCCTATCCGTTTTGCCATGAGCGACAACATAACAGCGCCGGATCCCGCGAGCAGGCCGGCGAACTTCGCTCGAGTGGAGAAAACGCGAGGTCGGCGCGCTGTGACGGAAAGCGAGGGTCTCGGTTGTCCACATGTGGACAACTCGGCGGCCCAACAGGGCGAACGCCGAACGGTGCGGGTACCGCCCCGCCCGTGCGCTCGTAGGATGGGCCGGGTGACTCCCCCCGATGATTTCGCTGCGGTAGCGACCGAAGCCGTGTCCGGATCGGACGCTGGATCCGTTGCGGCGCAAGAGGTTCTACGCCGAGTCTTCGGTTACGACAGCTTCCGCGGTGAGCAGCAGACGATCGTGCAGCGCGTGATCGATGGCGGCGACGCGCTCGTGCTCATGCCGACCGGCGGCGGCAAGTCGCTCTGCTATCAGATCCCCGCGCTGGTGCGTCCCGGCGTCGGTGTGGTGATCTCCCCGCTGATCGCCCTCATGCAGGACCAGGTGGACGCGCTCAGTGCGCTCGGCGTGCGCGCGGGCTTCCTCAACTCCACCCAGTACCCCGACGAGCGCCGGGCCGTCGAAGCGCAATTCGTCGCCGGCGAACTCGATCTGCTGTACCTGGCCCCGGAACGGTTGCGCCTCGACTCCACCGCGCAGCTGCTCGATCGCGGCAAGGTCGCGCTGTTCGCCATCGACGAGGCGCACTGCGTCTCCCAGTGGGGTCACGACTTCCGGCCCGACTACCTGGGCCTTTCGCTGCTGCACGAGCGCTGGCCGGACGTACCGCGGATCGCGCTGACCGCGACCGCCACCGAGAAGACCCGTGACGAGATCATCCAGCGCCTCGACCTCGGCGCCGCCCGCAGGTTCGTGTCCAGCTTCGACCGCCCCAATATCCAGTACCGGATCGAGCCGAAGAATCGTCCCGAGCGTCAGCTGCTGGAATTCATCCGCACCGAGCATGCCGGGGACGCGGGGATCGTCTACTGCCTGTCGCGCAACTCGGTGGAGAAGACCGCGGCGTTCCTCACCGAGAACGGCGTCACCGCCGTGCCCTACCACGCGGGCTTGGACAACCGCACCCGCGCGGAGAACCAGGCGCGTTTCCTGCGCGAAGACGGGTTGGTCGTCGTGGCGACCATCGCCTTCGGCATGGGCATCGACAAGCCCGACGTGCGCTTCGTCGCCCATCTCGACCTGCCGAAGTCGGTCGAGGGCTACTACCAGGAGACCGGGCGCGCGGGCCGCGACGGGCTGCCTTCTACCGCGTGGATGGTCTACGGCCTCAGCGACGTGGTGCAGCAGCGCAAATTGATCGACTCCTCCGAGGGCGACGCCGCCCACCGGCGCCAGCTCCAATTGCACCTGGACGCGATGCTCGCGCTGTGCGAGACGGTCGCCTGCCGGCGCACGCAGCTGCTCGCCTACTTCGGCGAGCCCGGTCTGCCTTGCGGCAACTGCGACACCTGCCTGTCGCCACCACAATCCTGGGACGGCACCGTGGCCGCGCAGAAGTTGCTGTCCACCGTGCTGCGGCTGAAGCGGGAACGCGGCCAGAGCTTCGGCGCGGGGCACATCGTGGACATCCTGCTCGGTAAGAAGAGTCCCAAAGTCCTGCAATACGACCACCACGAGTTGAAGGTCTTCGGGGTCGGCACCGACCTGCGTGACGTGGAGTGGCGTGGCGTGGTGCGGCAACTGCTCGCGCACGGGCTGCTGGCCGTTCACGGCGACTACGGCGTGCTGACGCTCACCGAGGCCAGCAGTGAGGTGCTGTTCGACGGACGACAGGTAGCGCTGCGCCGCGAGCCCGAACGCCAGGCCAAGCCCGCCCGGACCGCGAAGGCCGCCAAGGCGGCCTCCGTCGACCTGACGTCCACCGACCTGCCGCTGTTCGAGAAGTTGCGCGAATGGCGCGCGGCCACCGCGAAGGAACAGGGTGTTCCCGCCTACGTCGTCTTCCACGACGCCACGCTGCGCGAGATCGCGGCGCGCAAGCCCGCGAGCCTCGCCCAGCTCGGCGGCGTCAGCGGTGTCGGCGAGAACAAACTGGCGAAATACGGCGAACAGGTGCTCGAGGTGCTAGCCACCGGATGAACCGCTACCGTCACGCGGGTCACCGATGAGCGGGGACGGTTGCCGGGCAAGGCCGCCGAAAACTATGGAGGACAGCGTGAGCCGGAGCGACACGATCGGGCGCAGGGCGTTTCTGGCCGGTGCGGCCACCCTCGCGGCCGGGACCACGTTGGTCGGGCGCACGCCGGCTCATGCGGTACCCGTCGCCGAGGGTGTCACCAAGTTCCCCTTCCCGGACGAGCGCCGGGTGCGGGTGCTGGTGACCGGCGACGCGGGCACCGGCACCCGCGCTCAGTGGGCCGTCGCCGACGCCATGCGCGCGCTGCACGGCCGCGAACCGGTCTCGCTGGCATTGGGTCTCGGCGACAACATCTACGAGCACGGGCCCGACGGCGCGGCCGACGTCCAGTTCGCCGACAAGTTCGAAAATCCCAATGCCGGACTGGATTTCCCCTGGTTGATGGTGCTGGGCAACCACGACAACAGCTCGGTTCTCGGCGGTGACGGCGGCTGGCTGCTGCGCGGCAACGCCGAGGTGGAGTACCACGCGAACTCCCGGCGCTGGTGGATGCCGAGCCGCTACTACTCGGTGCGGATTCCGGAGCGCAACCCCGTCGTCGAGTTCTTCGTCCTCGACGTCAACCCGCTGGCGGCCTACGTGCCGCCGGTCTTCTCGCCGTACTGGGCGGTCGACGGCCAGTTCATGAACGAGCAGCGCGACTGGCTCGATCGCGCCCTCGCCGACTCGCCCGCCACGTGGAAGATCGCCTGCACCCACCACCCGTATCTGAACAACGGCCCGCACGGGGACGCGGGCCGCTACGAGGGTCTGTCGCTGGAGCCGATCAACGGCGTGCACGTGAAACGCTTCTTCGAAGACCACGTGATCGGACGGTGCCAGTTCATCCTGTCCGGGCACGACCACTCGCTGCAGGTGCTCGAACCCACGGCGGCGTCGAAGGGAACCAGGCAGGTCGTGTCCGGCGCGGCCGCGAAGACGGTCGGCGCGGAGCCGCGGCTCGCCGCGAGCGCGGGCCACGGTGCGCTGTACGAGAACTACCAGGAGCTGGGCTTCATGGTTCTCGAGCTCACCGAGGGCGGAGTCGACCTGGGCGTGCACACGGCCGACCTGGCGACCGGCGCGTCCGTCGAAGTGTTCCGGCGGCGTCTGGCCTGAGTTCCAACTATGTTGCGGCGTGCGAGAATTGCGGCGCGCCGCTCTCTCGGCGGCTACCGTTCTGGCTATGGCACCGGGTGATGGTTCCAGTGACGCGGGCGATGACATTTCCATCAGCTCGGTGGGGGGTGAGACGCCGGACACGCCGCCGTATGTGCGCGGCCGGACCGATCCGGCGGTCGAGAACATATGGTTGCGCCGCAGTCCGCCGCCGCCGCGCCCTGGCGTACCGCGGATGTCGACGGTGGCGCTGCTCGTCGCGTTCCTCGCCGTGCTCACGCTCTACGTGGTGCTGCATCAGGGCGGTTAGCGCGTCCGCGACCTGCGGGAATAATCCGGTTGCCGGGTCACTTAAAGTGGACCGTTATGAAGGAGAAGGGGCGCAAGGTCATCGCGACCAACCGCCGGGCGCGGCACAACTACACGATCCTGGACGTCTACGAGGCCGGGATCGCGCTGGTCGGCACCGAGGTGAAGAGCCTGCGCGAGGGCAAGGCTTCACTGGTGGACGCCTTCGCGACGGTGGACAACGGCGAGGTGTGGCTGCGTGGGCTGCACATCCCCGAGTTCAGCCACGGCACCTGGACGAACCACGCGCCGCGCCGGGTGCGCAAGCTGCTGCTGCACAAGCGGGAGATCGAGCGGCTGGTCGGTAAGTCGCGGGAGGGCAACCAGACGCTGGTGCCGCTGTCGATGTATTTCTCCGACGGCAAGGTGAAGGTCGAGCTGGCGCTGGCCAAGGGCAAGCAGGACTACGACAAGCGGCAGGACCTGGCCCGGCGCACCGCCGAGCGAGAGGTCACCCGTGAACTCGGACGGCGGGTCAAAGGCATGAGGTGACTGCCGTCCTGCTCGCGCTGGCGGCCGCGGTGGGCTACGGCGTGAGCGATTTCTACGGCGGTGTGGCGTCGCGGCGGGTGACCGCGCTGCGTGTGGTCATCTATTCCTATCCGTTCTCGGTGCTGCTGGTCCTCGTGGCGCTCCCGCTCGTGCCCGGGAGCCCGGACGCGGCGTCGTTGTGGTGGGGCGCGGCGGCGGGCCTGGCGAGCGGCGTCGCGGTGTGGTGGTTCTATGCCGCGCTGGCCAGCGGTCCGATGGCGGTCGTGTCACCGCTGACGGCGGTGCTGGTCGCGGGCATTCCGGTACTCGCCGGTCTGGCGACCGGCGAGCGTCCCGGCCCGCTCGCCTTCGCCGGCATCGTATTCGCCCTGGTCGCCGTGCTCTTGGTGAGCCGGGAGTCGCCGGACGACGTGACGGAGGAGATCACCGGCGGCCGCGAACTACGGTTCACCCGCAAGGTCGCCGCGCTGACCATCGGGTCCGGCGCCGCGTACGGTCTTGCCTTCGTGTTCTTCCACGAGACCTCCGCGGACTCCGGACTGTGGCCCCTGCTCATGCAGCGGATCGCCGCCACCGCGGCGGTGTGGCTGACCGCGCTTGCCGCCAGGGACTTCGGGCGGTTGCGCGGCGAACCGCTGCGGCTGGCCTGCTATATCAGCGCGCTGGACGTGCTCAGCAACGCGGCGCTGCTGTACGCCTTCCACGGATCGCTGTTGTCGCTGGTGAGCGTGATCGGCTCGCTGTATCCGGCGGTGACCGTGCTGCTGGCGATGGTTCTGCTCGGCGAGCGGGTGCACCGGCAGCAGCTGATCGGTTTGATCCTCGCGCTGGCCGCGGTCGCTCTCATCGCCGCGGCCTGAAGGTCATGTGCCCGCTCGAACGCGGTGCGGGCCGGGCACTCGGTGACGGGTCCGCCGCCCGAGTGCCGAAAACGCGGTCCGGGTCCGCGCGTACCCGGACCGACGCGTCATCGACGCACGCCGATCGCGCGGATCACCGCGTGCACGGTTCGTGCATCGAGATCCGCTTCAGCGTGGGACTGCGATAGTCGGCCACCACGGTGCGCGACCCCAGCGCAGTGGACGGGTCGGGCACGTTGACCACCGCGCGCTGCGCCGCGACATCGGGTTCGTCACGCCCGTAGATCTGCGGCGCCGCCATTCCCTCGGAGTCGACCGTGAGCCCGGCAAGGGCCTTGCGCAGTGTCGGCCGGTCCATGCCGCCGGTCTCGGCTGCCTTGGTGAGCAGCGCCTTCAGCGGATACGAGATCGCCCAGCCCAGGTTGTAGCCGAAGTTCGTCGGTTCGCTCGGCGCGGCGTTCCTGGCGCGCTGGGCTCCGGTGCTCGCGCCGTCCCAGCCGTCGAACGGAGAGGTGTAGTTGTACAGCGCCGTGAGCGCGGGTGCGGCCGGTGTCTTGAGCAGCGCGCTGTTCCAGGTCGGGGTGGACCCGAGGAATCGGCCCGTGTAACCGGATTTCGCCAGCTTGCCGACGATTTCGGCGGTTTCGGCCGGGCCGGTGGCCAAGAGGACCACATCCGGCGGGTCGGCCAACAGCTCGGCGACCGGGTAGTCCTGTGTGCCGACTTCGGTGTTGGGTCCGGTGTCGATCCGCTCGGTGATCGTCGCGCCGTTGTCCAATGCCCACTTCAGCGCCCCGCTGGCGTAGTCGCCGCCGTAGTTGCCGCGGTAGGCGACCACGCCGAGCGTGCGTGGCTGATAGAAGTTCTGCGCGAACCAATCCAGGCCGAGCACGGCTTCCGTGCAGTACGAGAAACCGTCGTCGAGCACCAGATCGCGGTCGGTGCCGCGGTACTGCCAACCCGACCAGAGTGTGCCTGCCCCGGTCACCAGGTCCGCCTCGTCCATCTCGTGCAGCACGGCGAGCGTCTGCGCGGTCCCGAAACTCATCGCGAGCGCCAGCACATGCGGCGCTATGTTCTCGAATTCCGTGACGTGCCTGCGCGGATCGTAGGCCGTGTCGCGCGTGTAGGTGGTGATGTCGATCTCGTAGCCGCCGATGCCGCCCTGCTTGTTCACCTCGTTCCAGAACGCGACTTGACCGTCCTGCAAGGACTTTCCGAGCGGAGCGAAGGGGCCGTTGTTCAGGTCCGACAGAACGCCGAGATAGATACAGCCCTTGTCACGCTGGATCGCGTGGGGGCAGGCTTCGCGGGTGACGCCGGGTGCGGCGGCGGGCGACGAGGCCGAACAGCCGCCGGTCAGGACGAGCCCGAGCGTGAGGGGAGCGGCCACGAGACGAAGTAGCCGACGAAAAGTATGAGGAAAAGGCATTTCTTGCTCGCTTACGGCTGCACGCAGGGCTCGTTGAGGGTGATGCGGTCCTGAGTCGGGCCGTGATAGTCGGTCGCCAGCGTCCTCGCGCCCAGCGGCGCGGTCTGATCAGGCGCTTCGATCACGGCGCGCTGCCGGGTGAGGTCCGGCTTGACCGCGCCGTAGGTGTGTTCCGGGATCGCGCCCTCGTAGTCGACGCGCAGGCCGTGCACGGCTTGACGGACACCCTTGCGGGTCAGCTTGCCTTCGTTGACCGCCCGGGTGAGCAGCGCCTTCATCGGATAGGAGAACATCCAGCCCGCGCTGTAACCCCAGGTGGAGGGTTCGCGGGTCGCCGATGCCCTGGCCTTCTTGGCGCCCGCGCTGGTTCCGTCCCAGCCGTCCAGGGGTGAGGTCATGTTGTAGCGAGAGGTGATCGCCGAGGCCGCAGGGCTTTTCAGCAGGCCGCCGTTCCACGTCGGGCCGGAGCCGAGGAACCTGCCAGGGAAACCGGCCAGTGCCGCCTTGCCCATGATCTCGCCCGCTTCCGCGGGCCCCGTGGCCAGGAGCACGAGATCCGCTCTGGTATTGAGGATTTTCGCGACCGCCGCGTCTTGGTTGCCGATCTGGGTGTTCGGCTCGGTGTCTATCTGCGCCACCAGGTCGACCCGATTGGCCGACGCCCATTTCTTGGCGCCGGTGGCGTAGTCGCCGCCGTAGTCGCCCTGGTAGCTGACGGTGGCGATCGAACTCGGCTTGGCTTCGTGCTCGGCGATCCAGTCCAGGGCGATGATCGCCTCGGAGCAGTAGGAGTAGCCGGACTCCAGCAGCAGACCCTTGTCGCTGTTCTCGAATTGCCAACCCGACCACAGGGTTCCGGCAATGGCGACCATGTTCGCCGCGTCCATCTCGGGAAGTACCTTCTGCGTCTGCACCGTGCCCAAACTCATCGAGAGCGCGAGGACATGCGGCTCGATCCGCCGGTAGGCCTCGGCATGTTTCTGCAGATCGTAGTTCGTATCCTCGGTGTACGTGGCGATGTCCACCTCGTACTTGCCGCCGATCCCGCCCGCTTCGTTCACCGCCTTCCAGAACGCCAACTGGCCGTTGTTGATGTCCTTGCCCAGCGCGGCGAACGGCCCACTCGTCAGATCGGACAGCACGCCGAGATAGATACACCCTTTGTGGGAGTCCACCGCGTTCGGACACGGGTCGGCGGTGACTCCGGGTTCGATGGCTCCGGTCGGCTCGCCACGCAGGACGGAACATCCGGTCAGGACGAGCCCGGCGATGACGGTGAGGGCGGACAGGCGCAGCAACCTGTCCCGAATGGTGCGAACTGCCAAAGTGTTTCCTTAGTCTGAAATCGAGATCCGCTGCTCAGAGCCGATCGTACGGCTCGTGCAGTGTAAGTCGGGTTCGTCGTCGGACCTCGAGAATCGACTACCAGCATCCGGGAAGGGCGAGGCGAGGTGCTCGCCGGAGCGGGTGACTCGAGATCCGGTCGCGGGGCGCTCGGCGCATATGCTCGCGGCGCGCCCTCGTGGGTCGGCGTCCACCTCCGGGCCGCGTCCGTAGATCGCCTTCGGGTGTGGCGACCGCCACCGCCGGATATCGGGATGATCCGCGCTTCCCCCGGTGTTAACATAAACAGCCCGGCAAGGTGCTGGGGCGTACGGGGCTGAACGGTTTCGACTGCGTACGTAGATTTAGGGGAAGCGTGTCGGTGCAGGCAAGAGACCACCGTAAGCGTCGTTGCAACCAATTAAGCGCCGATTCCAATCAGCGCGAGTACGCTCTCGCTGCCTGATCAGCAGAGCGTCTCTGTCGGCCCGGGGCATGCCCTCGGCTCCGGTGCCGGCATCAGCTAGAGGGCTAACCGTCCTACTCGGTCGCGGAGTAGGGCGGGACATCGAACAGCGGCTGGGATCGTCATCCGGGCTTGTTCGCGGGACCCGGAGATCCGAGTAGAGACACAGCGAACTGCACACGGAGAAGCCCTGAAGACGCGGCGGAGGACCCGGGTTCGATTCCCGGCAGCTCCACCAACGAAGGCGAGTGCTCGCGGAGAGCACTCGCCTTTTTGGTGGAGCTGGGTGTTCTGTGGGGTGCAACCCCCACACCCCGCCCGGCGGGCTTCGCCCCCGGACCCCCAGGTCGGTGGTTACGTTGAGTGGGTCCGGCGCGTTCTCGCCTCCGCCACTTCGCGGTGCTCGCACATCGCTTCACCTTCTGGCGTAAGTCGCGGCAGTTGGGCGGCGGCATCGTGCTGCGGGGGCACGGGGACCGATTTCGGTGCATGGGCGGGATGTGGGAGCTGTCGAACGGGGTAATTCGGGCGAATCGGTCGGATTCTGTTTGGTTGCTGAGCGCGGTGGAATCTCTCGGGTAATGTCCATTGACCAGGGAAAATGGGGTGTTTGCCCCCCGGTATCTGGATGGCTGCCATGAGGCTCGAGAGCGAGATGCGGTGCTACTCCCCCCGGGGCGGTTGCGGGGGGTCGACATGACCGCGGATGTCGCGGGCAACGGCATGCGGTCGATTCTGCGTGCCGCCTGTGTGAGCGTCGGTATCGATGCGAGCGATGCCGAGCCCGTGGGCGCGCAGGGGGTCTATCGGTTGCGCGACGGAATCGTCGTGCGGATCGGCGGGCGGGAACAGAAGCTGGCGACTTCGCGGGAAGTCGCCGTGTCTCGATGGCTGGAGACCTGTGGGGTGTCGGCGACGCGGGTCGTCCCGGATATCCCGCAGCCGGTCGTGGTCGACGGCCGACCGGTGACCTTTTGGCAGGAGTTGCCGCCGCATCACTCCGGCACGCCCGGCGAGGTCGGCAAGGCGCTGGGAGAGTTGCATCGGCTGCCGCTGCCCGGTTTCGAGCTGCGCCGGATGGCGCCCCTGGCTCGGGTGGAGGAGGACATCGCCGCCGCCCAGACGGTGACCGAGGACGACCGGCGCTGGTTGTGCAAACATCTGGACGAGTTGCGCGGCCGCTGGAAGGCGCTGCCGCGGGGTCTGCCGTGGTCGGTGGTGCAGGGCGCGGGCTCGGGCGACGGCGTGGTGGTCGGCGACGACGGCGACGCGATCCTGGTCGGATTGGAACGGGCTGTGATCGGCCCACCGGAGTGGGACCTGGTGCACATGGCGATCGAGTGCTGGACCGCCAAAAAGATCACCGCCTCGGAGTACGCCGAGTTCTGTACCGGATACGGCCGGGATGTGATGCGGTGGGACGGCTTCTACCTGCTGCGCGACATCCAGGAGTTCCGGATGGCCTTGCAGTCGTTGCGGGCCGCCGCCGTCGACCCGAGCCATCAGCGGTTGGCGCTGCGCCGCCTCGCATACATCCGCGGTGACGAGGGCATGCGACCGTGGCCCGAGTGGGCGGACACCGACTAGTCTGCCGCGACATCCCGGTGCGTCTGCCGGGTACGACAGTGCGTCGTCCGCAGCAATCGCGAGAGCGGTCAGGGCAGCTTCGTAGGGCGGTGGGCGGGAACCAGGACCGGATCAGTGGGGCCAGGAGCCGCCTGGGTGAAGACGCCTTCGCCGGTCCAGCCCTGGTTCGTAGGGAAGGCGGCGGGCGCGGGTGTCGCCGACGAGCTCGGCCGCGGACTCGAACGAGTCGCGCGGACGCACGGCCGGGATGTCGGGGGACGTTGCCCCGATGCGCGTCGCGCCAGCCGAGGTATCCCATCTCGGCGGCCGCAGCGGCGTCCTCGGGCCTGGCGCGGCGCCGGGGCAGTGTCGGTCATCCGCCAGGGTGGTAGCGGCGAACGCGTCGGCGATCAGCCCTGCTGGGTCGGGACGACGACGATCTCGGCGATGTTGACGTGCCGGGGTACGTCGACGGCGTAGGCGATCGCGTCCGCGATATCGCCGGGTTCCAGGATCTCGATCGCCGTGCGCCACTGCGCCAGGCCGGAGCGCTGTTGCTCGTCCTGCATCCCGTCGCCGAGTTCGGTGCCGACGAAGCCCGGTTCGATGTTCTTGATCCGGACGCCGCGCGGCCCGAACTCGGCGCGCAGGTTGCGGGTCAGGTGTGCGACCGCCGCCTTGGTGGCGGTGTAGACGGCGTAGTTGGGGAAGACCGTGTGCCCGCCGATCGAGCCGACCAGCACCAGATCGGCGCGCTTGCCGTCGGTCGCGGCCGCGAGCAGGTCATCGATGAACGCTCGTCCGGTGTAGAGCAGCCCGGTGACGTTGGTGCCGACCATCTGGTCCCACTCGTCGGTGAGCGCGGACTCGAACGGCGCGGCGAGCATGACGCCCGCGTTCGCGACGACGAGGTCCACGGGCCCGAACGCCGCACGCACCGTGGCGGCGGCATCGCGCACGGACTGCTGATCGCCGACGTCGGCGACGACCGCGAGGGCGTCCGCGCCGAGTTCGGCGGCGAGTTCTTCGATGCGATCCTTGCGCCTGCCCAGCAGGGCGACCTTGGCGCCGCTCCGCGCGAGCCGCCGTGCGGTGGCGGCGCCGATTCCACTCGATGCTCCGGTGACGACCGCGACGCGGCCGGTGAGGTTGTCGTTCGTCATGTCCACTACTTTCCGGCCCTTCGCGTGCGCCTGACAGGCTGCGGACTTCCTGGTAGTCGCGGGGCCACCCAGGAGCGGCGCCCCTGACCTACGCTCGGGTCATGGACTCCGACAATCGACTGGGCGCCTACCTACGCGCGCGCCGCGAATTGGTGCGACCGGAGGATTTCGGGTTGCCGGGCGGCGGCCAGCGGCGGGTCGCCGGTCTGCGCCGGGAGGAGATCGCGCTGCTCGCCGGGGTGAGCGCCGACTATTACGTGCGACTGGAGCAAGGGCGCGACCGGCATCCTTCCGAACAGGTCATCGCGTCGCTCGCGCGGGTGTTCGCGCTGGACGAGGAGGGCACGGCGCACCTGCGGGAACTGGCCAGGCCGACGGCCAGACGGCCGAGAGCGCCGCGGCGGCCCGAGCGTGTGGCGCCCGGCTTGCTGCGCCTGATGAACGCGTGGCCGCACACGCCGGCGCTGGTGCTGGGCAGGTACCTGGACGTCCTGGCGGCGAATCCCTTGGCCGCGGCCGTCAACTCGTGTTCGGTTCCGGGAGTGAATCAGGTGCGCATGGTCTTCCTCGACCCGGAGGCGCGCGACGTCTACCTGGATTGGCCGACCATCGCGGCCGACACCGTCGCCAGCCTGCGGGCGACCGCGGGCGCGGACCTGGACGACCCGCGATTGACCGAGCTGGTCGGCGAGTTGTCGCTGAAGAGCGAGGAGTTCCGGCAGCTGTGGGCCCGCCATGACGTCCGGGCGAAGACCGGGGGCGTCAAGGAATTTCGCAACCCCATGGTCGGGGACCTGACCTTGTCCTACGAGACGTTCAGCGTGAACGGCGCGCCGGGCCAGATACTCATCGCCTACCACGCGGAGCCGGGATCGCTCTCGGAGCGATCTCTGGCACTGCTCGGCAGTTTGATCGCCGACAACCCGAGGACGGCAGATGATGCGCAGCGTCCCGCCGGTCAGCCGGACGTGACGCGGCAAGCGCGCTGAGCGGCCCGGAGCCGTCAATCCTTCGCTTCGGTCCGCGTCGCCCCCGCCGACGCAGCCACCACACACGCGACGCCCGCCCACTGTCCGAGATTCATGATCTGACCGAGGACGACCAAACCCGCGATCGCCGCGACCGCTGGCTCCAGACTCATCAGCACACCGAAGACGCGGGGCGGGATCCGCCGCAGCGCTTCCAGCTCCACCGAATACGGAAGCACCGACGACAGCAACGCCACCGCGAATCCGGCGGCGAGCACGCCGGGCTGCAACAGCGCGGCGCCCGCGTCGATGACGCCGACCGGCAGCATGACCAGGCCGCCGAACGCCATGGCCAGTGCCAGACCGCCGCCGCCGCTGGTCTGTTTGCCGAGTGCGGCGCTCAGCAGGATGTAGCCTGCCCAGCACGCCGCCGCGGCCAGCGCGAACAGCACTCCGGCCCAGTTCACGTCGCCGTCGGCCCGGGTCAGCAGCAGCACTCCCGCCCCGGCGAGCATCGCCCACAGCGGGTCGATCCAGCGCCGCGATCCGGCCAGCGCGACGCTCAGCGGTCCGAGGAACTCGATGGTCACCGCCATGCCGAGCGGAATCCGATCGATCGCTTCGTAGAACGAGAGGTTCATCAGCGCGAGCACCGCGCCGTAGCCGAGGACGACCGGCAGCGCGCCGCGTGCCACCCGCAGCGACGAGCGCCAGATCACCAGCAGGACGATCCCGGCGAAGATCAGCCGCAGCGTGACCGCACCGGCCGCTCCGGTCGCCGCGAACAGTTGCTTCGCCACCGCCGCGCCCACTTGCACGCTGACGATGCCCGCCAGCACCAGCGCCGTCGGCGGTACGCCACCGAGCCCCTGAGCGGCGACCGAACGCCGGACCGAGACCGTCCTCGCCCCGCGCGCCCTCCGCTCGAAGTCGATCGCCACCACGCCGCACCTCCGTTGTCTCGGGAAGACCTCCGGACACCCAACCACGCCGGGGCGACACGACCGTCAGGCGGTGCGGGCCCCACCGAGATTCCGCGGTTTGCCCCCGTCGAAGCCGTGGGGGAGTGAGTATCTAGTTATCGCGCCGGTGCGCGGCCGGCGTCCGTTCGACGAAGAGCGACTCACGACCGATAGGACCACTCCGCATGCGAAAAGGAGTTGCCGCGATAGCGGCGGCGATCGGAACCGGCGCGGCAGTCGCGCTGGCTTGCCCACCCCTGGCCGGAGCCACGGTGACCCAGGTGGGGATGTATCCCGGCATCAATTTCGGCTTGGCGACGAACTACGGAACAGGCTGCACCTACACCGCGCGAGCGACGGTGACCGACATCGTCACACCGGTGACGTTCTACGACAACGGCATCCCGTTCGGCGTGGTCCGCCCGTCGGGCGGCGTCGCACTGATCGACTGGGTGCCCGCGACACCGGGGCCGCACACCGTCAGCGCGGTACAAGAGCCGTACGCACCGTATGTGGCGGGAATCGACCTGCGGGTCGGTGAAGGCGTCCACCTGGGGTACGCGTGCGTCGTCCTCGGCGGTTGACGGGTCCGCCGCGCCGGTAGTGTCGAAATCGGCGGTGCTGAGCTCGATCTTTTCGTCGGGAAAGGAAGTGAGCATGCGAAGCAACGGGCCGATCGTGGTCGGTGTGGACGGGTCCGCCGGATCGGCGGCGGCGGTCGCGTGGGGAGCGCAGGCGGCCGCGCAGCATCGGGCGCCGCTGTGTCTGGTGCACGTGCTGGATCCGGTCGCCGACTACGGGCCCGGCGTCACCGAACCGCTCACCAGCACCGACTACGCCCGATTGGAGGGGCACGGTCGCTGGGTGCTGGACACCGCGACCGAGGAGGCGCTCATCGCGGTCCGGGCGTTGCACGACATCGAGATCACCACCGAGTTGGTGTACGAGCCGGTCGGTCCGGCGCTGCTGGACCGTACCCGCGGAGCGCGGATGATGGTGGTCGGAACCCGGGAACGCGGGACCGTCCGGCGCGCTCTGCTCGGGTCGGTGAGCGCGGCGCTGGCCCGCCGGGCGCGCTGCCCGCTGGTCGTGGTCCGGGAGGGCGCGCCGCTCAGCCCGGAGGCCAGGAAGCAGCTGATCGTGGTCGGGGTGGACGGTACGGAGGTCAGTGAACCCGCCATCGAAGCGGCACTGCACGAGGCCTCGGCGCGGGATGTGCCTCTGCTGGCACTGCACGTGTGGACCGGCGTCGAATTGCCGTCGGCGAGGGCGGAGCTCGCAGGTGACACCGAAAAGCAGATCGTGCTCGCGGAGAGCCTCGCCGGATGGCAGGAGCGCTTTCCGGACGTCGAGATCCGGCGCGAGATCGTGACCGATCGGCCCGAGCGCTGTCTGCTCGAACGCTCCGAGCGAGCCCAGTTGCTCGTGGTCGGTAGCCGGGGCCGAGGTGGGTTCGCAGGCATGCTGCTCGGCTCGACCAGTCAGGCGCTGCTGCTGTCGGTGGCGTGCCCGATCATGATCGTCCGCGACCTGTCGATGGTGGTCCGCCACCTGCCCGACTGAGCGTTACGCTCCGGTCGTCGAACCCGGCCGGACGATCATCAGAACGGTGACCGCCGCCCACAGCAGGTTGAACACCCCGGTGTCCATGGCGAGACGGCGGATCAGCGTCGGTGTCGTCCCGGTGAGGTCTGCCAGGATCTTCTGCTGTCCCGGCAGCACGAGCAGTGCGAGCACACCCGCCGCGGCGGCCGTCAACCCGATCGACACCATCAGCCATGCGTCGCTGAGCACGCCGAGACTCAGCGCGGTGAGCAGACCGAAGGCCGGGACGAGCACGCCGAGCAGAGCGTAGACCCGGCAGATGCGATGCAACGTGCCGAGGACGGCGCGGCTGTGCTCGGCTCCGGATGGGGCGAGGGCGCGGCGGGTGGTGGCGGGAAACATGCTGGCAGCCACCGTCACGGGTCCGACGGCGATGATCACGGCGAGCACGTGGACCGAGAGCAGGAACTTCGTCACGGCGGTCGACACTAGTAAGCGCGGCGCGTACGAGAAATTGGCGAAAGTGCCATATAGCGATTGATTCTCGCCATTAGCCTTGAACTGCCCACTCCTCCCAGGGCGCACTAGATCGGCATTGGCTGAAATCGACCGGATAACTACGCTATTGCCATGCACACCGTGGTCGTACTCGCGCTGGACGGAGTGATCTCGTTCGATCTGGCCACGCCGGTGGAGGTGTTCGGGCGAACCTGCCTGCCCGACGGACGCCCCGCCTATCGCGTGCTGGTCTGCGCGCCCGCGCCGACGGTCGACGCGGGCGTGTTCACGCTGTGTGCGTCCCGGGGGCTCGACGCGCTGGCCGAGGCCGACACGATCGTGCTGCCCGGCTGCGCCGATCCGGGCCTGCCGGTGCCGGCCGAGGCGATCGACGCGCTACGCCGGGCCGCCGCCGCGGGCACCCGTATCGCGTCGATCTGTTCCGGCGCCTTCATCTTGGCGGCGACCGGATTGCTGAACGGCCATCGCGCGACCACGCACTGGCTCGCCACCGCGGAACTAGCGGCCCGCTACCCGGAGATAGAGGTGGACCCCGGCGTGCTGTACGTGGACAACGGTTCGTTGCTCACCTCGGCGGGCGCCGCGGCCGGGATCGATCTGTGCCTGCACATGGTCCGCCGCGACTACGGCTCGGCGGTGGCGGCGGACGCGGCCAGGAAATCCGTCGTGCCGCTGGAGCGGGAAGGGGGACAGGCGCAGTTCATCGTGCACGACCAGCCACCGACGCCGCGCGGCTCGGTGCTGGAGCCGGTGCTGCGGTGGATCCAGGACAACTCCGCGCGCGACCTCTCCCTCGACGAGATCGCCGTACAAGCCGGAATGAGCACCCGCACGCTCAACCGGCGGTTTCGCGAGCACACCGGAACGACGCCCCTGCAATGGCTGTTGCGTGCGCGCATCCGGCAGGCGCAGCATCTGCTCGAAGTCACCAGTCACCCGGTGGACCGGATCGCGGGCCAGGTCGGTTTCGGGTCGCCGACCGCGTTCCGCGACCGCTTCAAGCGAGTGGTCGGGACGAGCCCGCACAACTACCGGGCAGCCTTTCACGCCGACCGATGAGTTCTCGCGCGTCACCCCGTCGGATCAAGCGACCGAGTTCGCAACACCGATCCAGGAGCAACGCGCATGAGGAAAATCACCGCAGGCCTGTTCATCGCCCTCGACGGCGTCATCGAAGATCCGCAGAACTGGCACTTCCCGTATTTCGACGACGCCATGGGGGCGGCTGTCGACGCCCAACTCGGCGCCGCCGACACCCTGTTGCTCGGCCGCAGGACCTACGAGAGCTTCGCGGGCGCATGGCCGGAGCGCGAAGCGGCGGGCGGCCCGGACGCGGCGTTCGCGAAGAAACTGGGCGATGCGCGCAAACTCGTGGTGACGCGGCAGAACCTCGAATTCACCTGGCGCAACTCCGAAGTGATCGACGGCGACCTGATCGAGGCGGTGACGGCATTGAAGGGCGAGCCGGGCGGGGACATCGGCATGAGCGGCTCGGTCTCGGTCGTCCGTCAGTTGCTGGCCGCCGGGCTGCTGGACGAACTGCACCTGCTGGTGCATCCGATCGCGGTCGGCAAAGGCGAGCGCCTGTTCCAGGACGGCGCAACCACTGTTCCGCTGCGCCTGCTGTCCTCGGAGACCTTCGACACCGGGGTGCTGCACCTGGTTTACACCCGCGACGAGGCCGCGCTCGCCGGAACGTACGAAGACGCGAAAGTGCATCTGTCCCAGAGCGTTCGGTAAGCGTCGGCTCCGGATCGCGCAGGGGGTTGCCGCTGAGTTTCGGTCCAGCGCTCGCCATTTCGAAACTCGGACAGTGTCAATGCGAACTATATGGAGTGTCCGAGCGCTTTCGTGACGATGCCGCCGGTGACCGATTTGACGAGGTAGCTCGTGGAGTCGTGCGGCGACGCGCCGTTGTCGAAGTGCGGCTCGGTGACCGGAGCGACGGTGCCGCCGGGATACGGCGGGAAGAACACGGTGAGATCGAGGTGCGCCGCGACGAGATCGTCCTCGTCCACCAGGTTGTGCCAGTTCGTCACCGCCTTCGGCACGGTGCTCGGCTGCGGGCGCAGCCGGTCGTACACGACCGTGCGCAGGCCCAGTGGCGAGCCCATGGTCAGCAGGGACACCGGATGGTCGGTGCGGTGCAGCGCCTCGTAGGCCACCACGCTGCCGAGCGAGTGCGCGATCACCAGGCGCGTTTCGGGGCCGATCTGGTCGAGCACCTGCCGCTGGGCGTACTCCCGCACCTCGTCGTCGGTGAAGTACCGGGTGACCTGGGACAGTGCCGCTATGACGAACTTCTGGGCCAGCCCGAACCCGAACGGCGCGAACCAGCGCAAGCGCATCAGCGCGTTCAAAGCGGGCCGCAGCCTCGCGTTCGCTCCCTGCGCCACCGCGTCCGGCGGCGGGGGAGTGCCGAGTCGGCGGGCCGTCGCCCGATCGCGCTGGTCACCGGCGTGCTCCACGGCTGTCGCGAGCCACGTGGCCGCGAGTTGCTCCATCAGGTCGAGTTGCTCGTCGTCGAGTTCGGTCCCCGCACCCTGGGCGCCCTCGACCAGGAACCGATTGCCGTAGAACGCCATGCGGGTCGACAAGTCGCCGGGAGTACCGTTGCGCCACAATCGGTCCGCCAATTCGGGTGCGCCGTAGTTGCGTACGCCTCCGGCGAGTCCGGGCAACCAGCGCGCCTCCAGCGTGTCGGCCGATTCCTGTTCCTGCGCGATGCCGTGCACGAGGACGATCGTCGCCAACGTCCCACCCCTTTCGATCCCCGGTGTCGGGAACAGTGTCCCTCATCGGAGGCGGGATCGGCAGCGTGGCTCATCGTCCGGAACGGTTCCGTGCGCGAATCGCTTTGCCCAGTGGGGCAATCGAATTGGCGAGTCCGAACAGCACCCGCTCGGCGATCGAGTGCTGCGGGGGCAGCACGGCGAGTTGGCGGGCGAGTTCCAGCCCGTTGACGATCGCCGTGTTCGACTCGATCAGCCCCTCGCGCACGACGAACACGTCGGTGCCCAGCAGATCGAGGTGTCTTCCGTTGGGGGCCAACCCGATCAGCGGCGCGGTGCCGTCGAACCGGCCGTGCATGCGCCAGTGCACCACGGCACGCTCGTCTTGCGCTGTGACCGAGAGGATCTCCACCGTCAGGTCGGGGACCGCGGCGTGCACGTCACGGAAGAAGGCCACGACCTCGCCCGGAGCGCGCAGATCGGCGACGCCGACGAACACGTCGATCGCACCCGGCCGCCAGCAGTCGGAGACGGTTTGCCAGTCCTGCTCGCCGATGGCCTCGACGTAACGACGCGCCACCGAGCCCGGGTCGCCTGAGTTCGTCAACGGTAATCCTTTCGTCATCGCGATAGTGACCTATTCGGGGATGACCGCGCTCCACGCCCACGCCCGACATCCTGCTCGTCCCGACGGGCCCGGCCCGGCGGCGGCCGCGGTCGACGACGCGCTGCCGGCCTGGCTGCGGCGAGCGCACCGGAGCCCCACCCGGTGGACGAGCTCGGTGTGCACGGGTTCGCTGGTACTGGCCGCGGCCGGACTGCTGGACGGACGCCTGCCACGACGCATCGGCCGGCGCAGTCGGCATTGCGCGCACTCGGCGCGGACGTTCGCCCGGAGGAACGAGTGGTGCGTAACGGGAGAACAGCTACGGCCGCAGGAGTCTCCGCAGGCATCGATCTGGCGCTGTGGCTGGTCGGGGACGTCTTCGGCGCGGAGCAGGCACAGATCGCTCAATTGATCATCGAGTACGACCCGCAGCCGCCGTACGACGCCGGTCACGTCGGCAAGGCCTCGCGCGCCGTGCGGCGGGCCGCCACCGCCCAGTGGGAAATCTTCAGGCGTCCCGCCATTTGATCGAGCAACCCATGCTCGGCCGGTGTGGTTCGGGCGCGGGCTCGCCCGCGAGCACGGCCTCGACGGCCGTGCGCAAGTCGTCCCCGGTCAGCGGCTTGCCGTTCCCGGGCGTCGATTCGTCGAATGCGCCGCGGTAGGCGAGTCGGAGGTCGGCGTCGTAGAGGAAGAAATCGGGAGTGCATGCGGCGCGGAAGGCCCGCCCCACGTGCTGCTCCTCGTCGACGAGATAGGGAAACGTCCAGCCCGCGCGGATCGCTTGGTCGCGCAGCCGCAGCGGTGCGTCGTCCGGGTAGGCGGTCGCGTCGTTGGTGCAGATGGCCACGGTCGGCATGGACGGCAGCGAGTCGACCAGTTCGCCGAGCGCGGCCTCGATGTGCTTGACGTAGGGGCAGTGATTGCACGCGAAGACGACCAGCAGACCGGGTCCGTCCGCGAAGTCGTCGCGGGAGTAGATCCGCTGGTCGAGATCGGGTAGAGCGAAGTCGGGTAGCGGTGTGCCGATGGGAACCATGTGTGAGGTATGCGCCATGGTGTGCCTTCCGTCGGGATCGCAGAGGACAGCGGGAGCCTAACCCCGTGTCGTCCGATTCGTCGGAAATACGCCGATGAGCGGTCAGTCGGCGTGGCGGGCTTCTCAGCAGGTCAGATCGGCCGGATCAGTGTTCGCTCCGCACAGCACCACGCACACCCGCTCGCCGGGCCTAAGTCGGAACGCCGGCTCCGCGCCGCGTATCGCCGCCAAGGCGGTCGCCGCGGCGTGCTCGACGGCGAGGCGGCGCTGCGCCCACAGCTCGCGGCGCGCGGCCACGATCGCGTCGTCGTCGACCAGCACCGAGGCCACGTCGTAGCGCTGTGCGGCCGTCAGCGCCAGCTGCGAGGCGCGCCGGGCGCCGAGCGAGTCGGCGGCGATCGAGTCGACCTCCACGTCCACGACCTGCTCGGCCTCGATCGCGGCGTGCAGCGCGCGGCAATGAACCGGTTCGACGGCGACGGTCCGGACGCCGTAGTGATCGGCGGCGGTGGCCACACCCGCGAACAGCCCGCCGCCGCCGACCGCGACCACGACGGCGCCGAGATCGGGGATGCGCTCGTGGATCTCGGTCATGAGCGTGCCCGCACCCGCGGCGATCAGCGGGTTGTCGTAGGCGTGGGAGAGCAGGGCGCCGGTGGCGTCGGCGAATTCGCGACTGGCCGCGAGCGCGTCGGCGTATTGCGTCCCCACCAGGCGGACGTCGGCGCCATAGGAGGTCAACCGGTCCACTTTGACCCGCGGCGCGGTGGTCGGCAGGAACACCGTGGCGGGAATCCCCTGGCTGCGCGCTGCCCACGCGCACGCGAGTCCGGCGTTGCCACCCGAGGCGATCGTCACGCCTACCCGGGGTAGCGTCCCGTTCTCGCGATGCGTGAGCAAGAAGTTCAGCGCACCCCGGGCTTTGAAGCTGCCGGTGTGCTGCAGGAACTCCAATGCGAACCACAGCTCGCCCGTGTGGTCGGCCTGCGCCACGGCCACCGGTCTGACCAGCCCGGCCACCCGTTCGGCAGCGGCCTTCACGTCGCTGTGCGTCAGTTCCATCGAACTCCTCGGTACCGTGCCGCTCAGTACTCGCGGCGGTGCGGGGCGAACTCCAGGGTGAGCAGGGCGGCGGCGGCGATGACCACTTCGCGCCAGCGGATCAAGGCGTAGCGCTGATCCGACAGCGCGTGGAATTTCCGCAGGAAGCGGTAGAGCGATTCCAGCCGGATCAGTGGATCGGCGAGGTGCACCAGCACGTAGAGCAGCGTGGCCGTGCGCGATTTGTCCTTCTCGGCGAACAGTTCCGGGAAGGGGGCGAAAGCCAGCGAGATCCGGTGGATATCGTGCGCGGCGGCGTAGTCGACCAGATCGACGATCATGCGTTCGTCCAGGCCGTTGGGTGCGTCCTTGCGCCGCCACGGCACGTCGAGGCTCAGTTCCCGGCCCCGGTCCGAGATGCCGTAGCGCTGGAAGCCAACGGGATTGCCGTCGGCGTCGCTGGCGATGACCACCAGCATGTTGGGATTCCGTCCGTCGAGCAGGTGGTCCAGGATCATCGAGAAGCCACGGGTCTGCCTGCCGCGCCGCCATTCGTCGACGATGGCCAGCAGTTCCTCGCGTCGTTGTTCGGTGAGGGCCGACTCGTACACCACCTCGGTGGTGACGCCGAAATTCTTGGTCCGGCTCACGGCTTGGCGCAGGTTGCGGAACTTGCGGCCGACGAGGTCGAACTCGTCCACATCGAGCACCACGTCGCGGCCGATCGGTACCGCGTGCAGCCCGCGATGCTCCAGCGCCCACACCTGCCACAGATCCGCTAGTTCCGGGCTCGCGCCCAGCACGGCGACGCGCCAGCCCTGGTTGACCGCGAAGTCGGAGAAGGCGGCGACCAGTTCGGGGAAGGCCGCGCGATCACCGATCGGGTCGCCCGCCACGGCGGCGATGCCGAAGCGAGCGCGATAGCCGATCGCGGCGGTCGACGACGCGTTGAAGAAGTAGGTCTTCGACGAGTGCAAGGCGAACGGCGCCAGCGCATCGCCCTCGGTGCGGCCGACCAGTTCTGCCACTCGGTACAGCTGGTCGGGCTGCGGTTTGCTGGCTATCGGCAGCACCAGAACGAAGCCGGTGGCGGCCAGCAGCACGAATCCGGCGCCGGGATGCTCGGCGCGGTAGGCCAGATGCGCGACGGCCAGCACCAGCACCGCGGCGGTGAGGTGCGGAAGCGTGATCGGCCTGCGCAGGTGCAGCCCTCGCGCGACGAAGACGCCGGACAGCGCGAGTGCGACGAACCAGCCGTGGTCGACGGTCTCGTTCGAGGTGGCGTTGGCCTCGTAGGCCAGGATCACCGCGATCAGCAGCGCCAGGGTGATCAGCGTGGCGCGCGCGGCGGGCGTAGTGGTGAAAGCGGCTTCCCGGTAGCCGCTGAGGGTGGTGGCGCGCAGTGTGCGCGAGCTGGAGGTTCCCTGACCGTCAGGCACGAGCGGGCTCCGCTCTGCCCGCGCGCTTCGCTACCCACGACAGTTTCGCCATGGTGGCCCTCCAGATGATCGCCTACCGAACACACTATGCGCACCGGACGGTCCAGGGGAAATGCCTTTCCGAACCGTCGGGTAGCCCGGGGGCACGAACCGAGCCGGACGCAGGGCACGTGCCGCCCCCAGGGGCAAACATCGGATGAATCCCGTTTTATTCCTTCGCCAGGGCCGCTTCCAGTCGTGCGATCTGATCGGGTGGCGTGGACCGTCCTGATCGGCGTGAGCGACCAGCAGTTCCGCCGTGATGCCCGCCGCGTGGTGGCGCGGGCTGTCCGGGCGGGCCGCGATCCGATCGCCGAAGGTCGCCGCCGACGTCACGGGCGAAATCATCGGGGCTCCGAGGTCGGATTTCGGCGGTCAACCGGTGCGATGCCGGCCGCGCGATGTGCGCCCGCGCGACGACATAGGAGAATCCTCGGCTGCAGACCGATTGCCCGAATGTGCGCGGAGCATGATCGAAGCAAATCGACAATTCAACCCTATTTCTTTCTCTTGGGGGCTGATTCGGTCGATTGCAGCCCGATTGCTGATTCCTCGGCGTGTATCCGCGATTTTCCGCTGTCCCGTTGTCATGCTCAGTGCCTGGCTGATCCGAACCAACCGCCTGAGGAGTGGGCGCGACGAGAGGTCCGACTGTGAAACTGAGCTGGATGGCGATTGCCGCGCTGGTAGTCGCTGCTGTGTCCGGGTGTTCCGACGATCCTTCGGAGGGGTCGGCGGCGACCTCGACGACCGTCGGTGCCGCCTCGAGCGCTCCGGCCACGACGGCCGGAGCGCGCGACGACGAGGCGGCGGACGGCGGGCTCCGGATTTTGCTGGGTGAAGTAAAGAAAGTTCCGGTGCCCGCCGATGCGGTGCTCGATATCCGGGCTCCCGCCGCTTGGGGTCAAGCCGTCGGTGGTATTCGCTGCACAGTCACCGATAGTTCCGGCCGGAATGAAGATCTGCGCTCGTCGGACGCGAAGAAGACCGAGACGTTCGGCGGGACGGAATGGGTGACGGTGTGGACGTTCTCCTCCGCCCCGAACAGCGACGTCACCGTGGGTTGCCGGGACGCGGAGTCGAAGATCGCTGCCGCTCATCGTGATCCGTATCTGCGCGTCGTGCCGCGCGAGATCGTGCCGATCGCGCCGCCGCAGCGCTGATCGCACCGGCGCGGTGCCCGGCTGTTCAGGCGGCGGCCCGCACCTCGACCGGCCGGTAGACGCGAGACGCGAGGGACTGCAACACCATCAGGCGAGTCAGTTGGTTGCGCAACCAGATGCGACCGCCGGTGGCCGGAATCAGCATGGAACTGCTCGCCCGCACCGAACGCTGTGCCCGCAGCACGGTCGGACGCAGGGCTTGCTCATAGCGGCGGAAGGCGATCCGATGGTCACCGCCCGCTGCGGCCAGCTCGGTCGCGAGCAGATGTGCGCCCTCGATGGCCAGCGCCGCGCCCGCGCCCGACAGCAGCGTCGCGCAGTAACCGGCGTCGCCGACCAGCGCGACCCGCCCCTTCGACCAGGCCGGTATGCGGACCTGGCTCACCGCGTCGAAATAGAAGCCGTCGTCGGCGGCGGCCTGGTCGAGCAGGGTGGGCACCTGCCAGGCCTGGTCGTCGAAATACCCGCGCAGCAGGGCTTTCTGGGCATCCTGGTCGCGGTGGTCGACCTCGAGCACGCGGTCCTCGCGGAAGGCGAAGAACGCCGTCGCGGTGTCGTGGGCCCCCGAGCGGTAGACGCCGGCCACCTTCCCCGGCGTGTTGTAGAGCGTCACCGAGTGCGGACGTCCGAGCTCGGTGTCGATACGCGCGGTGGCGAAGTACACACCGAGGTGGTGCAGCGCGTCCGCCTCGGGTGCCACGGCGAGATTCCTTGTCCGCGAATGCAATCCGTCGGCGCCGAGAACCAAGTCGAATTCGGCCTGCTTGCCGCTGTCGAAGGTCACCTCGACGCCGCCCTCGTGCTGATCGATCGCGGCGATCGAATCTCCGAAGCTGAACTCGACGTCGTCGGCGGTCGCCTCGTACAGCACCTGGGCCAGGTCGCCGCGCATGATCTCGAGGTCGCCGTCCCCGTTGAAGGTGCTGGTGCTCATGCCCGCGACGCGGCGGTCGGCGGCGTCGACGAAGGTCAACTCGCGGATGTCGGTGGCTCGTTCGCGCAGCCGCGGCAGCACACCCATGCGCTCCGCGATCCGCACCGAATTGGCCCGGATGTCGACGCCGTTGCCGCCCGGGCGCAGTGCGGGGCTGCGCTCGACCACCGTGGGCCGGAAGCCGTTGCGCACCAGCCAGTACGCGAGCGTCGGTCCGGCGATGCTCGCGCCGGAGATGAGAATGCGGGGTTCGTGGGCCATGAGTGCCTCCTTCGTCGACTGACCGTTGGTCAGTCATGAATGTAAGACACTGACCATCGGTCAGTCAACAGGTAGGATGTGTACCGTGAGCGACGAGACGACCACCCGCGCGCGCATCCTCGAGGTGGCCATGGACCTGTTCGGGACGCATGGTTACCACCGCACCTCGGTACGCGCGATCGCCGAGCAGCTGGGCATCTCCAAGGCGGGCGTGCTGTACCACTACCCGAGCAAGTACGACATCCTGGCCGGTTTGGCCGAACCGTTGCTCGTCACCATGGAACGCGTCGTCGCCGAGGCGGCCGATCCCGATCCGTGCGAGGCGCAACGTCGCGTGATCGAAGGGTTGCTCGACGTGTTCCTCACGCATCGCTACCTGCTCCGGCTCAATGTCCGAGACCTGGCATTGGTTGCTCCGGGAACCATTTTCGAGCGGTTCAGCAAGACCATGATGCAGGCGAACATCCTGGTGGCTGGGCCGGACGCCACCTTCGCGGAGCGCGTTCGAGCCACCCAGGCGGTGGCGGGGCTCAGTGACCCGGTGGTGCTGTACGCCGAGGCTCCGATCGAACAGTTGCGTGCGGAGGTGCTGGAAGGAGTGCGCCTGCTGTTGGCGCCCGCGGACCGGACGCGGCCCGCGTCGGCGTCCAGGGGAAGGCCCGCGGCGATGACCGAGGAGCGGATCGAACTCGCCCGGCGGATGCGTGACACGGAGCGCCGCAGCGTCCCGGACATCGCCCGGGAGTTGGGTGTCTCCCGGGCGACGCTGTACCGCTATCTCAAATAAATCGTCTTATTGAGACGATATTTTTGAGACGCGCCGCTCGTGTTCGTCGGAGGCCCGGGGTAGCGTCGGCGGCATGGACGATGCCGCCTACCGCGAGCGGCCGTCGAGGTACGCGGGCGCCGTGTTGTGGACCAAGACCGTCGACGCCAGTGGCTCCGCGCTGCCGGTGCTGCCCGACGGCTGCATGGATCTGATCTGGATGAACGACCGGTTGGTCGTCGCGGGACCGGACACCCGTGCCCACCATCCCGGTGGAACGTCCGGCGATCGGTATGTCGGCGTCCGGTTCTTCCCGGGAACCGCGCCCGCGTTGCTCGGCGTCCCGGCGTGCGAGTTGCGTGACCGGCGAGTCGATCTGGCTCAGCTGTGGCCGTCGGCGATGGTCCGGCCGCTGGTCGACCGGATCGCGGGTGCCGGAGATCAGGCGGCAGCGCTGGAACACATCGTGCGCCGGCGCGCGGCCGAGGTCGAACCGGCAGATCCGCTCCTGCGGAAGCTGGTCGGCGCGCTCGACGCCGGGTGGCCGGTGGCGGCGGTCGCCGACGCGGCCGGGCTCGGCGAGCGGACCCTGCGCCGCCGCTGCCTGGATGCCTTCGGCTACGGCCCGAAAACCCTTGCGCGGGTGCTGCGCTTGCAACGCGCGCTGGGGACGGCACGCCAGGGCGTACCGCTCGCCGAAACCGCGACGCGAGCCGGTTTCGCCGACCAGGCGCACCTGTCGCGCGAGGTGCGCGCGCTGGCCGGGATCCCGCTGGGAAAGCTCCTCGCCCAGTCCTAGAGAGCGGCGTACAGGTCGACGCCGTTGCCGTCCGGGTCCTGCACCACCGCGTAGCGCTGCCCCCAGAAGGCGTCCCACGGCTTCAGTTCGCCGTGGTATCCAGCGTCCACGAGTTCGGCGTAGACGGCGTCGACTTCAGCGGGATCCGAGCAGCGAAAGGCGATTCCGAGTCGGCCCGCTCCGGTCGATGGCGTCCAGTCGGCATGGAAGGAGCGGATGACGGTTTCGGTGTCCAGCGTGAGCCGCAGGCCGTTGGGCAGAGCCGCCTCGGCATGCCCCTCGTGTTCCGAGCCGTCCGGGAAGTCGAGACCGAGGCGGCGGTAGAAGGTCACCGCGGCGGCCATATCGCGGACGACGATGCCGATCACATCCAGTTGTGGTGTCATGCCGGCAGCGTAGGCAGTGCCGCGCGGGCGCGTCTTGAACGAATCGGACAGCGCCTACCGCGCGGGTGCGGGGACCAGTTCGGCGATGAGATTCTCCACCAGGATGCGAATGTGGTCGCGGATCGTGCGCACCACATCGATGGTCTGGTCGGCGGGATCCGGCAGCATCCAGTCGCGGTAGCTGATGCCGGGGAAGAACGGGCAGGCGTCGCCCGCGCCCATGGTGACCACCACGTCGGAGATGCCGATCGCGTCCATCGTGAGCGGCTTGGGGGTGTGTCCTGAGATATCGATGCCGATCTCGGCCATGGCGTCCACCACCGTGGCGTTCAGGGTGTCGGCCGGTGCGCTGCCCGCCGACCGCACATCGAACCGGTCGCCCGCGAGGGCGGTGAGGAACCCGGCGGCCATTTGCGAACGGCCCGCGTTGTGTTCGCAGACGAACAGCACACTGGGCTTGTGGGACATGGGAACGCCTTTCGATGTGCAAGGTGGAGCATAAGTGTGCTGGGCTGGCGGACCGGCCGCCCGGCTGGGTGAGCCGAAACGCTTTCGGAGCGTATGAGATACGTATACCAGCGAGCCGTGAATCGTTACGGCGCGCCGTGCCTTCGTGTGCGCGCGCGTACGGTGATCGCAGGTCAGAGCCCGAATCCGAGATCGCGCCGCCGCCGCGTACTCGCATGCCGGAGGGGACTGGACGGTAGTGCAGGAGTGTTCGCCCGAAGGGGCGCACCGGAAGGCACGAGGAAGGCCCGGCATCCAGAGACGTTGCGGTTCGCGAGCTTTCGGCAGTGCGGGACGATACGCGATTCGATCCGGCGAGCGCACAGGCTCAGGACGTGCGGGCATCACCCCGGTAGCCGCTGTTATGCGGATCACCACGCAACGCGCGATATCACATCGCCGAACGCGCTTCGGTCTCTTGCACCGCCGACACGTGTACCCCGGTCGATGCGAGGTCGACCGGGGTACACGCGCGAATCAGCGGAATGTCATGGCCGCGGGGATCGAATCGTCTCGCCCGCCGCGCATGTCCACCGGAGAAGGGATTATTTCCCGGAGGCGGATCAGATCGGACGCAGGTCGATCATCTTGCGCAGCCGCTGACGATCGCGTTCGAGGCGGCGGGCTTCATAGGCGATCGGGAAGTAACGCAACCGCTCCGGCAGCAGCGGCACCAGTCGCGCGATCAGCCGGCCGAGCATCCGGAGCTTGCGCTCGTCGGCCGTGGTCCAGGTCAGGCCGAGCTTCTGGCGCGCAACCTCGGGCGTGGTGCCGACCGTCACGAAGTACTGCAGCCAGCCGATCGGCGCGGCCGCCGCTTTCCAGGCCGGACGCAGCACGCGCGGCAGTTGCTTCGGCGGCGCGACGGAGCGGATCACCCGCAGGTAATCACGCGCGGTGTCGGTGGCGACCAGATGGTTCGCGACGGTGTCGTCGAAGAACTTCTCGAATTCGGTGTAGTTCGCAGGGATCTCCTTGGGCGCCACCGAGAAATTGCGCAACAGCTGCAGCGTCTCCTGGAAGTACGCTTCCTTGTCCGCCGCGGTGAGCGGGCGCTTGGCGAAGTACTTGGCGCTTTCGGTGAAGGCGAACGTCCCGGTGTGCAGCACCCAGGCCCACGGGGCGCTGGACAGCGCGGTGTGGCGCACGCCGTTGGCGTCGGTGGTGTTCAGTGACGCGTGCAGCTCCCGCAGGCGGTCGGCCTCGGCGAGCGCCTCGTCGCCGCCGTAGACCCACATCATCACCGAAGCCAGGCTGCGCGTGGCACGTCCCATCGGATCGGTGCGGAAGGTGGAGTACTCGTCCACCACCGCGGAGATGGTCGGTTCCATCGTTTGCAACAGGAAGGCCGAGCCCGCGGTGAGGGAGAACGTGATCAGACCGGTCTGTTCCCACATGCGGGTTCCCGGTTCGATCGGGCGGCGGGGCGGCAGCATACGCGCGCCGGTGGATTCGCGTGCGACGGACGCGGTCATCGTGATCTCCCTTGATCGGCCGAACTCATACAATGAGATAATAACCCTAACAATCTCTCATCGTCTATCCGTGTCCGATCTCGTCGCTGCCCCTAGGCTGTGCAGATATGACGACCGAGTGGCGCAGTCGTACCGGCCGGATCGGAGTACTCACGGGCGCGGGCATCTCCACCGATTCCGGCATCCCGGATTTCCGCGGCCCGCGCGGGATGTGGACGAAGGATCCGATCGCCGAATTGCTGTCGACCTATCAGAACTACGTGGCCGACGGAGGCTTGCGGGAACGCGCCTGGCTCGCGCGGCGGGACAATCCGGCTTGGCAGGCCGTCCCGAACGCCGCGCACAACGCGCTCGCCGACTTGGAGCGGGCCGGGCGAGCGGTCACCATCATCACCCAGAACATCGATCGCCTCCATCAGCGGGCGGGGTCATCGCCGGATCGGGTGATCGAGATCCACGGCAACATGTTCGAGGTGGTCTGCATCGAATGCGATTACCAGACCTCGATGTCCGCCACCTTGGAGCGAGTGGCCGCGGGAGAACCCGACCCGCCGTGTCCGGACTGCGGTGGCATCCTCAAGTCCGCCACCGTGATGTTCGGCCAGCAGATGGACCGCCGCACCATGACCAAGGCCGCGCTCACCGCGGAGACGAGCGACATCTTCCTGGCTATCGGAACGTCGTTGCAGGTCGAGCCCGCCGCGTCGATGTGCTCCATCGCCGTGCGCAGCGGCGCGGATCTGGTGATCGTGAACGCCGAGCCGACGCCGTACGACGCCATGGCCACCGAGATCATCCGCGAACCCATCGGCACGGCCGTGCCCCGTCTGGTCGCGGAGCTCCTCGCCGATCCACCGGAGTGAAGCCTGCGGTGCGCCGGGTTCAGCCGACCGGGCCGAGTACCCGGTCGAGATAGGGATTGGCGAAACGCCCTTTCGGGTCGAAGCGGCGGCGCACCTCGGCGAACCGATCCCAGTCGGGATAGCGGCCGCGCAGCGTCGCGGCGGTCTGGAAGTGGCGTTTACCCCAGTGCGGGCGGCCCTGGAAGCGGTCGAAAACCGCTTCGCAGGCGCGGAAGTATGGCTCGAAGTCCATGCCCCGGTACTGGTGCACCGCGATGTAGCAGGTGTCGCGGCCGGCCGCCGGGGACAGGAACGCGTCGTCGGGCGCGACCCACCGCACCTCGATGGGCATCGGGGTGTCGAATCGAGTGGACAGTTCCTTGATCTCGCGGATCGCGTCGACGGAGTGCTCGCGCGGGATCGCGTACTCCATCTCGGTGAAGCGGATCAGGCGCGGCGACGCGAACACCCGGTAGGAGCGGTCCACCTGACGCCGGTAGCTGCCCGCGTAGGCGGCGCTGCGCTGGATCAACGGGAGCAGGCGCGGCTGCCTGCGGCTCAGGCCGCACAGCGCGTCGAACAGGTAGTTGGACAACAAGATGTCGGTGAACCAGTCCACCGCTCTGGGGCGCGGCTGTTCGGGCAGGAGCACGCGGTTGTTGCGCTTGGTCATGGCGAGCGGGCTGTGCGCGAACATGTAGAACTCGAAATGCTCGTTGCCGTCGACGAACGAATCCAGGTCGGCGAGCACGTCCTCCACCGGGATCGGTCGCTCGATGCCCTCCAGCACGAAGGACGGCGCCATCCGCAGCGTCAGGGCGGTGACGACGCCCAGTGCGCCGATGCCGACGCGCGCCGCGCGCCAACCGTCGGGATCGGTCTGCTCGTTCAGTTCCGCCAGGGTTCCGTCGGCCTGCATCAGTTCCACCGAATGCACCGCGGCGGAGAGGTTCTGCAAAGTCGCGCCGGTGCCGTGGGTAGCGGTGGCGATGGCGCCCGCGACGGTCTGCACGTCGACGTCGCCCAGATTCGGGAAGGCGAGGCCGTGCTCGTGCAGGGCGGTGCTGGCGGCGTTCAGGCTGATGCCCGCCTCCACCCGGACCAGGCCGCTCGCCCGGTCGACGTCGAGCACGCGGTTCAGGTTCGCCAGGCTCAGCAAGGTGCCGTCGGTAAGGACGGCGTCGGTGAACGAATGCCCGCTGCCCGCGACGCGCACGGTCCGGTCGTCGGCTTCGGCGTCGGCGAGCAGGCCGGCCAGTTCGTCGACGGAGCGCGGCGTGGCGAGGAGTGCGGGTGCGCAGCGTTGATCGCCGGCCCAGTTCACCCACGAATTGGTCATGTGTCCAACTCTACGGGAGTGTGTGTGACCCGCGCTACTTACGGTTCGTTTTCGCTACCTCTTGCGCCAGCTGCAGGTCAGCTGTTGCTTGGCGTGCTCGACCTCGTCGTCGCTCAGCGGGGGGACGACGAGATGCTGACGCGGCGTCTTGTCGCCGCGCACGCCGTTCAACATGATGGCCATATACCGCTGCCAGACATCGGGATTGACCGGCCTGGCGAACTCGGCGAGACCGTCGACCATGTGCACCAGCGCGAAGAAATCCGAGGGCTCGATGCCGTCGGCGAGCACGCCCGCGTCGCGGGCGCGTGCGCAGATGGCGTGCACCTTCGGCTTGATGCGATCGCGCACGACCGCGAATCGGTCGGTCTCGTCGTCTTCGAGTTCCAGCATGACTTCGCTGAATCCGCGATTCGTGGCCATGTGCCGACACGCGTATTCGAAGAACTCGACGAGTCCGAACCAGGGATCGGGATGCCGGTAGGCGGCGTCGGCCGCGTCGGCGAAATCGTTCAGGTTCTGGTCGAAGACTTCGACGATCAGTTCCTTCTTGTTCGCGAAGCGGCGGTACACCGTGCCGACACCCACACCGGCGCGCTCGGCCACGTCGTCGAGAGTGATCTCGAGTCCGTGATCGGCGAACAGTTCCCGCGCCGCGGCGATGATCCGCTGCTGATTGCGCGCGGCATCGGCCCGCAGGCGCCGGGGTGGAGAGGCGACCGTGGCGTGATTCACACCGCCATTCTATCAACATCGGGGATTAACCGGAGGTGTTGTCTCCGTTATCGTGATAGCTTCTTCGAGTAAGCGGAGGAGCATTCTCCGGATCAATGCTCGAGACAAAGGGTACACATGACTACCGCGATCGACCGCGGGGCCCCGGCCCCGGAGCGAACGGGAAGTGGGCGGCGCGGCTCGCACGCCCTGCGCTGGTGGGTGCTGGCCGTCCTCGGCGTCGCTCAGCTCATGGTGGTGCTGGACGCGACCGTGGTGAACATCGCCCTGCCCGCTGCCCAGCAGGACCTCGGCTTCAGTGACGGCGACCGCTCCTGGGTGGTCACCGGCTACGCCCTGGCGTTCGGCAGCCTACTGCTGCTCGGCGGACGCCTCAGCGACCTGTTCGGCAGGCGCACCACCTTCATCATCGGACTGGTCGGCTTCGCGGTCGCCTCCGCCGTCGGTGGCGCGGCCACCAGTTTCGAGATGCTCGTCGCGGCTCGTGTCGGACAGGGTGTCTTCGGCGCGCTGCTGGCTCCCGCCGCGCTCTCGCTGCTCACCGTGACCTTCACCGAACCGTCCGAGCGGGCGAAGGCGTTCGGCATCTTCGGCGCCGTCGCCGGCACCGGCGGCGCGATCGGGCTGCTGCTCGGCGGCGCACTGACCGAATGGGCCTCGTGGCGCTGGGTGATGTTCGTGAACCTCGCCTTCGCCGCCGTCGCCCTGGTGGGGGCCGTGCTGTTGCTGGCCAAGCACACGAGCACCGAGCGGCCCAAGCTCGACATCCCCGGCACGGTGGTGGTCACCGCGGGCCTGTTCGGTATCGTCTACGGGTTCTCGCACGCGGAATCGGACGGGTGGACCAACGGCGTCACCCTGGCGTTCCTGCTCGGCGGTGCGGCGCTGATCGCGGTGTTCGCCTGGTTGGAGACCCGGGTCGCGCACCCGCTGCTTCCGCTGCGGATCGTGCTCGACCGGATGCGCGGCACCTCCTACCTGACGGTCTTCGTCATGGGCATCGGGATGTTCGCGATCTTCCTCTTCCTCACCTACTACATGCAGCTGACCCTGGGCTACTCGCCGATCATGACCGGCGTGGCGTTCCTGCCGATGGTCGCCGCCATGGTGGCCTCCTCGACTACCGGCCCGTCGCTGCTGCTGCCGAAACTCGGCCCGAAGGTCGTGGTCAGCGGTGGCTTCCTGATCGCGGCGGCGGGCATGGCGTGGCTGACCCGGATCGGATTGGACACCGGCTACGTCACCCACATCCTGCCCGCGCTGATCCTGCTCGGGTTCGGCCTCGGCGGTTCGATGTCGACCGCCTTCCAGGGCGCCACCTCGGGCGTCCAGCACGAGGACGCCGGCGTGGCTTCGGCCATGATCAACACCAGCCAGCAGGTCGGTGGATCGATCGGCACCGCGCTGCTGAGCACCATCGCGGCGTCCGCGGCCACGGACTACCTGTCCGCCCGCACCCCGGACCCGCTCACCATCGCCCAGTCCGCGATCGAGAGCTACACCACCAGTTTCTGGTGGGCCACGGCGATCTTCGTGGTGGGCGGCATCCTCACCGCGGTGCTCATGCCGAGCACGGCGCCGGTGCCCGCCGAGGGAGAGCCGGTGCTCGCCCACTGAACCGAGTGCGGCACCGCCGATCCGGTTTCCGGCACAGCGGCCGCCGTCCCCGCGATTCCGTCGCGGGGGCGGCGGCCGTCGTCGCTGTCCGAGCCGGGCGATCGCGGGTTCGTCGGCGAGCGCGGCGGTGCCCTCGCGAGGAGGGGTGGCGGGACTGTGCTCTGCGGTTGCCCGATCGGCCACTCCTGGCGCTCTACTCCGGTGTGGGGACGAGTCTTCCGCCATGGGCTGCGGCAATGATCCGGATCGCGGAGCCCTTCGCCGATTATCGCGCACGACACGCGGTGCTCGTCCGCCGCACACGGCAAAGCGCTCCCGAATCACCATTATTGGTGCAAAATACGAGGTAAGTAGATGTGGCGGGCTTTGCTGAACGCCATCGGCATTGTGCTCGATCCGGTCTCGTGCAGAGGTGGGCGGTCCACTACCCGGCGTACGCGGTAAATGTCATGGGATGCTTTGCAATCGGAAACCCGATGATTCCGACCGCTTCGGTGTGGGTAGCCAAAGGGCTGCTGTGCACCCTTCTCGGTATCGGCGCACCCGGCGGTCGCACCACCTTCTCCACCCCACCCGCGAGGTTCGTAGACTCCTCGGACCGGGCGCGGCACTTCCCGCGCTCGTCCGCCTCGGGGGTGGCGGTGGCGTAGCCGGGGCGTCGGAGCCCGGCGCGGGCATGGCACGGTGAGTACCTGGTTCGGCTCGGCGATCGACGGGAACGGCACGACGGAAGGGGGCAGGCATGAGTGGTTCGCAAGCGGATGCCGCCGCGGCGGGACGGTGGCGGCCCGCGGCACGGCTCACCGTGCTGCTCGACGAGGACGACAAATGGCGGCACACGCCCCTGTATCACGAGATCGTGCGCCGGGCCAGGGACAGCGGCCTGGCGGGCGCCAGCGTGTGGCGCGGCATCGAGGGATACGGCGCGTCCTCGCATGTGCACACCACCCGGATCCTGGATATCGCCGACCACCTTCCGCTGATGCTGGTGCTGGTCGACGATTTCGAACGCCTGCGCGCCTTCGTCGAGCGGAACGCCGAACTGTTCACCTCGGTCAACGTCACATTGGCACCGGTGGACCAGTGGCAGGAAGGTGAGCGATGACCAGACCCCGCGGCAAGCCCGATGCCCCGGCCGGTTCTGCCGTAGCCCTCGCGGCACCAGCGGATTTCGCCTCGCCGATGCCGCCGGGCACGTCGGCCGTTACCATTGTCGGTTCGGCGCGGCTCGGCGATCTGAGCGGCGCGCCGGCGGGTGACCGACCGCTCGCCGCCGCGGAAGCGGGCTTCCGCACCGTGCCGACCACGTTCAGCATGGAGGGCTGCGAGGCGTTCCGGCCGGCGGCCGATATGAACGACGTGGCCGTGGGGTCGGCGGTGACCGGGCGGTCGTGGACATGATCCTGATGACGAGCCGGGCGCAGCCGATACGGAAGGGAGACCCGAGCATGGCCCACGATCGAGCCGGGCGTGCCGCACGTCCCACCGATCTGGAAGACATCGCACACCTGGTGACGGCGTACTACAGCCGTGTTCCGGATACGGACGATCCGGCCCAGCGGGTGACGTTCGGCACATCGGGACATCGCGGCTCCAGCCTGGACGGCGCCTTCAACGAGGCGCACATCCTCGCGATCACCCAGTCGATCGTGGAGTATCGCGCCACCCGCGGCATCACCGGGCCGGTCTACCTCGCCAGGGACACGCACGCGCTGTCCGAGCCCGCCTGGACCACAGCGCTGGAGGTGCTCGCCGCCAACGACGTCACCGCGGTGATCGACGCGCGCGACCGCTACACCCCCACGCCGGCGCTGAGTCACGCTGTGCTGCGCCACAATCGGGGCGGCGCCAAGCATCAGGCCGACGGCATCGTGGTCACCCCGTCGCACAACCCGCCCCGCGACGGCGGCTTCAAATACAACCCGCCGCACGGGGGCCCGGCCGACAACACGGCCACCGACGCCATCGCCGCACGTGCGAACGAACTGCTGCGCGACGGGCTCACCGGGGTCAAGCGCACCACGCTGGAGCGCGCGCTGGCCACCGGCGTGGAACGCTACGACTACCTCGACCACTACATCGACGACCTGCCCAACGTGCTGAACCTGGACGCGATCCGCGGCGCGGGCATCCGCCTCGGCGCCGACCCGATGGGCGGCGCCAGCGTCGACTATTGGGAGGAGATCGGCCAGCGCTACGACCTCGAGCTCGAAGTGGTCAATCCCTTCGTGGACCCCACCTGGCGGTTCATGACGCTCGACAGCGACGGCAAGATCCGGATGGACCCGTCCTCCCGTTACGCGATGGCCTCGCTGATCGCGATCAAGGACGACTACGACATCTCCACCGGCAACGACGCCGATGCCGACCGCCACGGCATCGTCACGCCCGACGGCGGGTTGATGAATCCGAACCACTTCCTCGCGGTGGCCATCGAATACCTGGTCGCCAACCGGATGGGGTGGGACGCGCTCACCAAGATCGGCAAGACCGCGGTGACATCGTCGATGATCGACCGGGTGGTCTCCGTGCTCGGGCGCGACGTGCACGAGGTGCCCGTGGGGTTCAAGTTCTTCGTTCCCGGATTGTTCAGCGGCAGCCTGGCCTTCGGCGGCGAGGAGAGCGCGGGCGCGTCGTTCCTGCGGATGGACGGCACGGTCTGGACCACCGACAAGGACGGCATCCTGCTCGCCCTGCTGGCCGGCGAGATCGCCGCGGTCACCGGGCAGAGCCCGTCGGCGCGCTACGTCGAACTCGAACGCCGCTACGGCAGCCCCGCCTACGCGCGGATCGACGCACCGGCCACCGCGGAACAGAAAGAGCTGCTCGCGAAGTTGACTCCGGACATGATCACCACGAAGGAGGTCGCCGGGGAGCCGGTCACCGCCGTGCTCACCAGGGCGCGGGGCAACGGAGCGCCGCTGGGCGGTCTCAAGGTGACCACCGAGAACGCGTGGTTCGCCGCTCGCCCGTCCGGCACCGAGGACAAGTACAAGATCTACGCGGAATCGTTCCACGGCCCGGAGCACCTCGCCGAGGTGCAGACGGCCGCGGAGGAATTGGTGGGGCAGGCGCTGTCCGGTGACCGGTAGATCCAAGCCCCTGCCCACCGAGATCTGGGTGCTGGTCGGGGGCGCGTTCGTCATCGCCATCGGGTTCGGTCTGGTCGCCCCGGTGCTGCCGCAGTTCGCGCGCGGCTTCGGCGTCGGCGTGGCGGCCGCCTCGGCGATCGTGTCCGCGTTCGCGCTGATGCGGTTGCTGTTCGCGCCGCTCAGCGGACGGCTGGTGCAGCGGCTGGGGGAGCGCTCGGTCTATCTCGGCGGGCTGCTGATCGTCGCGGTGTCCACCGGCGCCAGCGCGTTGGCGCAGAGCTATTGGCAGCTCATGCTGTTGCGGTCGCTCGGCGGCATCGGATCGACCATGTTCACCGTGTCGTCGCTGGCGCTCGTCATCCGCATCTCCCCGCCCGAGCAGCGCGGCCGGGTCTCCGGGTTGTGGTCCACCAGCTTCCTGGTCGGCTCGGTGAGCGGGCCGCTGGTCGGTGGCGGGTTGTCCGGACTCGGGCTGCGCTGGCCGTTCGTCATCTACGCCGTCGCGTTGCTCGCCGTAAGCGTGGTGGTGTACCTGAGCTTGCGGCATTCGGAACTGGCCGCGCCGGAGCCCGTCGGCGGTGTTCGCATGATGTCCTTCCGCGAGGGGTTGGCGCGGCCGGAGTACCGGGCGGTGTTGCTGTCGAATTTCGCCAATGGGGCCGCCGTGTTCGGTGTCCGGATGGCGTTGGTGCCGCTGCTCGTCGTCGAGGTGCTGCACCAGGCGCCGGGTATGGCCGGTGTCGCGTTGACGGTGTTCGCCGCGGGGAACGTCACGGTGCTGTTCGCCTCGGGGCGGCTGTCCGACCGGTGGGGGCGCAAACCATTCGTGATCGTCGGCTCGCTGGTGTGTGCGGCGGGAACGGCGGGGCTCGGCCTGGCGACCGACCTCCCGTGGCTGCTCGCCACCTCGTTCCTGGCCGGGCTCGGGTCCGGCATGTTCACGCCGACCCAGCAGGCGGCCGTCGCCGACATCATCGGGCCCAAGGCGCGCGGCGGCCCGGTGCTCGCCGGTTTCCAGATGGCCGCCGACCTCGGCACCGTCATCGGTCCGGTCGCCGTGGGCGCCCTGGCGCAGCAGGTGTCCTACGAACTCGCGCTCGGTGTGACCGGCGCTTTGCTCGCTGTCGCCGCGCTCGTCTGGGCTGTGGTGCCCGAGCCGTTGCGGCGGGGAAGTTCGGTTCCCTCGGAGATCCCGTCCGAACGTTCCGGCGGAGCGGACGACACCGAACGGCGCGCTGCTCGTATCGAGCGTGCGCTGAACGAGATGTCCGGCGCGCCGGTCGCCGACAGCCCGGTGCCGGCGGTGGCCGAGTCTGCCGAGCTTCCGGGTGATCGCGCAGCGGGCGTCAAAGACGCCCGTGCGGTGGCTGGTCGTCGCCGATCGACGGCGAATGGCGTCGGGACGGCTGCTGAATCCGATGGAACGGGGAGCCCTCCGTCGGTTGTGAGCGGTGATCGTCGTGGTACGGCGGCCGATACCGGACCGTCGCGGACCGCGCCGGGTACGGCGGTCGCGGACGGAGCCCCGTACCCGAGCACCCCGGGGCGACCGATGTCCCGTGGCAAACGTCCGCGGCCGGTGCGGCGAACCCGCCGCAGGCGCTGAAGCCGTCACCTGCGGCACAGCGCCTGTCGAGGCGGGACCGCTTGGCGTCGCCAGGCGCTGGGAGGCGAGCGTCCGGTCGGTGATATGCGGTCACCAGCGCAGTCGCGCGCAGGTCGCCCAGGTCTCACCCGCGCAGCGGCCGATGCCATCGGCGAACCCGCCACGGTCGGGACGTAGACGAAGCTCGCAGGGTCGCGACGAGTGCCGCGCCGCTGAGCACCGAAGCCCGGCCGCCGGAACCATCGCTGCCGAGCCGGCACGAGGTCGGCGACGACGGTCGCATTCCATCCGCTGTCGAGCGATCGAAGTGCGAAGCCCATGCGAGGACAGAACCGAACGCGTGGCCGTGCCGTTTGCGGCTGGCCAGGTCCGGCGCGCACGGGTGGTCGGCGGAGATCGGATCGGTGGCCCGGCGGCGGGGATGACGGTTCGTTGCGGCAAAGTGTCAATGTGAGCGAATCGCGTTCGAAGTACACACCCCGGCCGATGTCCAGTGCGACCACCTATGCGCTCGGTGCGGTCGCTCTCGTGTTGATCGTGGTGATCGTCATCGCGGCGATCCGCTGGGGGCGGGACGACGCGGCCGTCCGCAACGACGGCTACGGTTCGGTGCGGAACGAGGCGGTGCACTCGGTGCTCGAGCAGAACGGTTCGATCCTGCTCGGCCGCCCGGACGCGAAGAAGACCATCGACATTTTCGAGGACCCGCTGTGCCCCGGCTGCGGCAGTTTGGAGCGCATCTACGGTCAAGAGATCGCGCAGAAGATCGATGTGGGCGCGCTGGCGGTCCGTTATCGCCTGGTGAACTTCCTCGACGCCCGCTCGCGGAGCAAGGATTACTCCACCCGCGCCATCGCCGCGAACCAGTGTGTGGCCGAGGCGGGTTCGGGCCCGATCTACTCCAAGTTCCACACCGAACTGTTCACTACCAAGCGCCCCAGCGAAGGCGGCGCCGACCTGAGCAACGAGGAACTCGCCGCTATTGCGGGCGACGCCGGGGCCGCCGAGTCCGTGCGGCAATGCATCGCCATCGGCGCCAAGGTCGAGTCCGCCCGCAGCAGCGCCATGGCGCAGACGGCGGCGCTCGGCGCGGCACTGGGCGGCTCCGCGGCCACACCCGCGGTCTTCGACGGCACGACCAAGGTCGACACCAACGACGAGAACTGGGTGGCCTCGCTCACCCGTTGAGCAGCGGACGCCTGCGCTGTCCCCGGTAGAGCGGGCTCCGGTGATTTCCCCACGAAGCGCCGATCCGCCACGGACTCGGCAAGGCGATGCGGTCTCGCGGCGAACGGAAGGGCCGGAACGCCGACTCCACCAAATCGACGCCCCGGCCCACTCGACGGCGCGACCCGACATCCCCAGCCCCCGAGATCGCCATCGCCGAGCTTTCAGTTGGCCTGGGGCCGGGCAACGGCTCCACCTGCCGCCACCCGGCCCGCGCACTCGACAGCGCGATCCGGCCCCCTGTCCTGGACCGCGCCTCGAGATGTCTCCATGTCCAGTGACGAGACCGGCTGTGCCGCTGGCTGTTTCGGCATTCGTCCCGATCCGCGAACGTGCCGACCGATCGGCACATCCCTGTCCGGCACTGCAACGCCCACACCCTCACGTACATCCGACTCGCACCAGACGACCGCTGGACACTCGGGAAAGAACAAACCAGCAACCCCATCTGCTCTGCCCAACCCGAGCGTCCAACTGCCTACCTCCCCACACCCCGCACGATCGAAATCACTTCGAACACATGTTCGATACTAACCTCAACCGCCGCCTCCTGCCACCCCCGAATCGAGGCGATTTGGTTGCCGACACACCGTTGGTGTAACTTCATTCAAGCGCAGCGGGGACACCCGGAGCGAAACAACCAGGGGCTATGGCGCAGCTGGTAGCGCACCACACTGGCAGTGTGGGGGTCAGGGGTTCGAGTCCCCTTAGCTCCACTTAAATAGCAGGTCAGGCCCGGTCTACGACCGGGCCTGACCTGTTTTATTTGTCTAGCCCCGCGTTTACCCCCCGTTTTCGTTTTAGGTCCCGTTCGCCGGTGCTGCCTATCGCGGTCCTGCTCTGCCGCTGTATCCGCCGCAACCAGGTGTCCCGATCGGTAGCTGATTGCCGTCACCAGCCGCACGGATGCCGCGCGGTTGTGATGAAACAATGTCACTGGCAGACGAGCGGGTATGGATGTTGTTGGTGCGTTCCCCATAGGGCTCCGCACCACACCCGTTGTGCTGTTGGACGGGCTACCCACGCTGAGCGTGGGGTCCGGTCCAGCAGTCCGGACAGGGATTGGTACGCGCGTTGGCGCGAAACCCGCTGCCGCTGGCCGGCCCCCGACACTGCGGCTGATCTACCAGCCCAGATGAATTGCCTCCTCTGGGACTCGCACCCAGACTCGACGCGTGTGCAGTCATTTCCGTCGCCGTTACTCGCTGGCGCGTTCTCGCGTCCCCTCGATCACCGCGTCCACGCAGTGCTGCAGCACCATCATGTCGAGCGTGAAAACCTCATCTGGATCGACGTCCGCCGGATTGTCGATCGTCGTGTACGGCATCCCCCGTCGGCGGATGACCGCACGGCCGCTGTTCGCGGGCAGGTCGATCGGCTCGTCGGCGAGGAACTGCTCGGCGTTGCGGGCGTAGGAGCGGTAGATCTCGGCGGAGAAGTCGACAATCCGCGGTGCCGTCATGACGAAACATACTGCGCCGCAACGATAATCACCGCCACTCAAACGAACCTGTCAGGCGCTCTCAGGTGGCCTTGTTGCCACGGCGGTGCTCGATCCAGGCATCCAGCGCGTTCCGGAAGAACTCGACCTCCTTGGGGGTCAAGTCGAAGTCGACTACCCAGTCCTCGGCCATGATGAGTGCGCTCAGGATGTCGCTGTCCTCCGATTCGCCGACGATCTCGAAGTGGTGTCCATCCTTGGTGTCCATGGACAGACAGAAGCCGTCGCCCTCGGGTACTTTCACCTCCTGGTTCAGAATTTCGGCCATGGCCAGCCCCGCCTCGATGTCGAGTACTTCGCCGATCCCCCTGGCGAAGTCCGCGTGATGCTCCTCCACCCTTCGCGCGGAGCCATACTCGAGAAAGGCGTCCACTACCTCGCGGTTCTTTTTTGCTAGCTGGGCGTTGGCGAAGCTGACCAGGCATGTCGTGCAGAAGCGGACTAGCCCCAGGTCGGCGCCGGGCTCCTGGACCGAAAAGACGGCTGGCTCGCTGCATCTTTCGCATGGTGGTGTCACTTCTTCTCCTCACTTCCGAATGGGATTCTTTCGATGCCGTAGACGGCAATGGGGTCGGGCCCCGGGTTCGAGCAATGAAGTGTCCGTCGCCGTCGCCCTCCGAGAACAACAGCCCCGAGGAGTTCTCTCCGATCCACTGCGGCGGACTTCTTGGCAGGGCTCGCACAGGGCTGTCAGCGGGGAAGAGTTGGGGTACGAGCCAGATGTGCTTCACCCCTTCTTCTCCTCTCGCGGGGTGATGCGGCTCTGCTCCCAGATCACAAGCACGTCCCCGGGCCTGAGTATCCGGAGAAGCGCGCGGTAGACCTGGCCGGTCTTTTGGGGAGTACTGTTAGCCGCCCAGGAAGCGCTGGGTGGCGTCGTAGACGTCGCGTTGGTAGGCATGATCGCGGGAGCGGGCCGAGGACAGCTTCGCGCGTCCGGTGTCCACGGCGCGGACCGCACGGATATAGCTGCCGCTCGGGTGGGCGGGTCGGGTGGCCGTCGCGACCACCGTGCGCGCCGGCTGCTCCGGTGAGTTCATCAACGGTGCGCCGACGAGGCCGATCAGGTGCAGCGGACCGCCCGCGCTGCGCTGGAATCCGGTGCGCACGGCCCCCGGGTCCACCGCGAATACCTCGATCCGGTCACGCCACCGCTCGGCCAGCGCGTAGGTATAGGCGAGATTGGCGAGTTTGCTCGACGCGTACGCGCGCATCTGTGTCCACTCCCCCGGCAATGCCCAGTCCTCGATCGGGCGGGCCCGCGCTTCCAGATACGAGGTCATCATGATCACCTTCGGCAATGAATGAGGCTGTCCGCCAATCGGTTTCATGATCGACTCCAGGCTGTGGGCAAGTCCGGCGGCCGCCAGGTGGTTGACGGCGACGGTCCGTTCCACGCCGTCCGCGGTGAGGCCGTGCCGATCGAACGCGGCGCCCGCGTTGTTGACCAGGACGCCGAGACCGTCCGGTGCGGCGCGGTGCACTTGATCGACCAGTCGCCGCACTCCCGACCGTGTTTCGAGGTCGGCATCGACGGGGATCAGACCGCCGGGCGCGTCGCCCATGCGCGCTGCCGCCTCCCGCGCACGCTCCCCGCTGCGCCCGTGCACCAGTACGGTCCAGCCGAGCCGCGCCAGCGCGCGACCGGCCGAGAATCCGATACCGCTCGTCGCTCCGGTCACCAGCGCGGTCGAAGCCGACGGGACCGCCAATGGATTCGTTGTGTCCATTGCTCTCATTCTCGGAGCGCAGAATGGAATGGCAATACCAAAATCGAGTCCGGAGATTCCCAATGCCTGCGTCCACCGAAACCCTGACCGCCAAAGGACTGCGTAGCCGCGCCAGGATCGTCGACGCCGCCGCGCGCCTGATGCTCGCGAACGGTGCGCACGGCACCACGATGGAGGCGATCCAGTACGAGGCGGGCGTCAGCGCCTCGCAGCTCTATCACTACTTCGACAACAAACGGGACCTGCTGGCGGCGGTCATTCAATCGAGCACGGAGGTCGTGGTCGCCAACAAGTGGCTGCTCGAGATGCGCTCGCTGCATGATCTGCGCGCGTGGCGGGATGCGGTGGTCGCCGCCGCGCGCGCGACCGGCTGTCGCACGGGGTGTCCGCTGGCCTCGTTCGCCGAGGACATCCCCGATACCGATCCGGAACTCCTCGAACTGGTGGCCGCCGGATTACGCCGCCTCACCGCCGCCGTGGCCGATGGCCTCACCGCCATGCGCGATGCGGGAGAACTGCGCGAGGACACCGATATCGACCGCCTGGCGCTCGTCGTCGTCACCGCCTACGAGGGCGGCATGCTCGTCTCCCGGGCCCAGCGCGAGCCCGCACCGCTGGAGGCGGCCCTCGACGCCGCCCTCGCCTGTGTCGAGACACAGGCTGCTCGCACGGATCGATGACGCCGAACGGATCGCGGCCGGCAGCCCACACCGACCCGCGACCACCTACTTCGCAACACGACCTACGTGTGAATTTGCGCGGCGACGGCTTCGTTGGAAGATTGTCGTGTTCCACATAGAGCGGAACATGGCCTGCCAGCATAGCTTGCGTTGTTTCCGTCAGTCGGCGAGCTGGTCTAAGAGCGGCGGGGCCGTGCGAGTAAAATGGCTCAGAACACACTGAATTCGCCATTTGCGTGCGTGCGAGGAAATGGTGGAGGCCCGCCGGGGTGGTTCCCTGGCGGCCGGGAACGATCCAGAGCGCGGTTCGAGCGTCACGGTGCACCGATGTAGCCACAGTCGCCGATATGTCAGCCCTTGGTCCTACGGTGGCGCCTATGTTTGGTGGGCGATATCGCGGGCCGTTGAGTGGGGGACCGAAGCCTGGAGCGTCGGTCTCGGAGATCGATGTCTTCGCCGCGCTGAACGTGATCCTCGGAAAAGGTGTCCTCGGACCACCGGGTTGGGTGCGGCCAGACATGGTGTTCTCGATCGAGGGCGAGCGCCTGCGACGCATCGGTGAGGGCTGGCGAAGCCTCGTCGGCAACAACCGCCGGTACGACCTGATTATCGAGTACGACGGAGAGTATTGGCACCGCCACCACGAGCGCCGTGACATCACCAAGTACCCCGACGTCGGGAGGGGCTACGAGGTGATGCGGCTGCGCATGCAGCCATTGCGCAGGCTGCGGCCGGCCGACATCAGCGTTCCGAGCCGCGCTGATGCGACGACGTGTGCGAGGCTCGCGCTGCTGCACCTCGCTCACCGTCCACGCCCCTTCCTCATCTCCGAGCCGCTCTTGGAGAGGATCGGTTTCTACCTGCAATTCTGCGCCACGCCGCTCGCGGAGGGCGATATCGCGTGCGGGCTGTGCGCTGAGCTCGACCACATCCTGCAAGGCGGCCTTGAGTTCTATCCCACGGGCAGTTCAACTTTCCAGGCGAATCGTTCATCGCTGGGGGATTTCGTTCAGCGTGCTCGAGAGTTGTCGGAGAGGAGCGAGTTCATAGAAGGTCTATGGGTGCCAGACCCGCACCAGCGTGGTTGGGAACAGAACGAGGTGGAAGCGGTGTCTCCGGAATTCAGACAGCGTCACCAGATCGCGCTCGGACATCACGAAGCCCAGGACAGGCAGAGTGCATTGACTGAGTAGTCCAGTCCCCGAGCTTGTGCCGAGACAGCCGGTGGGCCGAGCATCTGCTCGACGCCACCGGCTGTTCGCTGTTCGTCTATTGCGGGGCCTATTTGGTGCGATCGATGGCCTGTTCGATCCAGCCGGTCTGCACGGGGGCGGCGGTGTCGGGTTCATAGCCGGTGGCCGGGAACGTGGCCGTGTCGCCGTTCCGGGGGGCCGTATCGCGGGATCGAGCAGGTCGTGATCGACCCCGAGGACGAATACCGTCGCCTCTGCGAGTCCGTGGGCGGCACCAACCGAAAACGCGCTCATCACCACCGATCCCAGCGAATTAGACCGAGTTTGTGTCAGTGCGCCGGGACCGCACGAAGGTGAGTTCTTCGCCGGACAGTGGCCCGGTAGCCCATCGGCTGCCGACCCGTAGTCGGGGAGGTTTTCGGTGGTTTTGGGACATGATGAGACATTCGTGAGGCAGGGTTCAGGGGTGCGTCGCACTCCTGATGCCGTCCAGTAGCAGATCGACGACGCGCCCCACTGCGACGGTGCGGTCTTCGGTGGGCCGTGTGTAGATCTGCACGGTCATCAGCCGGGCGATATCGGCGGCGTCGACGTCGGAGCGGAGTGTGCCGTCGTCGTGGGCTCGCGTCACGAGTCGAGCGATGGAGTCGGTGACCGTCGCGCGCACCTGAGTCGATACGGGATCGGCCTGTATGCGCGTGTGCAGGGCGGGTTCCACCGAGGAGGCGAACGCGCCGACGTCGGCGAGGGCGCATTCGCGCAGGAAACGGCCCAGCGCCGACCAGGCGTCGCGCTCCTCGCGGGCCGCTGCGGCGCAGCGGTCGGCGAGATCGGTCAGGTAGGCGTGCGCGGCGGCGGAGATGAGTGCGTCGCGGTCGGGGAAGCGGCGGTAGAGCGTGCCGACGCCGACACCGGCATGGTCGGCGACCTCTTTCATCGACACCTCGATACCCTTGTCGCGGAACAGGATCAACGCCGCCGCGACGATCTGGTCGCGGTTGCTGCGGGCATCGGCCCGCAAGGTCTCGGCCGCCATGCGCGCCTCCCGGTAATAACTGGACGAATATCTTCCGCTTATGCTACCTTCTGGAAGTGGACGAAAATCGTCCAGTTATTCGAAGGGTGTGCGACATGGACAAGAAGGTGCTGATCTCCGGCGCGGGCGTCGGCGGCGCGACGGCTGCATACTGGCTGGCCCACAAGGGATTCGACGTGACGGTTGTCGAGCGGGCCGCAACGGAGCGCTCCAGTGGCAATCCCGTCGACGTGAAGGGGCCGGCGGTCGAGGTGGTCGAGAAGATGGGCGTGATGCCACGGCTGCGGGAGGTCGCCTCCGCGGTGGACCGGATGACGTTCGTCGATGCGGCAGGCCGGCGGGTGGCCGGTGTTCCGCTGCGCATGTTCCAGGGCGGCGCCGGCGAGCGGGAGGTCGAGGTGCCGCGCGCCGACCTCGCCTCGATCCTGCTCGACGCCGCCCGCGACCGCGTCGAATTCCTCTGGGGCGACACGATCACCGACCTGTCCCAGGACGCGGCGGGCGTCGATGTCGGTTTCGCTGCCGCTCCACCCGCACGGTTCGATGCGGTGATCGGCGCCGACGGTCTGCACTCGGCCGTGCGGCGGCTGGCCTTCGGGCCGGAACAGCAGTTCGTGCGCCATGCCGGAATGTATGTGGCGACCCTGCCGATCGGCGTACCGTTCGGTGACGACACCGAAGTCATCATCTACAACACACCCGGCCGGGCGGTCTCGATACACCCGACCAAGGGACATGCGATCGCGACGTTCATGTTCCGCGGTGACGCGGTGCCCGGCTACGACCACCGCGACCTGGCTCAGCACAAGAACCTCGTCGCCGAAGCATTCCCCGACGCCTCATGGCGACTGCCGGAACTGCTGGACCAGGTACACACCGCCGAAGATCTGTACTTCGACTCCGTGAGCCGGGTCCGGGCGCCGCGCTGGTCCACCGGGCGCATCGGACTGGTCGGGGACGCGGCCGCCGCGGTGTCGTTGTTCGGCGACGGCTCAACCCTGGCCATCGCCGGCGCCTACCGGCTCGCCGAGGAATTGAGCCAATCACCGACCGACATAGCCGACGCGCTGCGCCGCTACGAAACCGGCCACCGACCCCTGGTCGATTCCAAACAACAGGGATTCCGCGCCGCACGCGCCATGCTGCTACCCGGCACCCGGACCGGCATCGCGTTGCGCAACACCGCCGCCCGGCTCGCACCCGCACTCGCCGGGATCAGGCGAACGCGTACCGCGTAATTCCAGGCCCGCCGCGAGAAACCAGCGAGAATACTAGTGCCGTGTCCGGGAAGGTTGACGCTGTAACCCGCGGCCCGGGGTGGCGGGTTGATCATCGGCGGGTGACCGGTGATGCTGCCGGTGGAGGCGATGACCTGTTTTGTTCGGCCCGACCCCACGGAAACGCACGGTTTGCATTCTGGTTTGTATCGGATGGGCCGGTGGGTGTGGTGATCCTGGGCCGATACCATTGGCGACTTGCCGCCGGGCGAGGTGACGTTCGCCCGGATCGAAGTAGCGCCTTTCAGCCCGAGGAGTTCGGTACTACCTATCGCGCGGTGAACCGGCCGATGCCTGCCGGAGGCCATCGAATTGCGGGGGTGGGCGTGTGCATGCGGTACTCGGGAATGGAAGTGGTAAGGGTGACACCGGGCCGATATCCTGTGCATATTGTGGGGAGGTCGACCATGGACGATGCTCTGCAAATACCGCATCTGAGAGCCACCGCAGACTTGGAACTCCGCCCGTGGTCGTTGTCCGCGGCAGACCTCGAGCTTGTGAGGGAAGCTTCTGCCGACGACCTGATTCCTATAACCACGGTGCCTGCGACCTTCTCGCTCGAGGCCGCAACGAGGTTTGTCGAACGCCAGCGGCAACCAGCGACCGATCGAACCGGATACCCGATGGTGATCGTCCGGCGACCGGACAACGCACCACTGGGAAGCATCGGCCTGTGGTTGAAGGACATCGACGAAGGCCGCGCATCGCTCAGCTACTGGGTGGTCCGCTCTGCCCGCGGCCATGGCGTCGCCGCGCATGCTCTGGCGGCAATGGCTACCTGGGCGCTGGAAGAGTTGCATATCCCACGACTACAGCTCTATGTGGAACCTTGGAACCGCGCTTCGATCCGCACTGCGGAGAGAGCCGGTTTCGAATGCGAAGGGCTCCTCAGATCGTGGCAGAAGGTCGGCGATCGACGCCGCGACATGTTCATGTACGCGCGCGTGGCAGCGGGAGCTCTCGCCGAGGCGGATGGAGTTCACATCGGTTAGACCTCGATGGCCGGTTGCCCGGCCGTCGCGGGTGATCGTGAACCGATATCACTGCTGGCACAGTGTTCGATACGCCCGGTGGTGCCGGGTACTCACCTCATGGTCGACCCCCACGGCCTCGCTTGCAAAATTACTCGAGACTATGCTTGATCTGCGTTTGTACGCACCGCCAGTGGATAAATCCGCTCGAAAAAATCTGATGAATCGCTCACCCTCTCTATGAGAGGACCGTCCGATGGGTTTTGCAGAGATGCGCCGGTTCCGGCGTGATCCGTTGGGTTTCCTCGAGAATCTGCGCCGGACCAGCCCGGTAGAGGTGTTCGGGCTGCCGTGGGGCGGGTGGTGTGTCGGCGATACGGGTCTGGCGCTGACGGTGCTGAGTGACCGCGCTTTCCATGCGGGGAAGTCCGGGTTCTTCGGTTCTATGCTGCCTTCGCGGTCTGCTCAGGTCGATTTCGGCCGTGCGGTGCGCGCGATTCTGCGGACGCATACGCCCAAGTATCGCGAGTCCCTGGCGGCGGCGGTGATGGAAATGCCCTCCATCACCCGCTGGCCCGCAGCGGGGGTCGAGCTGGTGTATCGGTGCACCGCGGACCTGTTGCTGCACCCCGATGGTTCTCCCGAGTTGCGGCATTTACTGGAGCGAAACGCACGCGTGGGCGCGCTTCGCCCAGCCCGAATGGCGCAGCGGGCGCGGGCGCAGCTGTTGCGCGTCAAGCTGTCCACCGCGCTGAACGAGCAGATCCGGGACCGGCGCAGCGCCACCGGCCGCAGTGCGGCAGCCGAACCACGGGATCTGCTCGATGCCGTGATCGGTGCCTGTCCCGACGGCGTCGCCGATACAACGGTGGCGCGGCTGTATGTGCTGATGTTCCGGTCCATTGTGGGACCACTGGGCTACTCGCTCGCGTGGTCGGTGCTGCTGGGCAGTCTCCACTCTCCCGGCGCACCATGGCCATGGCCCGTCGACTGGGTGGTACGTGAGGCCCTGCGGCACCGGCCGGTGTCCTGGATGGTCAGCCGTCCCGTCCCCTATCCCGCCGAGTTCGGGGGGATCGCCTTCCAGACCGGCGACCTCCTATCCGTCAGCCCCTATCTGCTCCATCACGACAACAACCACTGGACCAGACCAGGAGCATTTCAACCCGACCGCTGGATTCGACCGAGCGAGCACGGCCCATTTGTGCCCTTCAGTTCCGGCCCCTTCACCTGCGCCGGCGCCGCGGTCGCCCACGATCTGGTCACCGATGCGGCCACCGCCCTCATCGAGAACACCGCTATGCGCGTCATCAGCGGAGGTGATACCCGCCCGATCGTGACCAATGCCGCGACCCCCAGGCCGTTCACCCTGCTGCGTACCCCCACAAGCCCTGGCCACGCCCGACCGAGCCCCAGGAAGGAGGTGACATCATGATCAAGGCATTGCTGTTCATCATCACCAACAAGCCGACCCGTACCTGGGACCCCGCTCAATACGGATGATTCTGCTACCGGCTGGATGGCTCGACCAACGCTACGAGGTCTCCGCCGGCCTGGACGCGCTCGGCCGGCGGATCGGTGTGGGCGCGCGCTCGGCACCCCAGTCGCGTTCACCGATTGGCGTCCAGCACTGCTGCGAGGCCTTCTTGTAGGTCCTTGACGAAATACTCGGGAACCTCGAGTGAGGGGAAATGTCCCCCGGCTTCGGGCGAGTTCCATCGGACGATCTGTCGGTACCGCTCCTGTGCCCAGGGGCGCGGGCACTTCTCGATGTCGCGGGGATACACGGTGATCGCCGACGGGACGTCGACCCGAAGTTCGGGGTCGAGCGAGTCGTGGCTCTCGTAGTAGATGCGGGCCGACGATGCGCCGGTCCGCGTCAGCCAATACAGGGTGACGTCGTCGAGAACGCGGTCTCTGGAGATCGTCTCGAACGGGCTGTCTTCGGTATCTGTCCACTCGGCGAACTTGTCGAGGATCCAGGCGAGAAGCCCGACCGGTGAGTCGACGAGCGAGTAGCCGATGGTCTGCGGTCGGGTCGCCTGCTGCTTCGCGTACGCCGCGTGGTGGCGCCAGAAATCGCGGGTTTCCTCCGTCCATTCGCGCTCGGTCGCCGTCAGTCCTTCCGTTGTCAACCCGGGCGGTGCCTGCGCGGTCGTTGTGTGGATGCCGAGAACGTGCGCCGGGAACCTGCCGCCGAGGACCGTGGTGATCACACCTCCCCAGTCGCCGCCGTGGGCTACGAACTTGCTGTAGCCGAGCCTTTCCATGAGTTGCACCCATGCGGCCGCGATCTTTTCGGTTCCCCAGCCGGTGGTGGCCGGCTTGTCGCTGTAACCAAAGCCTGGCAGCGACGGGGCCACGACGTGAAACGCCGGCGTGTCCGCGTCTTTCGGATCTGCCAGCTCGTCTACTACGTCGATGAATTCGGCAATGCTGCCCGGCCAGCCGTGCGTCAAGATCAGGGGAGTGGCATCTGTGCGCTCGGATCGGCGGTGCAGGAAGTGGATTCCCAGATCGTCGATGGTCGTGCGGAACTGGCCGATCCGGTTGAGGCGCGCTTCGAACGACCGCCAGTCGTACCCGGTGCGCCAGTAGTTCACGACGTCGACGAGGTCGGCGAGCGGAACGCCCTGTTCCCATCTGCGAGGGCCGGGGGCGGCGCGATAGACCGTCTCGGCCTCCGGTAGCCGCGCTGTGGCCAGTCGCGTGCGTAGATCGTCGAGGACGGCGTCGGCCGCGTGGGCTTCGAATACTTGCACGTCGACGGGGTCGGGGGTGAAGACCGGATCGAGGTGGCCAAGTGCAGGCATGAGACCTCCTGTTCATCGCGGAACCGGCTTCGGCCTATCGAGAACCGGCTAAGACGGTTCTAGCATGGCTCCGCATCGGCCGGCAACCAGCTAAGGTGGTTCCATGCCTGCTGGGCTCCCTGACTTTCGCCTCGGTAACGTGCTAGCGACCAGCTTCACGGGGACTCTGTCCGAGCGCCATGGCGACCGTGTGGAACGCATTCCCACGCCGCAGCGACTCGTCGACTGGCTGGTCGTGTACGGCCTGGCCGTGGACTCCTGCACTACCGCCCAGCTGGAACTCGCCTGGGAACTGCGGGAATCGATTCACGCCGTCGCGACAGCGGCGGCGCTCGGAGACGCTCTTCCCGCACCTGCTGTCCAAGTCATCAATGACAGCAGCATTCGGGGTCGGGCGGCGGCCGTTCTGACATCCGAGGGCAGGCGTCGATGGCGACTCGGCTCCGCTTCCTGCGTAGAAGATGCCCTAGGCGTGATCGCCGCCGATGCGATCAGCATCGTCGCAGGCGAACGGAACGGAAGACTGGCCTTGTGTGCCTCGCCAACCTGCCGAGCGGCCTTCTTCGACACCAGCCAAAGCCGCACCCGCAAATGGTGTGACATGAACACGTGCGGGAATCGTCAGAAGAAGGCGCGTTTCAATGCCAATCAGCGCAAGGACATCCAAGGCTGACTGCAGTCGGCCGTAGTATGACTTGAATCGAGAGCGGATCTCCGGCGCGGCGCGGGCCGGTTTCGCACCGTCTCCGGCCGAGTGGAGCACCTCCGCTACAGCCTGGCGTCCCATGCCGGTGACTTCGAATCTCGAACCGTAGTTTATGGTTCGGTACTCCGCCATAATGGCCGCGCCCGGCATTCCCACCACTGGAGCCAGTCGTTGCGGTGGCGATGAGACACTCTGACGGTGAGCGAGAAACCCGTCGGCGAGATGTCCAGCAGCACATTCGATTACGACGACGAATTGCCGCGACTCCCCATCCCGACGTTGGAGGAGACGTGCGAACGGTTTCTCGAGCGATGTTCGCCGTTGCTGACCGACGAGCAACTGATGGTCACGACAGCGGCCGTGGATCAATTCCTTGCGTTGGACAGTCCGGCCCGGACGTGGCAGGCCGAGATAGAGCGATTCGATCGGACGCCGGGCGTCCACAGTTGGCTCGACGCCTTTTGGAGATCTCGCCATCTCGGCTACCGCGACAGTATCGCGCTCAGTGCGAATTCCTTCTTCTTGCTCACGGACTCGGAGCACGGTCAACTCGAACGCGCCGCCGAACTGATCGCGCGCGCCACCGCGTACAAACTGGAACTCGACGCCGAGATGATTTCGCCCGTGATTCTTCGCGGCCGTCCGGTGTCCATGCACCAGAACAGGTGTCTGTTCTCCACCACCAGAATCCCCGGCATCGAATTCGACGCCGTGCGCTCCGCTCACAGTGCCGGAGAACCAGGCTCGTCAACGGTCCGGCACATCGTCATCCATTTCCGTCGTCAAGCGTTCCGAATGGATGTCCTCGCAGCGGACGGTACCCCACATCGCATCGAGGACCTGATCGCCGGGCTGGATGCGATCAGGGGAGCCGATCCGGCCGCGGAGCCGTCGCCGGGAGCGCTGACAACACAACCGCGCGCGGCATGGGCGAGGGCCCGCCAGGCTCTCCTCGAAGATCCGGACAACGCCGCCGCGCTCGAGACGATCGAGACGGCACTGTTCTGCGTCGCGCTCGAGGACTTCGCGCCCCGAGACGAACGCTCGGCCTGTAACGCGCTCCTGCATGGTGACGGCGAGAACCGCTGGTACGACAAGGCGTTGACATTCATCGTGTTCGCCGATGGTCGCGCGGGCGTCAACATCGAGGAGTCCGGCCTGGACGGAACCACGGTTGCCGGCTTCTGCGACGCGATTCTGGCGAATGCGCCAGCCATCTCGGCGGACCGGCCCGGCCGAGCGCCCGAGATATCACCGATCGAATTCCGTTTCGATGAGGACCTGCGGCACGAGATCCGGCAAGCCGCCGCCGACTTCGGCAAACAGGCGGGCGAGATCGCCACGGAGGTGGTGACATTCGACGACTTCGGCTCGGACACGGCCAAACGTCTCGGAATATCGCCGGATGCGTTGGTGCAAGTGGCTTACCAACTGGCTCATCAACGGTCCAGGGGATTCCTCGGCAGCACCTACGAATCCGTAGCCGTGCGACATTACCGCCACGGCCGTACCGAGGCGCTCCGGGCGGTCACCCCCGAAGTCGTTCGTTTCGTGGCATTGATGAACGACTCGACCGCTACGCACACCGCTCGCGCCGAAGCGCTACGTGCCGCGGCGGGAGCACACGTCGCCAACACCAGAGAATGCCAGGCGGGGCGCGCTCCCGAACGGCATCTCGTGGAGCTACAGCGAATTCAGCGTCAGCACGGCGAAAAGCCGCTCGCGATCTACGAATCTCCCGGCTGGCGGATTCTGCGTGACGACTATCTCAGTACCAGTGCTGTGTCGTCGGTCAATGTTCGGTTCTTCGGTTTCGGGCCGCCGACCGCCGATTGCATCGGGATCGGCTATATCCTGCAGCCCGGCAGCTTCGGCGTACACCTGAGCGGTTCCAAAGGCATCGAACAACACATGCTCGAATTCGCACACGCCCTCTCTGTCGCCGTCCCGGAGTTGTGCGCCCTGCTCGAGACGACATCCGTCGGCTAGCTTTGCGTATCGATGACTGCTCGTCCGATAGCCAGGAGTAGATATTCCACCCGAAAGTGAGTGGGAGTGAAAGCCTACCGAGAGCTTCTGGCAAATCGGACAGTATGCAATATGGTGCTGATCAGTCTGCTGTTCCGGACTGTTCTCAACTCCCAATCCCTGCTGTTGGTAATGCATGTGCGGCACACGTTGCACCTTTCCTACGGTGCTGCGGGCTTGTTGAGCACTGTGGTCTACCTGTGCATGGCCGGAACCGAGCTGCGGCGCGGCCCGCGTCTCGATCGATTGGGCTTGCGCCCCACCATGGCTCCATCGATCCTGGTAAACGGGATCTGCTGGCTCATCGCGCCATTCGCTCCGTTTCCGGTGTTGCTGTTGCTCGCGGCGTTGGCGGGATGGTTCGAAATACCGGTCATCAATGTCGCGAAACAGGCCATTACGGTCGCCACGACCGAACGGGAGCGAAGGCCGGCGCTCGCCGCGTACGAGGTGACCGCGGACGTGTCGCTGTTGGTCGGGCCGCCGCTGGGCGTCGCGGTGATGAATATCTGGGACACGGCGATGGTGCTGCTCGTGGTCCGGTTGGTGGCCGTGGGTTGCGGTGTCCTGTTGCTGAGACAGAACCCACCGCTGCGAACCGAGACGAGCGAAGTGTCACGGCGGGTCCCACGGCGATCCTGGTTGCAGACCGGCTTCGTGACAGCATGTGTCGGATACGCCGCGGCCGCCGCCGTCCTCTGTGCGGAGGAACTGAGTGTCATCACGGCCATGCACGACTTCCATGCCAAGCATGCGATCGGACTGGTGCTGGCCATCGGCGCAGCCGGTGCGGTGGCCGGTGGGTACGGGTACGGCGCGATCTCCAGAACCATCTCGCCATACGTTCTGCTGGTCGGACTCGGAATCGGCGTGTCGCTCTGCGCCCTCGCGGTCGGCCCGGTTTCGCTGGCCATAGCCGTTTTCGCGGTCGGCGTGCTGGCTGGTGCTGTTTTCCCGGCCTGCACCGATCGGATGAGTGCTGCTGCTTCTGAGGACGCCCTCGGGGAGGCCCTCGGCTTTCATTTCAGTCTGATGTGGGTCGGCGTAGCCATGGGAAGTATCGGGGCGAGTCAGTCCGTCGACTTCGCCGGTTCGTCAGGAGGCATCCTGGCCGCAGCCACGATCGGTATCGGCGCCGGAATCGGGCTGGGCCGAATCGCGGCTCGTGCGGGCCCCACTCCCGGGGCGCCCGGCCAAGTGAATCGAGCATTCATCGTCACCGCGACCAGGCGGATACTGGATATCGCGCAGATCACCCTTGCTCGAAATACCGATGGTTCACTCGACGTCCGACTCGGCGGAATTTACGCCTTCGAGAGGAAGGTGAAACAGCCGGTTACCGGACATCACAACGGAAGCGAATCCGCAGCCGTATCGTCAATGGATTCCGAGGCTGCCGACCCCGGTCGAACCGGAATGCGACAATTCCCGACGCCTTGGACCGAAACTCCTTCACCTCCTCAGCGAAAAGGCTCATCGTGGAGCCGGCCACCCGCTTGAACTCCGCGGTTTCGTCAACTGCTGTGGCTGCCCGGCTATCGCATCAGCATGTAACTAGTATTTCGGAGGTCGACCAACCGTGACACTTATCCGTACGCACAGTTCGAATCATCCGAATCCGCTCGGGCGCACAACCAGCACCACCTACGAGAGGCGTAGTCTCGATCGCGCCGTAAACCTATCGGATGCGCATTGCCGTCAACCGCTGACGCCCTCCCAGATCGAAATTGTCGAACGATTTCCAGAGCTGTTCCACGAGGCGCGAAATCAATCGCAGTCCGAGCTGGAAGAGGCGTTCCTCACCGCCTTTCTGCGCCTGGCGGGCGAGCCGATGCATCAGGATGCATCCAGATATATGCTGTCGTATTCCGCATCATCCGCGATAACAATGGTGGTGAGTTACTGCGCTCGCGCGGGAAAGCGAGTCGCCTTGATCGAGCCGGTGTTCGACAATATCTCCTCGATCTTGCGCCGAGAGAATGTCGAGCTCGTGCCGCTGCTGGAACAGGATTGCACCGTCGAAGACCTGCCCGCGGCGATGGCTCGGCTCGATCCTGCGGTGGTCTGGCTGGTCTCGCCGAACAACCCCACCGGATGGACGCTGTCCGAACCGGGGTTCAGAACGTTGGTGCAGTGTTGCGTCGACCGTCGTTGCACCCTGGTTCTGGACTCGTCTTTTCGATTCTTCTCACCTCTGCCGAGCGGTTGGTCGCAGTACGAGGTCCTGGAGGAATCAGGAGTCTCCTATATTGTGCTCGAAGACACAGGCAAGACCTGGTCCACCAGCGAGATGAAAGTCGGATTGACGGTATGCAGTCCGGATATGTACGCAGATATGTACCGACTGCACGACGATCTGCTGCAGAGTGTCTCTCCTTTCCATCTCCGGGTGCTGACAGAATTCATCGAGGACAGTTCGAAGCATGGCATCGAACACAGCATCCTTCCTTCCGTGCTGGAAAATCGGGCTATCCTCCGCTCGATTCTCGCGGACGGGGGATTGGAATTCGTCACCGAATCACGATCGCCCGTCTCGGTGGACTGGCTCCGGCTCCCCGAAGGACTCGAGTGTGAGAATTTCGTCCATGAGGCGATCTGGGAGGGAGTGCACGTGCTACCCGGAACGAACTTCTTCTGGAATCAGCCGGAGCGCGGGAGAAAGTTCGTCCGCGTCGCCTTGGCTCGCGATCCGCAACTGATGTCGGAGGGTGCGCAGTTGCTGCGAGACACCGCAGTCCGGCTCGCCGCGAAGGATGCATGACCGTGCGCGGTCGATCGAGCCGTTATCGCGCCTTGCTCACCGGGGCTGAATTGAAGGCAGCCGAGATCGAATGGCTTCGTCAGCGGAATATCGAGGTAGAAGTCTGCCGTCACGACCTGTCCGAAGTCGAATTGGCGCGCGCTCTGCTGGGCAAGGACGCTTACATTCTCGGTGGTGTAGAGCGTGCGACCGCTGCCGCGTTGTCCACTGCCGACGACCTCAAAGTCATAGCGTTCATGGGTGTCGGGTATCACGCCTACGTCGATACCGCGGCGGCGACCGCGGCGGGAATCGCGGTGACCAACGCGCCCGGAGCCAACGCACGCGCGGTCGCGGAATTCGCGATCGGTCTCATGCTCGATGCCTGGCGCGGCATCACAGACCTGACGATGGAAACGAAGGCCGGTCGATGGCCCGAGACCCGGGCACGCGACCTTTATGGGAAGACGCTGGGCATTGTGGGAATGGGGACCATCGGCACCATCGTTGCCCGGATAGCGGTCGGCGGGTTCGGGATGCGAGTGGTCTACGTGAGTCGAACAGCCAAACGGGAACTGGAACGAGACATCGCCGCTCGCCGGGTCGAGCTACCCGAGCTGCTCGCCGAGTCCGATGTCATCAGTCTCCATGCTCCATACGGCCCGCAGACAGCCCGGATGATCGGCGAAGCACAACTCGCTGCCGTCAAGCCCGGCGCGATTCTGATCAACACTTCCGAAGCGGAGCTCGTAGATCCGGCGCCGTTGCGAACCGCGTTGCTCGACGGTCGCCTCGCGGCCGCTGCCATGGACGGCTACTACGTCGTGCCCGCGCCCTCCGACCAGAACGATCCCTTCGGGCTGATCGCGTTGGGCAATGACAAGCTTCTCGTCACGCCGCACGCGGCCGGCGCTACCGAGGAGTCCTACCGCGCGATGCTCGCGGCTAATGCCGAGTCGGTCGAGAACATCCTCGAAACAGGAGAAGACCCAAGAGTCGTAAACCCTGGCTTCCGCGATCATGCCCGTTGGCTGCCGGTGCGCCACCGCCGCTAGGACGTCGGCACAGCCGTCGTAAGGACATACGACTCGGCCGGGAGGGGCGACGGCTCGTTCAGGTGGAGATATGCTCGCGGGCGCTGGGTGAGCGGTCGGTGGAGCCGAGGTGGAGTGGTTCGATGATGTTGTCGCCGCTGCCGGGGATCATCGCGTGGCCGGTGCTCGGGTATACCTCGGTTCTGATCCTCGGAAGGCTGCTGCTGTTCCGCGACACGATCGCCGATCAGTTCCTGAACCGGATATTGCTGTGGTGCCTACTCGGACTGGCGTTGTATCGGTGCACCTGGACGCCCGCTGTCATCGAGTTGGCGCAGCTACCAGCCCTCGGCTGTCTTGTCGCGATGTCCATGTACATGCTCGGTCTCGCTCGATTCTGGGATGCCGACAGCGATGTGACGGCGATATGGCGACGCCAGCGCGTCTACTCCCGCGTCGCGGTGGTCTCGGCGGTCGCCATCCTCGTCGCGGGTTGCCACGCCCACGCTCGGGGGCGCGCCATCGACATGGGTTCCGATCTCGACGGGACGGTGCTGGCGATCGCTTTCGGCGGACCGATGGCGATCAGCGCGGCGATGCTGCTGTGGGTCGGCAGCCGGTGGAATGCAGGTACTCACCGGATGGCCCGAGCTGGGGCCACATCTTCCGCGCGTGGAGTTCATCACCGTCGTCTGTTTCGTTTCGAGTTCGACGCTGCTCGCGGTACCGCTGGGGACCTGGCTGATCGAGCGGGTAGGCCTGGACCGGCCTACCCGATCCTGCCGCAGGCTGCGACCGTTGTGGCGCGATCTCACCGAGGCGGTGCCGGAAATCGTGCTCCTGCCGGACACCGACTCGCGGGAACCGGTGCTCCCGGCGACGCGCTTGCTTCGGATGGCGGTGGAGGTTCGCGATGCCCTTCTGCATCTGCGGCCGTATTTTCCGGAAGAACCGGGTGATCCGTGGGCGGACGAATTGCCGCTCGACACCGAGCGTTACGCGCACAAACTCGCGTACGCCGTGCGCGCCAGGAAGGCCGGTGTGCCGCCGGTCGGAGCGGAGGTCATCCCGGGTTCGCCCCTCGGCGCACGAGATTTCGACACCGATCTGCAGCACCTGCTCGCCTTGGCGCGAGTTTGGCCGCGAGCCCATGCCACTTTCGGTAAGGGCGAGCAGTGGCCGGGCGGTCCGCGAAACGGTGTTCCGGCAGCGACTCCGTGATGCTCGTGTTGCGCACACCCCGCCCCTTTGCACCCGGGTGGCTGTCGCGCGAAGCGCGCACCGGCCTTCGCGCGACGAGCACCCCTGAGCCGCTGACCCCCGCGTGTTGAAACCGCGGGGCATCCTGCCGCCGCAATGGACAGGTGCTTTCTCCACGGACTTGGGTATCCGGTCGGTGTCCTGCGGCGGTCTCCGTCGTACTACCTGGGACGGAGGAGCAGCATGACTCACACGACTCACACCGGTCTTTCCGGCACCGCCGGTCGTATCGCCCAGAACAGCGTGTTCGCGCGGTTCGCCCGCGCGGGCTACGTCATGTCCGGTCTCGTGCACCTGCTCATCGGCTACATCGCCATCCGGCTCGCGTTCGGCGGCGGGGGCAACGCCGACCAATCCGGGGCGATGGCCGAACTGGCCGATAAACCGGGCGGTGGGCTCACCCTCTGGGCGGCTGTGGCCGCGTTCGTGGTCATGGCGCTGTGGCGGCTGGCGGAGTCGGTCTTCGGCAGCGCGTCCGAGCAGGGGGCCGGCGGCGATCAGCCAGGAGTGTTCGACCGCGTCAAAGCCTTCTCCCTGTTCGCGGTCTACCTGGGACTGGCCGTCACCGCGTTCCGATTCGCCCGCGGCAGCGGGAAGTCGACCAGCAGTCAGAGTGTGGGGCTCACGGCACGCCTGATGCAGCACACCGCGGGAACGATCGCGCTCGTCGTGGGTGGGCTGGTCATCATCGCGGTCGGCGGTTACCACGTGTACAAAGGCGCCACCCAGAGCTTTCTCGACGACCTGCGCGGGACTCCGAGCGCATTCGTGCGGCGACTCGGCACGGTGGGTTACATCGCGAAGGGGCTGGCCGTCGCCGCGGTCGGGTTGCTGGTGATCCTCGCCGCGACCGAATCCGACCCGAACAAGTCCGCAGGACTGGACGGAGCCATCAAGACGCTCGGCGCGCAGCCCTTCGGTGTGGTTCTGCTCCTGATCGCCGGCCTCGGCATCATCACCTACGGTCTCTACAGCTTCGTCATGGCTCGCAGCGCCAAGATGTAGCGCCTACCGCTCGGCGGTCAGAAGCCTTGGTTGCCGCCACAGCTCGTCGAGCTCCTCCGGCAGATCCGGGACCGATCGCCCGTAGGACGCGGCGAGTTCGCTCGGACTCTCGCTCCGCACCGACCAGCCGTGTCCGGCCAGCCACCGGGCGGGATCGGCTCGCTCGTCGTCGTAGAACAACTCGGCCGGATCGATGTCGCCGAACGGGTTGCAGCGGTCGAAATACTTCTTCTCGATGTTCGCGAAGCGTTTGACGTCGGTTCCCGCTACGAAGCTCTCCACGGCCAGCTCGCTGCCAGGGGCGGACCATGCGTCGATGTGCTCGAAGAGCTTGTCCTGCGCGGCCCCGGGTAGATAGGGCAGCAGGCCCTCGGCCGACCATGCGGTCGGTTCGCCGGGTTCGAAACCCGCGCTGCGCAGCGCGGCAGGCCAGTCCTCGCGCAGGTCGACGGCCACCGGGCGACGATCCGCCTTCGGCCGCGCGCCGTTCTCGGTGAGGACTTTCTCCTTGAATTCCAGAACTTTGGGCTGGTCGATCTCGAACACCGTGGTACCCGCGGGCCAGTCGAGGCGGTATGCCCGCGCGTCCAATCCGGCGGCGACGATAACGGCTTGCCGAACGCCCCGCGCCGCGGCCGACGAGAAGAAGTCGTCGAAGAACTTCGTGCGGAAGCCCATGAACCCGGGTACCAGCGGGATGTCGTCCAGTTGGGAAGGGTCCGCCAACAGTCCGTTGAAATGTCGATGGCCCGAGGCCGCGACGAACAGGGGCGCGTAATCGTCCCGGATCAACGGATCGGGAGCGGATGTCTCCAGCGCCCGGAACGTCGCGACGCCCAATGCGGTGAGTCCGACACTACTGACGATGTCCCATACGTCTCCCTCGGTGCGCATAGGTCAGCCCACCACGGCGGTCTCGTGCTCCAGCACTTCGCTGGCCGCGCGTTCGCCCGAGCGAATGGCCCCGTCGATCCAGCCGCACATGACCGCCGAACTCTCGGTGCCCGCCCAGTGGACGCGGCCACACGGCTCGCGCAGAGCGTGGCCGAATTGGGTGAGCACACCGGTGGGCGCGTGGCTGAGCATCCCGCCGCCGGAATAGCGCTCGGCGCTCCAGTCCTGCTCGATGTAGTCGACGGGTGAGCCGGCCTGCCGGCCGAATCGCTCGACGAGTGCGTCGAGGATCGCGCTGCGACGCTCCGCGTCGTCGAGTCGGGCCAGCTGCCGTGCGATCGGTCCCTCGATGATGACGCACAGGACTCCGGGCCGCCCGGTGTCCGTGCACGCATCGATGGTGATCGTCGCGGGCGAACCCGGCGCGGCGGACTGTCCCGACAGCCCGTCACCGCGCCAGAACGGCTCGTCGTACACCACGGAGACCTTGATGATCGAACCGCTCGGCATGCGCTGATGCAGGAAAGCGCGATCGGCGGGCAGCATCGGCCGGTACGAGATCTGGCCGGCGATAGCGAGGGGAACGGTGACGATCGCCCGGCGCGCGCGCAGCCGGAGGTCGGTCGCGCGGACGGTCACCCCCGAGTCGTCCTGATGGATGCAGCGGACCGGCTGCGAGAGGTGGATCGCATCGCCGAGCTCGGCCGCCATCGGACGGTAGATCGCGCCCATGCCGCCGACCGGCCGCGCGTCCTGCGCCGCGTCTTTGACGCCGAGGACGAAGCTCGGCCCGCCACCCGAAGCCATCTGGTACAGGACGAACAGCAACGAGACCTCCGAAGCCGCCGAGGTGTAGCAGCCCGCGATGGCGGTCTCGAGCAGATCGTGCGCGGGCTTGGAAAGGACATTGGCTTCCAGCCAGTGCGCCAGGCTTACCTGATCCCATTTGTCGGCTTTCTTCGCCGCCCACGGCGCTTCCAGCGGAACCGACTTGCACATATGTCCCAGCTCGAGGAATACCGCGCCGAGGTTCATCGACGCCCACGGGCTCATCGTCCACGGGATCGTGCCCGTGTAGCGGTGCTGCTTGCCGTCGACGACCATCATGGCCTCGCCGTCGGTGTACTGCTTGTAGCTCGGTACGCCGAACTCGGTCATCAGCGCTTGGATGCGGTCCTGTCCCGGCCCGATCCAGGCGCCGCCGCGATCGATCCACGACCCGTCGTCGCGTACCTGGGTGAAGGCGCGGCCGCCGAGCCGGTCCCTGGCTTCCAGCAGCGCCACCGACCGACCCATCTGTTTCAGCCGCAGCGCGGCCGTCAATCCCGCGAATCCCCCGCCGATTACGCAAAAGTCGACGTCTGTCATGGCGTGCCGTCCTCGGGTTGCAGTTTCGCGCACGGCCGCCGTGCTACTGCGCTCGACCGGCGCACTCGACACAGCGGGTGCGATTCGCCTTCGATCAGGTCAACGCGTCGAATATCGGGGCAATTCTATAGCAACTTGCAGTGAGGGGTCATCTCGAGTCGTTTCCGGTGCAGAGGGCGTGCGAGCTGCTTAGGCTCACGAATCTTGCTGCCCGATCGCCTGGAGCCTCCTCGATGACGACGTCCCCGCCCTCCGCACACAGCCGCGCACCGCACGGTTCGCCGATCGACACCGACGGCCCGCGGATTCCTTTGTTCGCCGCGGAATTCGCCGCGGACCCGCACAGCGCCTATCGCGAGATGCGGGAGCGTTACGGATCGCTGGCGCCGGTGGAATTGGCCCCGGGTGTACCTGCCACCTTGGTGCTCGGGTATCACACCGCCGTGCGGATCTTGAACGATCCGGAGCACTTTCCGGCCGACCCCCGCACGTGGCAGCAGGACATCGCCGCCGACTGCCCGGTGCTGCCGATGATGCAGTGGCGGCCGAACGCGTTGCGCAACGCCGGAGCCGAGCATGCCCGCTATCGGCAGGCCAACGTCGCGGGTCTGGCCAAGGTCGACCTGTACGGCTTGCACGACACCGTGGCGCAGCTGGCGACACCGTTGATCAATTCGTTCTGCGCGGACGGGTCGGCGGATATCGTGCGCCAGTACGCTTTTCCGCTCGCTTTCGCGGTGCTGAACGCCATGCTGGGTTGCCCGGCCGAGATTGCGCAGCGCGCCGCGACCGGTATGGCCGCGATCTTCGAGGGCATCGACGCGGAACGCGGGAACAAGATGCTGACCGATTCGCTGGCCGAGTTGACGGTACTGAAGCGGGCCGATCCAGGCGACGACATCACCACGCGCATGCTCCGGCACCCATCCGGGCTGAACGACACCGAGATGGTCCACCAGCTGGGCACGCTCTACGGCGCGGGCATCGAGCCGCAGCAGAATCTGATCGTCAACACCCTGCTGCTGATTCTCACCGACGAGCGGTTCGGCGGCAGCGTGCTCGGTGGCAGTCTGTCGACCCGGGACGCGCTCGACGAGGTGCTGTTCAACGACCCGCCGATGGCGAATTTCTGCTTCAGCTTCCCGAAGCAGCCGATCCTGATCGACGACGTCTGGTTGCCTGCCCATCAGCCGGTCGTGATCAGCATGGCCGCCTGCAACACCGATCCGGCGATCCGCGCCGAACGCTACACGGGCAACCGCGCCCATCTCGCGTTCGGCGGCGGGCCGCACGCGTGTCCGGCGAACTCGCTGGCTTACCTGATCGCCCAGGACGCGATCGATCAACTGCTGGACGCGCTGCCGGAGCTACGTCTCGCGGTGCCGGTCGACGAGCTGACCTGGCGTCCCGGTCCGTTCCATCGAGCGCTGACCGCCTTGCCGGTCGTATTCCCTGAGTCGCAGGCGCTGCCGCTGCCGTAGTACCCGGGCCGGGTCGGAAACGTGAAAGCCGGATCGCTGACCATCTCGGTGACGTGCACGGTGGGCCGATATCCGAGCTACCACCCGGACACCGCGCCGGGAGGCATGGTCGCCGCGGTCGGCGGGCTGGTCTGTCAGGCCCGGGTACCTGTTCGCGCCGAGGCGTACGGGCGACGGGTGTGCTTCGGTGCGCGGGTCGGAGTTACCCGGCATCCGCGAGCAGCCGGTAACGGATCTCCAGCCCGTCCAACAGGGATTCCAGACCGACTTCGAAGGCGTCCCGATCGATTCTCTGCTGCCGCTCGGCCAGCAGGTGCGCCTCGTTCAGGTGCGGATAGGCGTCGGCGTATACCGCGACGTCGGAGGGGAAGCCCGCGGCGAACGATCCAAGCGACGCTCCGGTGAGGAAGTAGCGCATGGTCGTGCCGACCGTGGTGGCCTCGCGGCGCGGCCAGCCCGCCGCGACGAGGCCGCCGAAGACCGCGTCGGCCATGCGCAACGCGTTGGGTCGATGACCGGGACCGCTCGCCAAGGCGGGAACGATGTGCGGGTGTGCCGCCATGGCGGTGCGGTAGGAACGGGCCCAATCGCGCAGTGCCGAGCGCCAGTCCCGATCCTCGGCCGACAATCCCTCGAACATCGCGATGTCGACTTCGCCGAGGACGGCGTCCACGACGGCATCGATCAGGTCGTCCTTGGTGCGGACGTGGTTGTACAGCGAGGGGCCCTGCACACCCAGCTCGGTGGCCAGGCGCCGCGTGGAGACAGCGGCCAGACCCTCGGCGTCGACCAGGGTGAGGGCGGTGTCGATGATGCGATCGCGGGTCAGCAGCGGTCGGCGTGGTCGTGCCATGGGCTCTCCTTTCGGTCCTCGCATTCTCGCAGGCGCGGGACGCGATACTTGCGCCGCTAGTTTCGGTGCCCTACGGTGAGCGGAAAACTTGCGCTGCTAGTTTTGGAGAGCGATGTCGAGATTCACCAGGCGGTCGGCATGAACGCGACACTGTCGGTAGCCAGCATTCCGGCCGAGCAGGCCAGACGGCGCCCTGACCGGGTCGCCCTGATCGACGGGGCGCGGCGGATCACTTTCGCCGAGTTGTGGCTTCGGGCGCGGGCCCAGGCCGCGGCCTTGATCGGGCTCGGTGTGCGGCCTGGTGACCGGGTGGCGCTCATGTGCCCGAATGTCGTCGACTTCCCGGTCGCCTACTACGGAATCCCGCCGCGGGAGCAGTGGTGGTGCCGGTGCACCCGTTGTCCACGTCCGCCGAGGCCGAATACATGCTGCGCGACAGCGCGGCGCGGCTTCTGCTGTGCCATCCGGTTTTCGCCGAAGCGGGCCATCCGGCGGCCGCCGCCGTCGGCCTTCCCTGCCGTGCGCCGGATTCCCTTGTCGCGGCACCGATCGCCTCGTTCGTCTCGCGACAACCCGCGGACCCCGCGGTCGTGTTCTACACCAGCGGCACCTCCGGCAGGCCGAAAGGCGCCGAGTTGAGTCACCTGAACCTGGTGATGAACGCGACGGTCAACGCCTTCGACGCGAACGACGTACGCGCCGACGACGTGGCACTGGGCGCGTTGCCGTTGTCGCACGTGTTCAGCCAGACGGTCTCGATGAACTCGACCTGGCGCGCGGGCGCGGCGCTGGTGCTGATGCCGCGCTTCGAGCCGGCCGAGGCCATCCGGCTCATGGTCGAGCACGGCGTCAACACTTTCCACGGTGTGCCGACGATGTACGTCCGGTTGATATCCGCCGCACGCGAGCGCACGAGCCTGCCGCGGCTGCGGCTGTGCATCTCCGGTGGCGCGTCGCTGCCGCAGCCGGTGCTGGAGGCGTTCGAGGAGACGTTCGGCGCGCGAATCCTGGAAGGCTATGGCTTGTCGGAGACCTCGCCGACCGCGGCGGTCAACCAGCCGATATTCGGTTCTCGGGTGGGTACCGTCGGGCATCCGGTCTGGGGTGTCGAGGTGGAGATCGCCGATCCCGCCCTGGCCGAGCGGATCGCGTTGCTGCCGGCCGGGCAACTCGGCGAAGTGGTGATTCGCGGTCACAATCTGTTCAACGGGTACACGGGCAATCCGGATGGCACGGCCGCGGTGGTGGTCGACGGCTGGTTTCGCACCGGAGATCTGGGCGTGAAGGACACCGACGGTTATCTCCGGATCGTCGACCGGATCAAGGAGATGATCATCCGCGGCGGGTACAACGTGTATCCCAGCGAGGTGGAGGCGGCGCTGCTGCGGCATCCGGGTGTCGCCGCCGTCGCGGTCATCGGCATCCCGGACGAGGTCTTCGGTGAGGAGATCTGCGCGGTCGTAGTGCCTTCCGGGCCGATCACCGCCGAGGACGTGCTCGCCTTCGGACGTGAGCACCTGGCCAAGCACAAATCCCCGCGCCGAGTGGAATTCGTCGCGGAACTGCCGCTCGGGCCCAGTCACAAAATCATGAAACGAAAATTGAAAGAACAGTTCGCCGCCCGCTGACCTCAGGTGGGCCGATTCCGGCCCGCGGCGGAACTTTTTGTATCCGGAGCCCAATTATGTCCGGCAACTTATGTGTCGAGCGCAGTGACAGTGCTCCACAGCTGCTTCAGGATGAAAGTGTTCGTATCAAGAGAATGCGAACACATCTATGGAAGGCTTTGCAATGAAGCACAGGATTCGTCGCGGTCTGCTCGGTGTGGTTGTCGTGGCACTTTCCATGAGCGTGGGAGCGGGTGCGGTACACGCCGAACTCGAAACGCCTACCGTGGAGCAGCAACTCGTCGACGAACTGAACGCGGGCCTCTCGCCCACGCCGGACGGCAGGCAGCCCAAGGCGATCGTCGACTCGGGCAGCAGTTCCGGTTCCGCCTCGCGCAGTTTCGCCTCCGCCGCGGTCGGCGAAGGGCCGGAGATGCCTGCCTACCTGGCCGCCTTCCTGCACGGAGTCGGTCATCCCGACGCATCTCCGCCGGGAGCGAATCGGCCGGACTGCACGCCTTCGGCCGCGCACCCGCGGCCGGTCGTCCTCGTCCACGGAACCTGGCTCAACGCCTATGACTCCTTCGCGTACCTGTCACCGCGGCTGGCACGGGCCGGTTATTGCGTCTACGCCTTCAATTACGGCCGCTCCGGCGTGCTGGAAGGCGGTGGTATCGGTCCGATCCTGCCGGGCCGGTACGGCGTCGGTCCGATGGAGGATTCCGCGCGACAGTTGCGCGATTTCGTCGAGCAGGTGCGCGCCGCGACCGGTGCGGATCGGGTGGATCTCGTCGCGCATTCTCAGGGCGGGCCGGTGTCGAGCCAATACCTGAAATTCGAAGGCGGCGCCGAAAAAGTCGGCAAGCTCGTCACGTTCGGCGCCACCCATCACGGCACCTCGTTGTTGGGAATGGCTACTTTGGGGCGGCTGATCACCAATCTAGGCGTCAACATTCTGGGATTCTATGAACCGATCATCGGTCAGGCCAATATTCAGCAGGCGGTGGGCTCGGCGTTCTACGCGAAGCTGAACGAACACGGTGACACCGTCCCCGGTGTCGAGTACACCTCGGTCGGCACCAGTCACGACGAGATCTCCAACCCGTACGAATGGACCTTCCTGACTCCGGGGCCGGACGCGACCGTGCACAACATCACCCTGCAGGACGGCTGCGCCCAGGATCTGTCCGATCATCTGACGATCATGTACTCCCCGCGTGCGGCCTCGATCGCACTGCGTGCGCTCGACCCGGAGGCGAACTCGCCGCTGGATTGCGCGTTCAATCCATGGATGATCGGCGGAGCGGATCACTGATCAGCCATGCGCAATGATGGTGTCTCGTGGCGGATTACATGGCGGTCTTCGATCGGGTCAGGGGTTCTCTGCTGGGCGGGGCGGTGGGTGACGCGCTCGGCTGGCCGGTCGAATTCCTACGGCTGGAACAGATTCGGCAGCGGTACGGCTACGAAGGCGTGACGGGCTTCTTACCCCAGCACGCCCAGGACGCGCCGCAACAGATCACCGACGACACTCAGATGACACTGTTCACCGCGGAGGGACTGTTGCGCTCGGGGCCCGGCGCCGATCCGGTGCCGGCCTTGCGCCGAGCCTATCTGCGCTGGTTGCAGACTCAGCGGCAGGAGGCGCCCGCGCCACACGCCGACGGGTGGTTGGCGAGTCTGCCCTTCCTGTACGCGGTGCGGGCGCCCGGGAACGCGTGCATGTCCGGTCTGGGACAACAGTCCCGGGGATATCTCGCACCGGTCGCGTTCGGTGCGAGCGGGCCGGTGAATCCGCATTCGAAGGGGTGCGGCACGGTCATGCGGTCGGCGCCCTTCGGATTGTCCGGGATGGGGCCCGATCTCGCGTTCACCACCGCCGCCCGGGCCGCGCAGCTGACCCACGGGCACCCCACGGGATATCTCGCCGCGGGGGCGTTCGCGGCACTGGTCGATCGGGTCGTGAGCGGAACCGAACTGCCGATCGCGTTACGGGAGACGATCACCCAGCTCGCCGCCGTCCCTTCGAGTGCGGAGACGGTGGCGGCGCTGACCCGTGCCGCGGAATTGTCCGAGCATCCGGTCTCCGCCGAACAGGTCGAGCACGTGGGGGAGGGGTGGGTCGCCGAGGAATGCCTGGCCATCGCGGTGTACTGCGCCTTGTACGCGGCCAGGACCGGAGATGCCCGCGGCTCGCTGCTGCTGGCGGTGAACCACTCCGGCGATTCCGATTCCACGGGCGCGGTGGCGGGAAACCTGGTCGGCGCCGTCCACGGTGTCTCCGGACTGCCGATGGAGTGGGCGGCGGCGGTCGAGGGACGCGACGTGCTGGTGCAGGTCGCCGACGACCTCGTCATGAATTTCGGGCTCGGCGACCGGTCCGGACTCGCCGCCCGCTATCCCGTCGACGAAGGCTTGTGAGCACCCCGCGTCCCTGACCGCGAGGACGCGGCGCTCACTCGTCCTTCACGGTCCGGCCGATCGCGCGCACACATCGAGCACGCGGCCGCGCAGCCATCGATGAGCCGGGTCCGCGTCGAGCCGGACATGCCACAACAACGACACGGTCACCTCCGGAGCGCGGAACGGCAGATCGAACGAGTGCATGCCCTGCCGCAGGATCACGGTGTGCTGCTGCGGGACCGTCGCGACCAGGTCCGAGGCCCTCGCCAGCGCCAAGGCCGCGCCGAAGCCGTCCACGACGGTGACGACGTCGCGCCGGTGGCCGGTCGGGTGTAGCGCCTGGTCCACCAGTCCCTCGCCCATGCCGCGCCGGGAGACGTGCACGTGCCGTGCGGCGGCGTATCGGGCCGCGGTGATCTTCCCCGCACGGAGCGGATGTTCGACACGTACCACCCCGATGAAGCGGTCGGTGAACAGCGGTCGGCTCACGATGTCGGGCGGCAGCGCGCGCTCGATGACTCCCGTCTCCAGGTCGATGGTGCCGTCTCGCAAGGGATCGGTGTCCTTCTTCGTCTTCCGCACGAACCGCAGTCGCACCTCCGGCGCCGCGTGGCCGATCTCGGCCACCAGTTCGGGTCCGAACCGCTCCACGAACCCGTCGCTGCTGCGCACGGTGAACGTTCTCGAAAGCTCGGCCGGGTCGAGGTGATCGGCGGGACGCAACACCTCTTCGGCCTCCCGGACCAGGCCGCGCACGCGGTCGCGCAGCTCCACGGCGCGTGGCGTGGGCACCAGCCCCCGGCCCGCCCGTACCAGCAGCGGATCGCCGGTGGCCCGGCGCAATCGCGCGAGCTGACGGCTCATCGCCGAAGGGCTGAGCGCGAGCCGCTCGCCTGCTCGCGTCACGCTGCCCTCCTCGAGTAGAACGTCCAAGGTGAGCAGCAGATTCAGATCGGGCCGCGCCATGGGCACACGATCTCACAGTGCTCCTGGGATATGGCGTTCAGTGCACAGATGAGTTTCCATCTTTGCGTCTTCCGCCAGGTGAAAGCGGGGCCTAGCGTCCAGAGCGTCATCCATATCGAAGAGGTCGTCTTGAAATCAGCAGAACCCCGTCTACGGACGTCGTACGCCCGTCGTCCCACCTTGCCTCGGACGCTGCTCGCGCTGTCGTTGTCCATGCTGTTGCCCTCGCTGAGCATCAGCATCGCGAATGTCGCCCTACCGACCATGGCGGTGGCGTTCGACGCCTCCTTCCACCAGGTGCAGTGGGTCGTGATCGCCTACCTGCTGGCCACCACGACACTGGTCGTCGGCGCGGGCCGTCTCGGCGACGTCGCAGGCCGGCGCCGCCTGCTGCTCGGCGGTATCGGGGTGTTCACGGTCGCGACCATGTTGTGCGGTCTGGCTCCGGATCTCGTCTTCCTGGCCGCTGCCCGCGCGCTGCAAGGAGCGGGCGCCGCATGCATGATGGCGCTGACGATGGCCTTCGTCGGCGAGACCGTGCCGAAGCACCGCACCGGCAGCGTCATGGGACTGCTCGGGACGATGTCGGCGGTCGGGACCGCGCTGGGTCCCTCGCTCGGTGGAGTGCTCATCGCGGCCTGCGGCTGGCGTGCGATCTTCGTCGCCGTCGCGCCGCTCGGGTTGCTCACCCTGGTCCTGGCCAGGCGCCTGCCGACCGGCGCCGCACCGGAAACCGGAAGCGCGCGTTCGCGTTTCGACATCTCGGGTACAGTGCTGCTGGCGCTCGCGCTCGGCGCCTACGCCCTGGCCATGACGATCGAAGGAAACGCGGTCGGCCCGCTCGGTATCGGATTGCTGCTCGTCGCCGGAACGTGCCTCGCGTTGTTCGTCCGCACCGAAACCCGCGTTTCCGCGCCGCTGCTCAGGCTCGGGATGCTCCGCGATCCGCTCCTGACCGCGGGCCTGACGACCAGTGCGCTGGTCTCGACCGTCATGATGACCACGCTCGTCGTGGGTCCCTTCCACCTCGCCCGCGCTCTGCACCTCGATCCGGCCGCGGTCGGTCTGGTGATGTCGGCCGGTCCCGCGGTGTCGGCCCTCACCGGCGTGCCCGCGGGACGCGCTACGGATCGCTTCGGAGCGAGGACCATGGTGAGCGTCGGGTTGGGCGGTGTCATCGGCGGCACCGCCGCGCTCGCGCTGCTGACCGCGAGCGCCGGGGTCATCGGCTACGTGCTGCCACTGGTGGTCACCACCCTGGGCTACGCCCTGTTCCAAGCGGCCAACAACACCGCGGTCATGCGAGACGTCGACCCGCGACAGCGGGGCCTCGTCTCGGGCATGCTGAACCTTTCTCGCAATCTGGGTCTCGTCACCGGTGCGTCGGTCATGGGCGCGGTCTTCGCTCTCGCGGCGGGAACCGGCGACGTCATCGGCGCCGCGCCGGAGCAGGTGGCCCGGGGAACACACGCGACCTTCGCCGTCGCCGCGCTGCTCGCCACTGCCGGTCTGGCGATCGTGACGGGCCTTGGACTCACCCGCTCGAAAGCGTGAATTCCGGCGCGCGCGTGACGAAGAGGCGTTCACCCGGCACGGAGGCGCCCGCCGCGGTCACGAAGGCGACCTCCGGCGGCCGAATCCTCACGCGGCGAGGGCGTGCGCCAGGTGCGGCCACGACTCGTGGAGGTCGGTCTCGAACAACCCCCAGGTGTGCGAGCCTTCCGCGCGATTCACGTGGACAGCGGGCAGCCCGAGTTCGTCGAGACGATCGGCGAAGGCCGCCGTACAGGAGCTGGCGATCGCCTCGATGGGCGGAAAGGGCAGGCCGCCTCGATCGATGGCACCGGGAGTGCCGGAGGCGGCGGACAAGTAGATGGTCTTCCCGGCCAGAGCGGGCGCGTTGGCGAAAGCGTCGTGCGCTCGCCAGATCACGTCGCCCGGAGCGCCCCACATGTTCGCCGGATTGCCCCCGCCACGGATGACCTGGGCGCTCACCATGGCCGCGCCGACGGCGTCCGCGGCCCATGGGCATCCGCTGTAGGCCGCCACCGCGTCGTACACGTCGGGCGCCTGGATCGCGAGGTCGACCGCGGATCCGGCGCTCATCGACACCCCCGCGATCGCGTTGCGCCCGGTCGTGCCGAGTTCGGCGTCGAGCGTCGCCGGAAGCTCACGCGTGAGATAGGTCTGCCATCGGTTGCGCCCGACCGCCGGATCATCGGCGCGCCAGTCGGTGTACATGCTGTAGGCGCCGCCGACCGGCATCACCACGTTGATGTGCTTGTCCGCGAAGAACTCCCGGACGTCCGTATCGTCCCACCAGGAGATTCCGTCGACGCCGCCGCCGATACCGGTGAGCAGGTACAACGTCGGCGCGGGTGCGCCGCCCGCCGCCCGGATCACCCGGTTGGTGACCACTTTGTCCATCGACGGCGAGTAGACATCGATCTGGGACACCGATCCGCCGAGCGGGGCCTCCCCCACCACGCGCGCCCGCGCGGACTCGGCTTCGGCGGGACGAGCGGAGAAGGAGGACACCGCGACAACTGTCGCCAGCGCGCTGACGAGCGCGCCCAAATACCTAGAAGCACTCACGATTCCGTTGTACCCGGCCGCGCGTGGATCATTCGGCGAAATCGATCCATTTGGAAGGATTGCCTGCGCGAAAGCCACGCTCGAGCAGCATGTTTCGTTCCGGTGCTGCGTCGGGCGGTCGAACGACCGCTCACTCGTGGCGATTCCGGGAAGGCGTGTACCGGAGCTGGAGCCCATGTCATGGCGGTCAGGGCCGGTTCATCTCCGCACGATCGCGTTCGAAGGCGGAGCGCTCGGGCCGTGAGGATCACGGTAAGGGCTGGAGCCGGCAAGCGCACTTCGATCGAGGGCGTTCCTCTGACCGGCCTGTCGATGGTCGTCATGCCGCTCACTGTTTCGAAATCACCGCGGTATGGGCGATTCGGTCACCGGTCGCTCGTCGCGGGAAGCGCAGCATCCCGGCGGCCCACAAGGCGACGCCGATGTACAGTGCCTGCTCCGGAACGCGCTCCCACAGTGGCGGTGCGGGTGCGTCGTTGAACGGGATGCCGGAGAGCGCCACGTAGATGTTGGCGGGCAGCATCACGACGAACAGGGCGGTCAGCCCGAGACCGGCGGCGCGGCGAGTGCGGGCGAGGAAGAGGCCCGCCGCGCCGAGTAGTTCCAGTACGCCGGTGAGGTAGACCATCGCGCCGGGGAACGGGACGAACGGCGGCACCATCGGGAGCAGATCGGCGTGGGTCGGAACGGGGGTGTCCGCGAACGACTCCGGCAGGAAATGCGTTGTGCCGGTCATGATCAGCATCACGCCCAGCGCATAGGCGGCGCAGGTGGGCCATGCGGCGAACCGGCGCGCGCCGAGGGCACCCGCAACGCGCAGCGACAAAAGGGTGGTGAGCAGAACGATGAGGGTTTCCATCATGCCTCCATGGGGACGGTCCGGCCGGGCGCCGGTGTCGTGGTGAATCGGATGAGCAGGTAGAGCAGCACGCCGATCGGCGCGAACAGGATGGTGAGGACGAGCAGGGGGCTGATCAGCAGCGGCGTGTGGCCGCGCGCGCGACTGTCCAGGTAGATCCAGCGCCCGAGGAACAGGTCGAAGGCCACGAAGTGCGCCCATGCCGCCGCGGCCCCCGACCCCTGGCCCAGTATTTCTCGCAGCCCGGCGAGTTCCGGATCGACGAGCGCCGCTGCGAACGAGCCGAACTCGGGCAAGACCAGCGCCGCGTAGACGAGCAGTGGAGGCAGGCAGATGAGCGGTGAGGCGACGATCGCGCTGGTCCGTCGCCATCCCGGGGCCAGGATCATCAGTGCCCAGAAGGGGGTCGCGAACCAAAAAGTGATGTCGAACAGCAGCTCCGTCATAGTCCCGCTCCTATCGGGACGCGTTGCACGACAAACTTTTTCGTCCGCAGCGCGACAGCGGCCGACAGGGCGGCTCCGAGGGCGATGGCGGCGAGAGCCAGCAGGGTGGCGACGTCGAGATGGACCACCGATTGTCCACGCAGCGCCTGCCAGGTCAGCACCGCGAGCAGTGCGGCGTAGGCCGCCGCGGCGATCACGACGAGCGTTCGCCTGGTGGCCGCCGAGCGCATGGCCGGAATCCGGCGCGACCCGTACTCCACGGCGAGTAGAACCAGCGGAAACACCTGCAACGCATGCATTCCGAGGAAATGCGGGACACGCAGATCGCCTCCGGCCGTGCTCCAGCCGAGGATGGGCAAGCCGGGTCCGCCGTCGGCGAGCCCGACGGTGTGGGCGCCCCTGATCGCGCTGCCCGCCGCCCGCTGTTCGGCAGTCGGCGGCACCATCAGCATCCCCAGCGCGGCGCCCGCGAGCGAGAGCGCGGCGCCGTAACGGATCGCCGCGTTGCGGGCGGGGTCAGCCGTCGGATCGGCGAACAATGCCGCCGAGGCGACCAAGGTGGCGATCCAGACCACCACGATGGACGACCCCATGACCTCCCACAGTGCCGCGTTGAGCGGCGTCGTGAAATTGAAGTGGCTGGTGGTGCCGCGCACGATCTGCGTGGTGATGACGATGAGCTCCACCGAGAGGCCCAGCGCCGCCACCGTCCCCGCCCACCAGGCGACGCGCTGCCATCTGGTGAGCTGGGCAAGCAGCCACGCCCAGGTCAGGGCATAGATCAGCACCGAAAACGCGAACTTGGCGGACTTGGCCCAGATCGGCAACCCGGTCGAGGTGCGGTCGTCGATGATCATGCCCCCGATCGACCAGGCGACCAGGAGCGCCATGGCGACGGCGAGAAGCATCAGTGGCCGATGCCAGGAGAGTGCGGGGAATCGCTGGGAGAAGGCGGTCACGGGAGGCTGACCTTTCGGGAACTCGAAGTATAGATAGTTGCACTATCAGCAGATATTATGGATAGCTGTACTATCGACTGTCAATACGTCGACCGAGCCGAGGAGTCCGATGCGGATCGCCGAACTCAGCCGCGCCAGCGGCGTTGCTCCCGCGACGATCAAGTACTACGTGCGCGAGGGGCTTCTGCCCTCTGGCGTGCGGACCCATCGCAATCAGGCCGAATACAGCGATGCCCACGTCAGCAGACTGCGGCTGATCCGGGCGCTGGTGGATATCGGCGGCGTGTCCATCGAAGCGGCGAAGGAACTGCTCGCGGCGCTCGACAGCGGCAGCCTGTCCGCGCGGGACGCGCTGGGCCACGTCCAGTACGCGCTGGGCGGCCGGCGGTCGCAGGTCGGTGAGGAGCAGCGGGAAGCCGCCGCCGAGGATGTCGCGGCACTGCTGGACCGGCGCGGCTGGCGGATCGATGACGACAGCCCGGCCCGCGACACCCTCATCGATGTCTGCGCCGCGCTGCGTCTGCTCGGCCACGGTGACGTGGTCGCCGCGATGGACGACTACGCGGGTGCCAGCGAGGCCATCGCCGCCACCGACATCGCCCTGGTCCGCAACGAACCGGTCCTCGAGCGGATGACCGAAACCGCCATTGTCGGAACGATTCTGGGCGACACGCTGCTCGCCGCGCTGCGCAGGCTGGCGCAGGAGCATCTGTCCAGCACGCTGCTGTCGGCGGACGACGCCGCGGATCGCGCCTCCGGCGAGGTTTAGCCCGCCCCTCGCGCGGCATGCCGGAAACAGGACCATCCCGAGGCGAAAGGAGAGCGGCTCATGACCGATCAACTGAATGGGACGCGCGTGCTGATCATCACCTCGAATACGGGAGTGGAGCGGGACGAACTGCTGGTGCCGCGCGACGAACTCCGCAAGCGCGGGGCGCGCGTCACCCATGCCGCACCGAAGCGCGAGGAGGTGCAGACCTACCTGCACGACACGGAGAAAGACACCGTCGTGCAACCGAATGCGTCGGTGCACGAGGTCTCTGTCGACGATTTCGACGTGCTGGTCGTCCCCGGCGGCACGGTGAACGCGGACAAGCTGCGGGTCACCGACCGGGCGATCGAACTGGCCAAGGAGTTCGCAGGCGCGGGCAAGCCGATCGCCGCGATCTGCCATGGCCCCTGGCTGCTCGTGAACGCCGAACTGGTCCGCGGCAAGACGCTGACCTCCTACTTCTCGCTGCGGACCGACATCGTCAACGCGGGCGGCGAGTGGGTCGACGAAGCGGCGGTCCGCTCCGTCGAGGGCGGGTGGACCTTGCTCACTTCGCGCAACCCGGGTGACCTATCCGATTTCGTGCACGCGATCACGCGCGAAGTGGTCCCTGCCTCGCGCTGACCTCTGTGGGGCTCGATTCAGTTGCCAGGCAATGATTTTCGCGGATCGAGCGTAATGCCCAGATCGCGCAGCCGGTTGTCGATGAGCAGCCAGCACTCGGTGGTCAGGCGGTCGACCAGGGCGGCTTCGGTGGTGTCGTGGTGTTCCAGCCACCACCGCACCGAGGCATCCACCAAGCCGAGCAGGGCGACCACCACCCGGTCCGCGGCCAGCGGGTCGGCCCCGAATTCCGGCAGGTAGCGGGTCGCGGCGGCGGAGATCTCGGCGGCGAACGCGCTGCCGCCGACGCGCGGTTCGTTGCGGCCGCGCCGGTAGTCGCGTCCGACCAGGAAGCGATAGAGATTGGGATGCTCGGCGGCCCACCGCACGTGCTGGGTCAAGGGTGCACGGATGATGTCCAGCGGCGTGCCGTCCACCGCCAGGCGCGCGCGAATCCGTTCGGTCAGATCGTGGTGCGCGTGCCGGGCGACCGCGAGGTCGAGCTCCTCTTTGCTGGCGAAATGCCGGTAGACGTGCGTGCGGGCCAGTCCGGCGCGGTCGGCGATCCGGCCGGTCAGCGCGTGCGGGCCGTCTTCCTCGATCGCCGCGATCGCGGCTGTCACGATGGCCCGGCGGCGTTCGTCGCGGCCGGGCCGATCACTGGTGGAACGCCGCGCGTCGGCGGTGTCCACCCAAGGTCGTCGTGCCACGCGGCTCAGCGTATCGGCAGGCGAATCGGGTGGTACACCTTGTACCCGGCAGTTCCGTGGTACACACTGTACCCGTAACTGTCGGTATCAGACTTTCGCAAGGACACCCGATGACGACCTACCGGTCCGCCTGGCTCGACGACGACCTGGACGCCCTGCGCGAGCTCGCCCGCTCGTTCTTCGCGAAGGAGTTGACGCCGAACATCGACAAGTTCATCGAGCAGCACCACGTCGACCGCGACTTCTGGAACAAGGCGGGCGCGCTCGGCCTGCTGTGCGCATCGATCCCGGAGGAGTACGGCGGTGGCGGCGGCACCTTCGCGCACGAGGCCGTGCTGATCGAGGAGCAGGCCAAGGCGTTCGACACCTCCTGGGGCGCCACCCTGCACAGCGGGATCGTCGCGCATTACCTGCTGCACTACGGCACCGAAGAACAGAAGCGGAAGTGGCTGCCCAAGATGGCCACCGGCGAGGTCGTCGGCGCGATCGCCATGACCGAGCCCGGCACGGGATCGGACCTGCAGAGCGTCAAGACCAAGGCGATCCGCGAGGGCGACGAGTACGTGGTGAACGGCTCCAAGACCTTCATCACCAACGGCAGCCAGGCCGATCTCATCATCGTGGTCGCCAAGACCGACACCAGCGAGGGCGCCAGTGGCATCTCGCTGATCCTGGTCGAGGCCGACCGGCCGGGCTTCCGCCGCGGCCGAGTGCTGGACAAGGTAGGGCAGAAGGGGCAGGACACCTCCGAGCTGTTCTTCGAGGACGTCCGGGTCCCGGTGTCGAACCTGCTGGGCACGCAGGAAGGACAGGGCTTCGTCCAGTTGATGCAGCAGCTTCCGCAGGAGCGGTTGATCATCGCCGTCGGATCGGTGGCAGGGATGGAGGCCGCGCTCGAGGTCACGCTGCGCTACACCAAGGAGCGGCACGCCTTCGGCAAGCCGCTGTTCGCCTTCCAGAACACCAAGTTCACCCTCGCGGAGGCGGCCACCGAGACCCGGGTGGCCCGGGTGTTCCTGGACGACTGCATCGTGCGGCATCTGCGTGGGGAATTGGACATCCCGACCGTCGCCATGGCCAAGTGGTGGACCACCGATCGCGCGATGTCGGTGGCCGACGAGTGCCTCCAACTGCACGGCGGCTACGGCTATATGAGCGAATACCCGATCTCGCGGATGTGGACCGACAGCCGTGTCCAGAAGATCTACGGCGGCACCAACGAGATCATGAAAGAGATCATCGCCCGCAGTCTGTGAGCCGAGCGGCCGACTGTGTTGGCAAACTGCCAACACCCTGTCGGGCCGCGCCGGTCAGGGCCTACGCTTCGGTGACGTCCACCGAGGTGGCCGTGGCAGAGACAACGAGGTGCCGGCCACCTCCAGCGTGAAGGGACGGTTGCGATGAGCGACGTCGAGACTCCTCCGTTCAAGGACATCGTCAACGGGGCACTGGAATTCACCATCCCGATCGCGCACAAAATGGGTGTGCAGGCGGTGGAGGTGCGGCGCGGTTTCGCGGCGACCTCGGTGCCCGTCGAGGGCAACGGCAACCACTTCGGCGTGATGTACGCGGGAGTGCTGTTCACCGTGGCCGAGATCCTCGGCGGCGCGATCGCGGTCGCCACATTCGACAACTCGGCGTTCTATCCGCTGGTGAAGGATCTGCACGTCTTCTTCCGCAAGCCGGCCAAGACGGATGTGCGCGCGGAGGCGACGTTGTCGGAGGAGGAGATCACGCGCGTCGGCGCGGAGGCGGCGGCGAACGGCAAATCCGACTTCACGCTGCGATCCGTGGTCACCGACGCCGACGGCGTTGTGGTGGCGGAGACCGAAGGCCTCTACCAATTGCGGGCGCACGGCAAGTAGCCTGCCTCGGCGCCGGAGCGGGGCGTTCGGCACGCATCCGGCGCCGGTCGGCCGCGCGCTGTGGCGAGCCGGCGGGGGGCCGACGACGGTGTCCGGCCAGGTCGCCGTGCCCGCGCCGAGATCACGGACCGGTCGCGGGGCACCGGTTCGGCCGCGGCGTCACGCGGATATCTCCGGTTCTTCGATTTGGTAACGGCTCGGTAGCTGATGCCCAGAGTGGCGGCGGGCGAGGCCGGGGTATGCCTACTACCGCAAGTCGTGGACCTGCGAAAATGCGATCCGCTTCACCATATCGCAGTGATCTCGGCCACATAACGAAGCCATAACAGCGGATCTGTATCGGTCGATTTTTCGCGATCGACCTGGGTGAACGGCGCGAAGTCTCGACCAAGGGTCAAACCTCTGCCGACGTTATTCGAGCGTGATCTGTCGCGACATCTCCGCTAACGTCGGTCACGGCTCGGGGCAACACCGAGATCGAGCTCGAATCGCAGAACGCCGGAAACCCTGTCCCGCGATTCGAGTGTCCACGAACTTCCCTGGGGACAGGGGCGCGGCGAATTCGCCGAGCCGGTGGGCGCAGGCGGGAAATCTCATGTCGCAAAACCGTAAATTCACCACTCGTGTTCTCGGCTTCACCGCGGCTGTCGGCGCCTTCGTCGCCGTGCCGTTCGGCCTGTCCACCGCGACCGCTTCGGCCCACAACTGGGACGCCGTCGCGCAGTGCGAGAGCAGTGGCAACTGGTCCACCAACACCGGTAACGGCTTCTCGGGCGGCCTGCAGTTCACCCAGAGCACCTGGGAGGCCAACGGCGGCAGCGGCAGCCCGTCGAACGCCAGCCGTGACGAGCAGATCCGCGTCGCGGAGAACGTCCTCGCGACCCAGGGTCCGGGCGCCTGGCCCGTGTGCGGCTCTTACCTCTGATGCGTCGCCGGCGCCTACCGCGAATTCGCGGTAGGCGCCGAGCTATTTACCGGCAGTAATAAATTTCGCGAAATGTCGGTTTATTCGGACAATCGCATCTGTAATTCGATATCCGATCATCCGGTCCGAATTAGGATTCACCGAACGCCGATTCGCCCGCTCTCCAGGGGTCGGATCCACGCGCCAGTCGCTGTCAGGTAACGGTGCTCAGGCCCGCCACAGTTGATCACCGGCGCGCGACAGGACGATGTTCGGCACCACCGCGTTACGCGACAGCCGCGTGACCGCCAGGACCATCTCGGCGATGTCACCGGTGGTGAGCATGGCCGATCGGTCCAGGACAGCACGCTTCCACGCGGTCATGTCGGTGTCGACGTAGCCAGGGGACACCGCCGTCGCGCTGACGCCGTTCGCGGATTCCTCCAGCGATACCGTCTCGCACAGCGAGATGAGCGCCGCTTTGGTGGCCCCGTAGGCGGCGAGGCCCGCTTCTCCGGCGACGCCGGTGATCGAAGCCAGCGCGACGATCTTCGCGCCGCGCTCCCGATCGTCGGCCGCGCTCTTGCGCAGCAGCGGCAACGCGGCCTGGACGAGCGTCAGCGGCGCGCGAAAGTTCACGTCCAGCATGCGTTCGTACGCCTTCGCGGGCAGGTCCGCCACGGCGCCCGCCGTGCCGGTGCCCGCGCTCAGCACCAGCGCGTTCATGCCGCCGAACCGTTCCTCATGCGCCTTGACCAGGGCGCGCACCTGGTCGAGGTCGTTCATCTGCGTGACCACCGGCTGCACCTCGGCTCCCGTTTCCGCGCGCACGCGGGCCGCGGTCTGCTCGAGCGTGTCGAGCGTGCGCGCGGCGAGGGTCAGGTGATAACCCTCGCCCGCCAGGCGGCGCGCCACCTCGGCGCCGATGCCGCGTGACCCTCCGGTGATCAGTGCGGTGCGGACGCTCATCCGAGGCGTTCGATGATCGTCGCGTTGGCCAGGCCGCCCGCCTCGCACATCGTCTGCAGGCCGTAGCGGCCGCCGGTCTGCTCCAGGTGGTTGACCAGCGTCGCCAGGATGCGGGTGCCGGAGGCGCCCAGCGGGTGGCCGAGGGCGATCGCGCCGCCGCGGGGGTTCAGCTTGGCCGGATCGGCGTTCAACTCGTGCTGCCAGACCAGGGGCACGGGTGCGAACGCTTCGTTCACCTCGTAGGCGTCGATGTCATCGATGCTCAGCCCGGCGCGATTCAGCACCTTGCGGGTGGCCGGGATCACGGCTGTGAGCATGAGCAGGGGGTCGTCGCCCACCACGGCGAACGAGTGGAACCGGGCGCGCGGACGAAGGCCCAGTTTCGTGGCGGCCTCCTCGCTCATGATCAGTGCGGCGGAGGCGCCGTCGGTCAGCGGCGAGGAGTTGCCCGGCGTGATCGACCACTCGATCTCGGGGAAGCGCGCGGTGTACTGGTCGTCGACGAAGGCGGGCCGCAACTTCGCCAGACTCTCGCCGGTGGTGGCGGGCCGGATCGTCTCGTCGGCCGTCAGGGCGCCCGCCGCGACCAGTTCGTTGTCGAAGCCGCCCCGCGCCGCGGTGTCGGCGGCGAGCCGATGCGAACGAGCCGCGAACTCGTCGAGCGCTGCGCGGTCGAACTTCCACCGGGCGGCGATCACCTCGGCCGCGATGCCCTGCTGGATGAGGCCGTCCGGGTAGCGGTGGGCGAGCGGACCGCGGTTGGCGTCCTTGCCCTGGCCGTTGGAGAACATCGGCGCCCGGCTCATGGATTCGACACCACACGCGATCGCGACGTCGTAGGCGCCCGCGATGACACCCTGCGCCGCGAAGTGCGCGGCCTGCTGGCTGGACCCGCACTGCCGGTCCACCGTGGTAGCGGGCACCGAGTCCGGGAATCCGGCGGCCAGCGCGGCGGTCCTGCTGATGTTGAACGCCTGCTCCCCGCTCTGCGTGACGCATCCGCCGACCACGTCGTCCACCACGGCGGGATCGAGGTCGTTGCGGGCGACGAGTTCGGCGAGCACACCCGCGAGCAGGGTGGCCGGATGTACGTCCGACAGGCCGCCGCCTGCTTTGCCCTTACCGGACGGTGTACGGACGACATCGACGACGACGGCGGACCTCATGGCCATCTCCGATCAGTTAAGTTAACTGGCATTCGCAGTTAAGTTAACACAGATTCTCCGTCGTGGGCCATGGCGTGCCCAACGGTCTGGCCGCGATCGACCGCAGGGAGTTCCCGTGCCTAGGCCTTGGCCTCACCGGGCGGCCTGCCCGGATACAGGCGCTGAATCGTCAGCGCGGCCGCCAGCAGCCGGGAGTCGTGCGGGTCGGTGGGATCGACGCCCGTGAGTTCGGCGATGCGGCGCAGGCGATAGCTGAACGTGTTGGGATGCACGTGGATCTCGGCGGCCGCGGCCTTGCGGTCCGAGCCGTGGCGCAGGTGCGCGTCGAGGGCTTCCATCAGGTGCGGGCTGTCCAGGATCGGGGCGATCCGCTCGGCCAGCCGGGTGCGGGCGGTGCCCGGCCTGGTGAGCTGGTACTCCAACAGCAGATCGTCGAGTTGGTAGACGCCCGCCGGACGGCCGAGCAAGCGCGCGAGTTCGGCGAGGTCGGTGGCTTCCTTCGCGGTGTGCGGAATGGCGTCCTTCGGCACGGACGGATACTCGGCGAGGAATACCGGAACCCCGAAGTTCTCGGCCAGCTCGGTGGCAAGCCCGGTGTGGCGCGCGTCGTCGAGTTCGGCGTCGGAACCGCTGGGCAGCAACGCGATTCCGCTCCAGCCGTCGAAGGTGGCCAGCGCCGTGGTGCCCGCGAGGGCGTCCAGAGCACGGTGCAGCAGGCGGATGCGGCGACGTCCGACGAGTGTGGCGACCTTGCTCGGCTGATCGTCGGGCCGGATGTGGATGGCGAGCACGGTGTAGTGCTCCGCGAGGGCGGTGTCAGCCCGCGCCGCCAGCTCCGCCGCGGGGAACCCGTTCAGCAGCGCCGAGCACAGCGCCCGGCGCGCCTCCCGTTCGGCGTTGTAGATGGACTGCTCGACCTCGGTGTAGGTCTCCACGACCGTGATGTTGATCTGCATGAGCAGGTCGAGCAGTCGGCTGCCGACCAGCACGAGGTCGTCGAGCTCCTCGCTGGAGGCCAGCGCGGCCGCCTCGTGGAGCACCGACTGCGCGGAGCCGTGAATGGCCTCGATCAGCACGGGCAGGGGGAACCGGTCCTCGGCGTGCCGCTCGGCCACCGGGGCGACGAACGTCGCGACTTCGGCCTTGGTGAAGCTGCGCTGTTCACCGATCGCCTGGAGCACGGCGCGGCCGCACGCGTAGATCGCCGGAAGCACCTCGGCGGTGAAATGCCCCTCGGGCAGATCGGCGGCGGGCGAGGTGGTGCCGAGGCCTGCGGCGAGCATGCGCTCGGCGATCTGCGGCCAGCGGGTGAGCAACCGGGCGACGAGCGGAGCGTCTCCGGCCACCGGGGACAACGCGACGGACATGGGCCGATTGTTTCCGACCACAGGAAACCGCGGCAAGGTCGCGGGCCCAGTCGCGCGAATTTTGGCTTCGGGGCCAACATTCCAGACGGAATCTTCTCCTCGGCGTGCAGTGACACCGCCCCGGCGCGAGTCATACATTCGGAAAGCGGCTCGCATCTATGTCCCCGATCACATTCGAATCCGAATGTGGCGTAGGAAACATTCTGTAGCGGTGTTCGATTCACCGCCGGGCCGCCTGTGGTTCGGCGTGAATGGAAGTGAACTCGATGTTGGCAATGATGCACAACGCTCGACGGGCGATTCTCGGGGCCGCGGTGATCGCGGGCGTGACGATGGCCACGGCACTCGGCAACGGACCGGCGCACGCGCGGGAGGAGATCGAACCGACCCAGCAGGCCCTGGCCGATTACATCAGCGCGGGCCTGGCGCCCGCCCCGGACGGCAGGCAACCGCGCGCGATCGTGGACAGCGGCAGCTCGTCGGGATGGCCGACCAGCGTCGCTTCCGACGCGTTCGGTGAAGGCCCGGAGATGTCGGCGTATCTGGCGGCCTTCGCCTACGGCCTGACCCACCCGGACGCCGCCCCGCCCGGCGGCAACCGCTGGAACTGCACCCCCACCGCCGAACACCCGCGACCGGTGGTGCTGCTGCACGGCACCTGGCTCAACGCCTACGACACCTTCTCCTACCTGTCCCCGCGCCTGGCCCGCGCCGGTTTCTGCGTGTTCGCCTTCAATTTCGGGCGTTCCGGCATCCTGGAGGGCGGCGGTCTCGGCCCGATCCTGCCGGGGCGCTTCGGCGTGGGCCGGATGGAGGATTCGGCCGTGCAGTTGCGCGATTTCGTCGACCGGGTCCTGGCCGCGACCGGTGCGCAGGCCGTCGACATCGTCGGTCACTCGCAAGGCGGGACGGTCGCCGACCATTATCTGAAGTTCGAGGGCGGCCAGGGCAAAGTGGGCAAATTGGTGAGCCTGGGAGCGACACACCACGGCACGTCGCTGATGGGTATCGCCACGCTCGGCCGGATCATCAACAATCTGGGCGTCAATATTCTCGGGTTCTACGAGCCGCTGGTCGGACTCGCGAATATCCAGCAAGCGGTGGGCTCGCCGTTCTACGCCAGTCTGAACGCCCAGGGTGACACGGTGCCCGGAGTCGCCTACACGGCGGTCGGCTCGCGGCACGACGAGGTGACCAACCCTTATCAATGGACGTTCCTGCAAGCGGGGCCGGACGCGACGGTGGACAACGTCACGCTGCAAGACGGGTGCGAGCAGGACATGTCCGACCACCTGACGATGATGTATTCGCCGCGGGCGGCGTCGATCGTCCTGCACGCGCTCGACCCGGTCGCCCAGCCGTCGCTGGAATGCACTTTCAATCCGTGGATGGTCGGCGGCAACGGCAGCTGGTGAGCCGCTGTCACTGCATCGGCACGAGAATCCGCGCGCGTCTAATTGGTACCCGGGACAATTCTTTTCCGGGCGCGACCTTGGTTGGGTGAATATGGGCGATCCGGCGCGGGATGCCCGCGATCACGGCCGTGCCGTCGGAAAGGAAGAACCGGATGAGTGTGCAACTCGAATGGGATGGCGGTACAGTGCCGCCCGATCCGGCCCCGTTCGCGCAGCGGCCGATACTGCCCGAAGACGATCCGTTCTACGTCCCACCGCCCGCGGTCGGGCGGTTGCGTCCCGGCGCGATCGTTCGCGCGCGTGCGGTGCGGATCGGCTTCTTCGGTCTTGTGCCCCAGCGCATCTCGGCCTGGCAACTGCTCTATCGGACGTGTGATCTGAACGGGGTGCCCGAGGTCGCGGTGACCACCGTGCTGTTGCCGTGGGGCGCGGATCCGGCCGAGCCGCGCCCGCTGGTGTCGTTCCAGTGCGCGATCGACGCGGTGGCCTCGAAATGTCTTCCGTCCTATTCGCTCCGGCGCGGCGCACGGGCGGCGGGGTCGATTCCCCAGCTCGAGCTGCCGCTGATCGCCAGCGCCCTGGCGAGGGGCTGGGCGGTGTCGGTGCCGGATCACGGTGGAACCGCGGGCCGGTTCGGCGTGGCCAGGGAGCCGGGATATCGCGCGCTGGACGCGGTGCGCGCCGCGCACGCCTTCGTTCCGCTGGGACTGGACCCGACCACACCCGTGGCGCTGTGGGGTTATTCGGGCGGGGGATTGGCCACGGCCTGGGCCGCGGAAATGGCCGCCGAATACGCGCCCGAGCTGAATATCGTCGGCGCGGTCGCCGGGTCGCCGGTGGGGGATCCGGCCGCCGCGTTCGTCCGGCTCAACGGCACCCTCTTCGCGGGATTCGCGGCCGTCTTCACCGCCGGGCTGCGCCGCGGCTACCCGGATCTCGACCGCATGCTGCGCGCGCATCTGGACGCGCGATATCTCGGCTGGCTGGCCGAGACCGAGACCACCGCGACGTTCCCGCTGCTGTATCGCTTCGCCCGGCGCGACATCGACAAACACAGTGACGCGGGACTGGCCGCCATGCTCGAGCAGGACGGGCTGCGGCGGATCCTCGACGACATCCACCCCGGCGGCCGAGCGCCCGCGATGCCCATGCTCGTGCTGCAGGGCGTGCACGACGAGGTGATCGCGACCGCCGACGTGGACGGCCACGTCGCGCGCTACGTCGCGGCGGGCGTCCACGTGCGCTACTTGCGCGATCGGCTCAGCACCCATCTGCTGCTGCAATTCCTGGCGCTGCCGGTCATGGTCGACTGGCTCGCCGGTCGCTTCGCCGGTCGTGAGCTGCCCGCGCCCGGTACGCAGACGCGTTGGTCGCTCGCCTTCGCCGGTCCGGCGCTGCGCGGCCACCTGCGATTCGCGGCCTTGCTCGTGCGCATGTGGCTCGGACGGCCGATCCGCGCGCCGCGCCCGCCCGCGCTGTCGCGTCCCGGCCCGCGCCGCCTGTCGGTCTTTTCCGCGGCGCTGCGCAATCCGTTGTCCTGATCTTGCTCGGCCACCACCGAGACGTTGCTGAGCTGGCCTGATCGCACACCGTTACGCGCCGGGAACGAGATTCCGGTGTCACGTCACAAAGGTGTCCGTTTTGCTCTAGCGTGAGCACGGTTGGTGCCGAGAGGGGTCGTGGATGCGTAGCGGGATGCTGAGTGTGGCGCAATTGCGGGACCAGGTCGATACGGGTGAGATCGACACGGTGCTGGTCGCCATGACCGACATGCAGGGGCGACTGCAAGGGAAGCGCTGCGCGGCACGCTATTTCCTGGACGAGGTGCTCGAGCACGCCACCGAGGCCTGCGGCTACCTGCTCGCGGTGGACGTGGACATGACGACCGTCGACGGATACGCCCTCTCGTCCTGGGAGACCGGGTACGGAGACGTCGTGCTGCGGCCGGATCTGCGCACGCTGCGGACGGCCCCGTGGTGGCCGGGCACCGCGCTGGTGCTCTGCGACGTCGAGCACGTGGTGCCGGAAGGGCGGGCGGTCGCGGCTTCACCGCGCCAGGTGCTGCGCAAACAGTTGGACCGGTTGAGCGAGCGCGGCCTGCGCGCGTTCGTCGGGACCGAACTCGAGTTCCTGGTGTTCGACGACAGCTACGAGGCGGCCTGGAACGCGGGGTACCGCGGGCTGACGCCGGCCAATCAGTACAACGTCGACTACTCGATGCTCGGCACCGGGCGGATCGAGCCGTTGTTGCGCCGTATCCGCAAGGAGATGGACGGCGCGGGGATGTATGTCGAGTCGGCCAAAGGCGAGTGCAACCCCGGCCAGCACGAGATCGCGTTCCGGTACGACGAAGCTCTGGTCACCTGCGACAACCACAGTATCTACAAGACCGGTGCGAAGGAGATCGCGGCGCAGGAAGGGCGCAGCCTCACCTTCATGGCGAAATACAATGAGCGGGAAGGCAATTCCTGCCATATTCATTTGAGCCTGCGCGGCGAGGCCGGCGAGCCGGTCTTCGCGGGGGACGGCGCGGACGGCATGTCGCCGTTGATGCGGCACTTCATCGCGGGCCAGCTGGACTGCTTGCGCGAGTTCACCTACCTGCTCGCGCCGAACATCAACTCCTACAAGCGATTCGTCGCGGGCAGCTTCGCGCCGACCGCGATCGCGTGGGGCCGGGACAACCGGACCTGCGCCATCCGCGTGGTCGGCGAGGACCATGGGCTGCGCTTCGAGAACCGGGTGCCCGGCGGTGACGTGAACCCGTACCTGGCCGTGGCCGCGCTGATCGCAGCGGGACTGCACGGCATCGACCGGCGGCTGCCGCTCGAGCCGGAATTCCACGGCAACGCCTATCACTCCGAGCGCCCCCGTGTGCCGCGTACGCTGCGCGAAGCGGCCCAGCTGTTCGGCGACAGCGCGGTGGCCCGCGCGGCCTTCGGTGATGATGTAGTGGAGCACTATCGCAACGCGGCGCGGGTCGAACTGGACGCCTACGACGCCGTGGTCACCGACTGGGAGCGTATCCGTGGTTTCGAACGACTCTGAGGTCGCGGGAGCCCGTCCCGTGATCGGCCTGCCCACCTATGTGGAGCAGGCCCGCTTCAACGCGTGGGATCTGCCGTGCGCGGTGCTGCCGCACGCCTACGTCGAGATGGTGGCCGCCGCGGGTGGCATCCCGGTGCTGTTGCCGCCCGCCGGCGTCGCGCGTCCCGAGCTGGTGCGACGGCTCGACGGGTTGGTGCTGACCGGCGGCGCGGACGTCGATCCAGCGCGCTACGGCGGCCCTGCCGCCGGAATACCCGGCTACACCAGGCCGGACCGGGACGAGTCGGAGTTCGGCCTGTTCGACCTGGCCAGAGCCGCGGGCATGCCGATTCTCGCGGTGTGCCGCGGGCTGCAGCTGGCGAACGTGGCGCTCGGCGGCACGCTGATCCCGCATCTGCCCGATGTGGTCGGGCACGAGGAGCACTCCGGCGTCGAGGGCGGGTTCACCGCGACCAGGGTGCTGACCATCGCGGGCAGCCGGGTCGCGCGGCTGGCCGGTCCGGAGGTGAAGGTGAACTGCCACCATCACCAGGCCGTCGATCGGCTCGCCGAGGGCCTGACCGCCACCGCGTACGCCGCGGACGGCACGATCGAGGCCGTGGAGGCCACCGACGGGTCGTTCCTGGTCGGCGTGCAGTGGCATCCGGAGGCCGACGCCACCGATCGCGGGCTGGTGCGGGCGCTGGCCGAGGCGGCGGACACCTATCGAAGGGAGCGGGACTCGTGACGACAGCGCAGGTGCTCAACCCGGCGACCGAACAGGTGGTCACCACCGTCGAGCTCGTCGGCGAAGCCGAGACCGATGCCGCCGTCGCCGCGGCGCAGCGCGCGGCGGCCGGGTGGCGCGAGGTGGCGCCCGGCGATCGGGCGAGATTGCTGCGCCGGTTCGCCGAGGCGGTCGACGCGGATGTGGAGCAGCTCGCCCGGCTCGAGGTCGCCAACGCGGGGCACACCATCGGCAACGCGCGTTGGGAGGCGGGCAACGTCCGCGACGTGCTGCACTACGCGGCCGGAATGCCGGAACGGTTGCTGGGCAGTCAGATTCCGGTCGCGGGTGGAGTCGACATCACCTTCCACGAACCGCTCGGCGTGGTCGGCGTGATCGTGCCGTGGAATTTCCCGATGCCGATCGCGGCCTGGGGTTTCGCGCCCGCGCTCGCCGCGGGCAACACCGTGGTGCTCAAGCCCGCCGAGCTGACGCCGCTGACCGCGCTGCGACTCGGTGAACTGGCGCTCGAGGCGGGCCTGCCCGAGGGTGTGTTCCAGGTGCTGCCCGGCAAGGGGTCGGTGGTGGGAGAGCGCTTCGTCACCCACCCGGCCGTCCGCAAGGTGGTGTTCACCGGTTCCACGGAGGTGGGCACGCGGATCATGGCGGGCTGCGCTCGGCAGGTGAAGCGGGTGACGCTGGAACTCGGCGGCAAGAGCGCGAACGTCGTGTTCGCCGACGCCGACCTGGAACAGGCGGCGGCGACCGCGCCCTACGGCGTCTTCGACAACGCCGGGCAGGACTGCTGCGCCCGCTCCCGGATCCTTGTGCAGCGCAGTGTGTTCGACCGGTTCCTGGAGTTGCTGGAACCCGCTGTGCAGGGGGTGCGCGTCGGCGACCCGTCCGACGAATCCACCGAGATGGGCCCGCTGATCTCGGCCGCGCACCGGGAGCGAGTGGCCGAGTTCGTGCAACCCTCGACCAAGGTCGCGTTCACCGGAAGCGCGCCCGACGGTCCCGGATTCTGGTATCCGCCGACCGTGGTGCTGCCCGGCGCGCCCACCGACCGGGTGCTCACCGACGAGGTGTTCGGGCCGGTGGTCGCGGTGGTCCCGTTCGAGGACGAGGCCGACGCGCTGCGCATCGCCAACGACACGAATTACGGCCTCTCCGGCTCGATCTGGACCCGCGACGTCGGCCGCGCGCTGCGCGTGGCCCGCGGTGTGGAGGCGGGCAACCTGTCGGTGAACTCGCATTCGTCCGTGCGGTACTGGACGCCGTTCGGCGGCTTCAAGCAGTCCGGGCTCGGGCGCGAACTCGGCCCGGACGCCGCGCTCGCCTTCACCGAGACCAAGAACGTCTTCCTCGCCACGTAGTGATACCCGCACATCCGACAGGAGATACGTTGCAGCGCTTACAGGATCGAGTCGCCGTCGTCACCGGCGGCGGGAGCGGTATCGGTCTGGCCACGGTCCGTCGCTTCGCGGCGGAGGGGGCGAAGGTGGTGGTCGCTGACATCGACGCCGGGACCGGCGAGGCGGCCGCCAAGGAGGTCGGCGGCCGGTACGTGCACGTGGACGTCACCGACGAAGACCAGGTCAAGGCCCTTTTCCAGACCGCGGTCGACACCTACGGCGGGCTGGACATCGCGTTCAACAACGCGGGCATCTCCCCGCCGGAGGACGATTCGATCCTGACCACCGGCATCGACGCGTGGCGGCGGGTTCAGGAGGTCAACCTGACCTCCGTGTACCTGTGCAGCAAGTACGCCATCGAGCACATGCTCGAGCGCGGCAAAGGATCGGTGATCAACACCGCCTCGTTCGTCGCGGTCATGGGTGCGGCGACCTCGCAGATCTCCTACACCGCCTCCAAGGGCGGCGTACTGGCGATGAGCCGCGAACTCGGCGTGCAGTTCGCCCGCGACGGCATTCGGGTGAACGCCCTGTGCCCCGGGCCGGTGAACACCCCGCTACTCCAGGAACTGTTCGCCAAGGACCCGGAGCGCGCCGCCCGCCGCCTGGTGCACGTGCCGCTCGGCCGGTTCGCCGAACCGGAGGAGATCGCCGCTGCCGTGGCCTTCCTCGCCAGCGACGATTCCTCGTTCATCACCGCGTCCCAGTTCCTGGTGGACGGCGGCATCGCGGGGGCCTACGTGACGCCGCTGTAGGACCTACTTCGGCGCGCCCAATCGTGCGCCGCCGTCGACGCGCACCACGATTCCGGTCGTGAACGCGTTGTCCACCAGGAATTCGATCGCGTGGGCCACGTCGTCGGCGGTGCCGACCCGCCCCACCGGCGTGGTCGCGGCGATCTGGTCGAAGACCTCGGTGCGCGCGCCGTCGGGCAGGAAGCTCCACCATTCGGTGTCGATCACGCCGGGGGACACCGCGTTCACGCGCAATGGCGAGAGCTCGACCGCCAGCACCGGAACCATCGCCTCCACACCGGCATTGACCGCCGCCAGCGCCGCGGTGGCGGGCATCGAGCCGCCCGCCGAGGCCGCCGACACCAGGGTGATCGAACCGCCCTCGTTCAGGTGCGGCAGCGCGGCTTGCATCGCGGCGGTGTGCGGGAGCAGTTTGCCCTCGACGTGGCGGCGCAGATGCTCGAGTTCGAGCTCACGGAACGGCGTCGTGCCCGACGGTCCGGTCACGGTCACCACCACATGGTCGATCGGCCCGATCTCCGCGAAGAATCGGGTCAGTTCCGCCTCGTCACGCGCGTCCACGGTACGGCCGGTGACGTTCTCGCCGAGATCGGCCAATGCGGCCTCGAGCCTGCCCTTGTCGCGACCCGCGACGATCACCTCGTGCCCGTGGTCGGCGAGCCTGCGCGCCGCGGCCAGGCCGATGCCCGATGTACCGCCCACGATGACGACCCGGTTGCCCACAACATCCTCCTGATTTTCGAAGCTCTGTGTCTCGAAATATAAACGAGGCATGGTGTCTTGTAAAGTGTCGGCATGACCGGAACCCGTGGCCGCCCGCGCAGCGAGGAAACCAGGCGCGCCATCCTGCGCGCCGCGCTGGAACTGTGTGAACGGGACGGCTACCAAGACCTGACCATCAAGGCCATCGCCGACGCCGCGGGCGCGGGCAGGCAGACGGTGTATCGCTGGTGGCCGGACAAGGCCGCGGTGCTCATGGAGGCGCTGGCCGGGCTCGTCGAGGAGAACCCGGCATTGCGTGTGCGCGCCGAGTCCGCCGACGTGCTCGCCGAGGTCGAAGGCTTGCTCACCGCGACCTACGAGCTCACGCGCGAGCTGACGGGCCAGGCTCTGGTGGGACTGATGGCCGACGCGCAACGCGATCCGGCGCTGTCCGAGCGATTGCAGGACGCCGTGATCGGCCCGCGTCGTGAGGTGTTGCGCACGCTGCTGCGACGAGGTGTGGACAGTGGTCGGTTCACCGGGGCGGTGTCGTTGGACCTCGTGGTCGATTTCGCTTTCGGAGTGATGTGGTACCGCCTGCTCGGGCGGCACGCTCCGGTCGACGGGGCGTTGGCGAGGGAAGTCGCCGCGGGTATCGCCGCCATGCTCGGGCCGAAGTGAGCGCGAGCGCCGTCGTATCGCGACCGTCGTGGAGGCGGTGACCGGTGCGATTCGAGCGCATATGTGACCGGCATCACAATTGCTAGTTGAGTCGCAGGTCAGCGCAGATGTGTTCGCCCTCTTCCTGTTACGTGACTGTTTGCCCGGGGCGAATCCTGGGTATCGGTCTGTTTCGTGCCACACCTTCGGTTCTCGCGGCCGGAGGTGGAACGAACCGAGGTCCGTGACGGACTGGAGAGGACGTGCACGTGACCGATCGAACTTCCGAGAGTTTCCCGCTGCGACGTTCCGTCGCGGCCTCCGCCATGGGCAACGCGACCGAATGGTTCGACTACGGCGTCTACGCGGCCACCGCGACGTATCTGACCGATGCCTTCTTCCCCGGGGAACTGGGCACGCTCGGCACCATGCTCGGCTTCGCCATCTCGTTCGTGCTCCGGCCGCTCGGCGGCATGGTGTGGGGCCCGCTCGGTGACCGCATCGGCCGTAAAGCCGTGCTGGCCACCACGATCCTGCTCATGGCCGCCGCCACCGGCGCCATCGGCGTGTTGCCCACCCACGCGTCCGTCGGCGTGCTGGCACCCATCCTGCTGATTCTGCTCCGCGTGGTGCAGGGCTTCTCGACCGGCGGCGAATACGGCGGCGCGGCAACGTATCTCGCCGAGTGCGCGTCCGACCGCAAACGCGGATTCCTCGGCAGTTTCCTCGAATTCGGCACGCTCGCGGGCTTCGTCGGCGGCTCCGCGACGGTGCTGGCCTGCCAGCTCGCGCTCGGTTCGGACACCATGCACGACTGGGGCTGGCGCATCCCGTTCCTGATCGCCATCCCGCTCGGCCTGACCGGCTGGTACCTGCGGGCCCGGCTCGACGAGAGCCCGGTGTTCACCGAGGTCGCCGAGCACAAGCGCCCGCCAGGCGGTCTGCGTGAAGTGGTGACCACCTACCGGCGCGAGACGCTGACGCTGGCCGGACTGGTGGTCGCGCTCAACGTGGTCAATTACACGCTGCTGACCTATCAGCCCACCTATCTGCAGAAAACGATCGGCTTGGGCGAATCGGCCACCACCGCGATGATGCTGCTCGGTCAGTTGGTGATGATGCTGGTGCTGCCGTTCTTCGGCCGGCTGTCCGACAACGTCGGCCGCCGTCCGATGTGGTTGTTCTCGCTGACCGGTCTCAGCGTGCTCGCGGTGCCGATGTACTGGCTGATGGGCCAGGGCACGGTATGGGCGATCTTCGGCTTCATCGTGCTCGGACTGTTGTACCTGCCGCAGTTGTCCACCATCAGCTCCACCTTCCCCGCGATCTTCCCGACCCATGTCCGGTACGCGGGCTTCGCGCTGGCCTACAACGTCTCCACCGCGATCTTCGGCGGCACCGCCCCGCTGATCAACGAGGCCGTCATCGAGGCAACCGGTTGGTCGCTGTTCCCCGCCGTCTACATGGTCGGCGCTTCCCTGATCGGCCTGGTCGCCTGGAACTACCTGCGCGAAACCGCCGGAACCTCGCTGCGCGGCACCGAAGTTCCCGACGCGGGTGAGTCGAGTCCGGACCCGAATCCTGACCTCCCCGCCCAGCCCGCGTTCTGAATCACGGCGTCGAAACATCCGGTGGGAGTGTGCGCGGTCGTATCGGCCACCTGAATGCCGAGCCGCCACGAGCCTGTGCGTCGATCGATGACGGAACATCGTTGATCTCAGCGGACACCGCCCGCCAAGTCGGCGAGACGTTCGTACATCAGGGCCAGATCGCGCTGGTAGCCGAAATCGGATGGCGCCGAGCGCACCAGATGGTCGGCGACAGCGAGTCCGCGGCGGAAATGCTGGGCCGCGCCGGCGATATCGCCGGTGTCGCGAGCGAGGCTGCCCAGTTTGTCGCAGCAGGACAGCAGATCGCGGCGATAGCCGAGGTTGCCCGGGTCGGCGGCCGACAGTTCCTCGGCGATCTCGGCCGAGCGGTTGTACCAGTCCCGCGCGGCATGGTGGTCGCCGCTCGCTCGCGAGAGAGTGCCGAGGCGGTCGTAAGTGACCGAGAGGTCGCGGCGGTAAGACGGGTTGGACGGCTGAGAGTCCACCAGAGCGAGATCGATGGTCATGGCGTTCCGGTACGCGCGATCGGCTTCGGCGAGGTCGTTCCGTGCACGGGCATGGTCGCCGAACCGGTGGTAGCAGAACGAGAGATCTCTGCGGTAGGTGCTGTTGTCCGGCGCGGATTCGACCAGGCTCGCGGCGACCGCGATGGCGTGCTCGTACAGTCGCGTCGCCTCTCCGTGATCTCCCTGGGCGGCTACGACTCTGCCGAGCGCGTTGTAGGCCAGCAGCAGATCACGCCGATACCGAAGGTTCACCGGGTCGGCGGCCGACAGTTTCTCCGCATGAATCAGGGCAGGCCTGCAGTGGGTCGCCGCGCCGTCGTAGTCGCCCTGATCCATCGCCAACGAGCCCAGCGCATCGTGGACGACCAAGAGATCGCGACGATATCGGAGATTGCCAGGTGCGCTCGCGGCCAGTTCCTCCGTGCCCTCCAGCGCACGTCGGTAGAACCGGGCGGCTTCGCCGAAGTCGCGCCATTCTCTGGCGATGTCGCCGAGCACATTGCACGTGACGACGAGGTCGCGGCGGTACTGCGGATTGGTGGGGTCGGCGGCGAGGAGTTCCTGTGTGAGAGCGAGGGCGCGATGGTAGTGCCGGATGGCCTCGTGCGGATCGCCGTTCGCGCGGATCGCCCCGCCGAGCCGGTCTACGGTGATCGAGAGGTCGCGTCGGTATCCGAGGTTCGAGGGTTCGGCAGCGACGAGCGCTTCGGCGATCTCCATCGAGCGCCGGTACAGGCGGATCGCTTCGTCCAGATCTCCTCGAGTCCGGGCCATTTCGGCGAGCTTGTCGTAGCCGATCGAAAGATCCCGCTGGTACTGGAGGTTGTCCGGATCGGCATCGACCAGTTCTCGCGCCATGCTGATCGCGAGCTGGTAGCGCCGAGCGGCCTCATCGAGGTCGCCGGTGGCCGACGCCAGATCGCCCAGCTTGTTGTAGGACACCGAGAGATCGCGTCGATAGAGCGTATTCCCCGGGTCGGCCGCGGCGAGTTCTTCGGTGAGGAGGAGCGTGACCCCGTAGTGGCGCGCGGCTTTGTCGGCATCGCCCGCGGCGTGGGCGATGTCGCCGATCTTCTCGTTGACGACAGCGAGATCGCGGCGATACACGCGGTTCGCGGGTTCGGCCTCCGCGAGTTCTTCGACGATGGCGAGCGCGCAGTAGTGCAGTCTGGTCGCCGTGTCGACCGCGCCCGCTTTCCGTTCCAGATCGGCCAGTTTGCCGTACGACACCGACAGATCGCGGCGGTAACCGGAGTCGGCCGGTTGCGCGGTGGCGACACGTTCCCCGATGGCGACGGAGCGTCGGTACAGGCGTCCGGCTTCGGCCGCCCCGCTCGCGAGCGGGGTGAGTTCACCGTCGGAATCGCGCTCCTCGGCGAGGGGGCCGTCGAGGTCGTCATCGAGACCGAGGAGGAACGCGCGGCGGTACAGTCGCCCGGCTGCCCGCGTGTCGCCTGCGGCACGGAGACGATCGCCGATCTCGATCAAGGAGAGCGTCAGCTGTCGCGTGCTCCCGGAGTTCGACCCGTCGGCCGGACTATTCGGTATCGAGCTGAGGAGGAGATGGGTGATCGAGCCGGGAAGCCGGACTTCCGGGTCGCCCTTGGAGGAATCCGCGATGTATTCGGCCAACCGGCGATGATGAGCGGCGACATACTTCGCGCAGGTGGAGGCGATGTATTCGTCTGTCGTGCGGAGCCGGGAGAGGATTTCGAAGCATCGCTCGCGCTGGCGGAGAGAAGCGCTGTGCACGCCGTCGGCCAGCAGCCGTACCCCGGCGTCTGTTTCCGCGCGCAGCGCCTGACCGACGAGCGCGTCGCCGAGCGGGCCGGGCGAGGGATCGAGATACCGCTCGCTCGGGAACTGGGACCGCAGCCACTGGACGACCGCCACCCGGTCGGCGGCGGTATCGGGTCCATTCCCGAAGACGACTGTCATCAGTTGTTCCGCCTCGGCGGAATCATCCGCGCCGAACAAGGTCGCCACTGCGACGGCACGGCGCAGGTCGGCTTCGGGGACTCCGTCCGGAGCGGTCTCCTGCCACTCGCGAAACGGATCGAGCGCTTCCGCGGAACTCTGCGGACGGGGCGTCGGAGCCGGTCCGGTGCCTTCGAGCGTTTGATCTTCGAACATGCGATCCCCCAATGGATTTCGTGGGCGAAAGAGCGCCGATCCTGGTGCTCAGGCTAACAGCGGGGTCCGACAGGTTCGGGCTCGTCGTTGTATGGGATCGCGTCGTGGTCGAGCGTCGTGGATGTGGGACTCGGTCACGCCGAGGAGGGTGACTCGTCGTCCTCCGGCCAGTCGTCCTCGATGACCAGCGTCCCGTCGCGCAGCGCGGTCGCGTACTGGTCGGCGACCAGGTCGGCGGGGTAGGTCGGCCAATAGGAGACCGCGCCGGTGGGCTTGTCGATGACGCAGACGGAGCCGCCGACGATCACCGGCGGACTGTCCGGGTCGACGTGCGGCGAGCGGGGGAAGGTGGCGACGGCGACGAAGCAGGTGTCGAACTCCGCTAGCTGATAGGTGATGCCTCGATCGGCGTAATCGCCGTTGGTGAGATGCCGCTCGGCGATCCGGTGTGCCTCGGTCGGGTCCACCGGTGTGGTCGCGTCGGTGGGGTAGGCGTGGATGTCCATGTGTCGATGGCAGCGGGGGTGTGGCCGCCTGCTCCTTCCGGGTCTCTGGATAGCACGATGGCGGCTCGGCGCAAGCCGGTTTGCGGTCAGTCGAAATGGATGGTGGACAGCATCTTGCGGGCCAGGATCTCCGGATCGGAGTCGGTGGCCAGTGCTGAATTATGCAGTGCGCCTTCGCGCCACAGCGAAGCGAAGCCGTGCACCAGCGACCACGCGGCGAGTCGGGTCGACAACTGACGGTCTTGACTGTGGCTCGGCTGGATGCTCGAAACGCCGGAGCGCAGCGCCGACCCGGATCGTTCTCGCGCGGCGCGCAGAGTCTCGTTCTCCGCGTGGAGAAGGCTGTGCCGGAACATCACGTCGAAGTGTCCCGGATGCTCGCGCGCGAAGCGAATGTAGGCCACCGCGACCTCGCGAAAGTCCGAACCGGCCTGCGCGAGCTGTTCGGCCAGCAGTTCGAATCCCTCGGTGGCCAACGCGGTGAGCAGTCCTGCTCGATCACCGAAGTGGTGGGCGGGTGCGGCGTGCGAGACGCCCGCGTGCCGGGCCAGGTTGCGCAGGGAGAGAGCGTCGACGCCGTCGGCGGCGATCCGTTCGGCGGCGGCGGTGAGCAGTGCCGCGCGGAGATCTCCGTGGTGATAACCGTCCTTCGCCATACCTCGATGGTGACCCATCATCTAGACATTGACAAGTTCATGACCGCGGCCGTATCTTTCCACTGTCAAGATTTGCTCTTCGATCCACAGGAGATCCCGATGGCACCGCTGGTCGTCCTCGTCGCCGTCACCGCACTCGCCCGGCTCATCGGCTGGCTCACCGGCAACGGCTGGCTCGATTCGTGGGCGCACGCGACCGCGCTCGGGCTGGCCGCGATGCTCGCGCTCACGTCGAGCGCGCACTTCCTCCAGCCGCGCCGCGACGCTCTGGTCGCCATGGTGCCGCCCCGGCTGCCGAACGCCCCGGCGCTGGTGACGTTGACCGGTGTGCTGGAACTGGCGGGTGCGGTCGGCGTCCTCATTCCCGCGACCGCCGACCTGGCCGCGGCCTGCCTGATCGCGCTGCTGGTGGCGCTGTTCCCGGCGAACGTCCGCGCCGCCCGCGCCGAACTGGGCATCAAGACCATGCCGCTGCCGCTGCGGGCGCTGGTTCAGGTCCTGTTCATCGCGGCCTGCGTGGTCATAATCGTCGGCTGAGAACGGCGAAAGGCCCGCTCACGCATCGCAATCGATGGGTGAGCGGGCCTTTGCCGGGTCGGCGTTCAGCTGCCCCGCAATGCCTTGGCTATGGTGCGGCGCATGAACGGCCGCGCGATGTCCTCGGGCAGGTTCGCCCAGGCCAGGAAGAACCGCGTGAGCGGGTCGAGCGCGATGTGGTGGCGGCCGCGTTCCAGGCCGCGCACGGCGGCCTCGGCGACGCGCTCGGCAGGCATCGGCTCGATCGACCCGGTGATCGCCTTGGTCTCGACCGGCTTACGGGTGTTCTCCATGGCCAGCCCCGGTGTGTCGGTGTCGGCCGGATAGATCACCGTGACGTCCACGCCTTTCGGCTCCACTTCGTAGCGCAGGCACAACGCCAGCTGCCGGATGCTCGCCTTGGTCGGTCCGTAGGCGGTATACCCGGTGATGCCGAGAAACGCCGACGTGGAGCTGACCAACAGGATCTTTCCCCTGGACCGCTCCACCATGCCGGGCAGCACCCGCCGCACCGCGTGCACCGCGCCGAGATAGTTCGCCGACATCTGCGCCTCGAACTCGTCGGGCCGCACTTCGAGGAACCGCCCGGGCAGCGCGAGACCGGCGCAGCAGGCGATGACCTCGCACGGTCCGTTGCGCTGCTCCAGTTCCGTGATGGCCGAGGCGAGTTGGTCCGCGCTCGTGACGTCCGCGGCGGCCCAGTCCGCGCCCAGTCGTTTCGCGGTGTCGCGCAGCGGAAGCTTCCGCCGCGCGATGAGCGAGACCTGCGCCCCACGCCCCGCGAAGGCCTCCGCCACCGCGGCGCCGATCCCTTCCGATCCTCCGGTGACGATGACGTGCTTGCCGACCCAGTCCTTGACCCGTGCCATCGCGGCGACTCAGGCTCGACTGGCGGTGACGATGTCGGCGATCCGGTCCCGCCACAGCAGATAGGTGGCGGAGCTGCCGTCGTCGGGCAGATCATCGAGCGAACTCTCGATCAGCGCGTCGGTCTTCGCCACGGTGGTCCCGCAGAAGACCTGCGCCGCCGCTTCGCTGTGCTCGTTGACGCTGTTGGTCTGCTGCCGGATGCGGGCGACCATGGCCGAGCCCAGCGACAGCTGCGGCCGGAACTCGCCGGCCACGTCCCAGAGTTCCTCCATCGCAGCCGATTCCACGCCGCCCGCGAAGGTGACGGCGATGCCGACGCCGCTCCACAGATCGGCGTGCCGTTTCGGCTCGAACTCGCCGATCAGCCGCACGACACCGGCCGGGCTGCCGCCGCCGATGAACCACAGCGCGCGGCCCATGCCCTGGTCCGCGATGCGCTTCAGGTTGTCGCGGTCGCCGAGCCAGCCGGGGTAGCGGGTCTCGACGTGCTTGTCCCGCACGTAGCGCTGCATCTGGAAGAACGCCTTGTAGAAGCCGTAGCCGTCGATGGCGAGCCAGCGGAACAGCGGGTGCTGCGGGAACAGCTTCTTCCACCGGAACTTCGGGATCTTCGCCATGGCGAGGCCGACGCCGACGTACATGGTCAGCGCGTATTCGCCGGCCGGGCCGTCGATCAGGTCGGCGGCGCGCCGGCCGGGCGAGAGCGAGTCGACAGCGGTGAGGCCGACTGCCGCGCCCTCGTAGGCGAACCCGCGGTACTTCGGCGGCACCCGCAAGAGGGTGGCGATCAGCTCGTCGTTGTCGGAGCTGCGGACCGCGGAGTCGATGCCGCCGACCAAATGCATCGTCACCTGCTCGAGTTCGAGCGCGGTGTGCTGGTCGGGCTGCTCGAACCCGCTGAGCACCTGGCGGACACTGGCCGGACTGGGGACGAACAGGGCCGCGCGCAGCGGACCCAACGGCGAGGGCATGGGGTTCTCCAATCGTCGGAGGAGTGGGGGATCGTCACAGGATCAAGCGACGGAAGCCGCCGTCGAAGAAGGTCAGCGTTCCCGTGGCGGCCAGTTCGGCGTCGCGTTCGGCGTGTACGACCTCGCCGACGACGATGCTGTGGTCGCCGCTGTCGAATACGGCGTCGAGCTTGCACTCCAAGCCCGCGGCCGCGTGCGCCAGCATCGGCGCCGCGGTGTGCGGTCCGGGGAACCACTCGACCTGGTCGAATTGCGCGCTGCCGTCGGGGCGCGCCGAGTCGGCGAAATACCGGGCCACCGGCTCCTGGTCCGCCGAAAGCACCGAAACGGCGAACGCGCCCGCCTCGTGGATCGCGCGGTGGAGGCGCGCCGTATGGGCGACGCACACCAGGATCAGCGGGGGATCCAGCGAGACGGACGTGAACGCGTTGGCGGTCATGCCGTGCGGCCGTGGCCACCCGGTGGTGACCACGGTGACACCGGTGGTGAACGCGCCGAGCACGCGGCGCAGCTCGGCGCGGTCGGTCATGAGCGGGCGGCCTCCTTCTCCGGTTCGGGTTCACCCGCGATGTCGGCCTCCAGGTCGTCGGCCACCACGGGCTGCTCCGCCGCTTCCGGCGCGGCGCCGCGTTGCCGCCACCATTCGGCGATGCCGCGCACCCACCAGTAGACGCCGCGCGCGCCGCAGACGATGACCAGCGCGATGAACAACCCGTAGGAGATGTGCAGCGCGGTGACCACGCCGTACATGATGCCGACCGAGGCGCCGAACATGATCTGCTGCTTCTTGCCCGACGGGGTGGTGCCAGGGTCGGTGACCATGTAGTTGGTGAACAAGACGAACGCCAGACCGGTCATCATGCTCAGGCCGGCCAGGATCGAGATGTTCGGTTCGATGAGCCCGCGCACGATGGCCTGCAGCGCGAACGCGCCCACCCACGCCATGATCAGCGGCATCTTCAGCGTCAGCTTGGCGTTGAGCATGGTGCCGGTCGTGAGCAGGCCGAGCACGATGAGCGCGTCCGCCGGTCCGGTGATGTATTCGGTGAAGTGGTACGGCGGTGCCACCGCGATCATCGGGAACACCAGGAAGCACACCACGACACCGAAGTTCGACGGGTTCATGAAGTGGCGCATCTTGCCGTTGATCTTGGCGCGCAGCACCCACTTCGTGCCGACCGCGACCACGATGCCGAAGATCACCGGCCACAGCTTGTCGTGCGCGAAGGTCAGGAAGTTGAACGCCAAGCCGGTGATGTGCGCGGGCAACAGGAATTCGAACAACCCACGCGGTCCGCGGCCGCGGAAGGCGGGCGCACGCTTGTACGCCCAGGCCGCCAGGACCTCCAGCCCGATTTCGGTGGTGTAGGCGGTGGCCAGTGCGATGAACGGCCAGAGGAACGGCTGCTCGAAGCCGAGCAGCGGGAACCCGATCAGGTTGAAGATCGTGATCGAGATGGCGAAGTTGCGCAGCGCCAGGTAGCGCGGATCCTTCGTCGCCGCGGGCTTTTCCATCCATTCCTTGGCGAATTCGGTGCCCGAGCGCTGCATCGACGAGATGCGTTCGGCGGTGGTCGTCGGTGCGGCCGTGCCGTTGCTTTCGGGAGCGGCGCCGTTGCCGTTGGCCGCGCCGTTGCCGTTGGCCGCCGATGTTTCGTGATGACCGTTCGAGGCGGCTTTCGCCTCGCCCGGATCCTTGTTGTCGTTGTCGCTCATCGCTGCTTGACCTCCTGCGCGTCCGAGGCGAGGTTCACGGTGTGCCAGCCCGGCGCGAGCTGGAGGGATTGATCGTGCGGGGTGCCGTTGGTCTCCCGCCAGCGGAGCGTGACGTTCAACGGGGCGGCCGGATCGACCTCGCCGAGGCCGATGTGCACCTCGGTGGCCCGCTTGCCGGTGTGCCCGCTGCCGCCGTCGAGGTGGCTGGTGAGCAACCGGCCGTCCGGGGTGCGGACCTCGACCTGGGCGTCCACCGCCGGAACGCCCTGCGGGGGCAGACCGGCGACGGTGGTCGTGGCCGCGTTGCCCTCCCAAGCCTGCTTGAACAGCTTCAGGCCGAGGAACTGGCCGCCCTTCGCCTTGTTGTTGTGGTAGAAGGTCGGGTCGCCCCACTGGCGGGCGACGGCGAAGCTGAGCGCGCCGTTGCCGGAGGTGTCGCCGACCGCGATGCCGCGCGAGGGTACCGGGGTGTCCATGCCGAGCGCGTGGGTGAGGTTGGCGAACTTGCCGTCGTCACCGCGGCTGAAGAAGCCGACCGGATTGCTGCCCGCCAGATCGGCGTCCGAGCTGATGATCGGCCAGGCCCAGGGGTACCTGGTCAGGTCGTCGTTCATGGTGCCGAGTTCCTGGATCTGCGGCCACCGGTTGGTCTCGCCCTTGATCATGCCGGTCGCCTGGATCAGTTCGTTGCGGCCGTCGTTGTCGAAGTCATCGATCTTGGCGTCCCAGCCCCAGGTCTCCCAGGCCAGCCCGACGTCAGTGGCGCGGTTCTTGAACGGCGCGACGCCCTCGGCCAGTTGACGTGCCGCGTCGGCCGTGTCTTTGGCCGTGTTGTAGAACGCGAAGTGGCCTTCCATGAGCGCGAAGCGCACGGCGATGTTGCTGACGAACAGGTCGGGCATGCCGTCGCCGTTCAGGTCGCCGAAGTCGGCCGCCATGCCCTTGTCCGAATCATGGCCCATCACATAGGACTTCGGCTCGGTGATGCCGCGTTCGCCCTCGGCGTAGCCGAAGCGGATCTGGCCCGGTGTGGACTTGTTGACGAACAGGCGGTCGCGCCCGAAGTCGTTGGCCACGTACAGCTCGGGAAGCTGATCGCCGTTCAGGTCGGCCGCGGCGGCGGCCAGCGCCCATCCGGTGTCCATGCCGATCGGGAACGGGTTGGCCACCTCGCGGTACTCGGCGGTCGGCTCGTCACCCGATTTGGCGGAGGCGAGGGTGAAGATGCGATCCTTGCCGCCGTTGCGCGCGTTGGACAGCGAGTCGGTCATCCACAGCGCGAGCTGGCCGTCCTTGGAGAGCACGTCCATGTCGTTGAAGTACTGGCCCAGGTAGATGTCCGGCTTGCCGTCACCGTCGAAGTCGGACACCGAGACCGCCGCGGTGATCCAGCGCTGGCCCTCGTAGTGCCCGTCCGGGGTGTTCGGGGACGGCACGATGTCCACCGGGCGGAACGCCTTGGCGTCCAGGTGGGTCGCGTTGGCGCGCTGCAGGTACAGGATCGGCGTGCGGCCGTAGTACGACACCAGCGCGTCCATGCGGCCGTCACCGTTGAAGTCGCCCGGGATGCAGCCGGACGGAACCGTGGAGGAGTCGGCGGGCAGCGGCCGCGGATCGAGCACGAAGGGCTCGTACCGGGCGGTGTTGCTGTCCGGCGTCGGCGTGATGAAGGCCGTGTCGGAGCGGGGGTCGACCACGCACAGGTCGTCGGCAAGCCGGTTGCCGTCGAAGTCGTTCATCGCGATGGCCGCGCCGACCGAGGAGATCCAGGCCGACAGGTGCTTGTACGGTTCGCGCAGCTCGCGGATCTTGCGGTCGGTCGGCAGGCCCTTTGGCAGCGCGATCGGCATCGCGGTGAAGTCGAACTTGCTCGCGATGGGGCCGCCCGCCTCGTCGTAGGTGGGCAGCAGCGCCGACCGTGCGGGAATGAACAGCGAGCCCATCAGCAGCAGTGCCACCCCGGGCACCACCGCCTTTCGGAGGAGGGATCGATTGATGGGAATTTTCACGAGTGCTGCTCCTCATGGGCGAGTGTGAATTGCTGTCCCGCGGTGTCCGCGAGTCCGTCGAGCACCTCGCGCAGCGTGGCCAGCGCCTGGTCCATTTGCTGCTCGGTGTGCCTGCAGTTGATGAAGAACCGCAGCCTGGCCTCTCCCGCCGGGACGACCGGGTGGGTGATGGCGTTCACGCTGAAGTCGCGTTGCAGCATGGCCAATGCCGCCAGCACGGCGGGTTCGTCGGCGCCGGTCATCACGGGGATGATCGGCGAACCCTCCGACGTGCCGATGTCGAAGCCGTAGTCCTTGGCGCGGCGGTGGAAGTACTCGCTGTTGTGCCGCAGCCGCGTCACGCGTTCCGGCTCGTCGCGCAGGACCCCGAGCCCGGCCAAGGCGGCGCCGATCGCCGACGGGGCCGGGGCGGCGGTGTACATGCTCAAACCGCCCGCGACGTACTTGAATCCGTCGACCAGTTCCCGGTTGCCCGCGAGGTAGCCGCCGACGCTGCCGAGCGCTTTGGACAGCGTGCCCATCCAGACGTCCACGGCGTCGCCGGGCAGGTCGAACAGCTCGCGCACACCGTGCCCGGTGGCGCCGAGGGTGCCGAACGAATGCGCCTCGTCGATCATGATCGAGCAGTCGTAGCGCCGGGCCACCTCGATGATCTCGGGCAACCGCACCACGTCGCCGTCCATGCTGTAGAGGCCCTCGATGATCACCATGGCCCGGTCGAAGCTGCGCCGCGACATCTTGAGGATCGTCTCGAGCGACTCCGGATCGTTGTGCCGGAAGGAAACTCGCTTGCAGCGCGACCACTCCGTGCCGGAGACCACGCTGTGGTGGATCAGCGCGTCACAGACCGCGAGATCACGCTTGCCGAGCAGGAATCCGACCGCGGCGGCGTTGGTGAGGTAGCCGCTCGCGGTCACCAGCGCCGCCTCGGTGTCGTAGATGCGCGCGATCTCGGCTTCCAGTTCGCGATAGATCGGCAGCTCGCCCGCCACGATCCGGACCGCGGCGGCGGAGGTGCCGTACTGATCGATCGCGTCCTTGGCGGCCTGTCGTACCCGGGGGTCGGCGGCCAGGTCCAGGTAGCCGAAGCTGCTGAAGTTCACCACGTCCCGATCGGCCATCCGGGTCACCGCGCCGCTGATGCCCTCGTGCGGCAGGTAGTACGGGTTGACCAGACCGACCTCGTTGACCCAGGCGTCGAACCGCCCGAACCGCTGCGCGGCCTCGAGCACGCCGGGGTGGTCACGGAACGACGTGTGCGCGACTCCGCGCGACGCGCTGTTGCCGGTCGCCGCGGTAGGGACGGCGGGACCGTCCGCGGCACGCGCGCCGTTGCCGGTCGCCGGGGCGGTGTTCTCGCCGTTGGCGTGCCTGGCCAGCAGTGCGCGGGCCAGTTCCCTGTTGTTGCCGGTCATTCGTCCTCGCTCCTCGCCGCGCGCTCTTCTTCCTGGACAATCTGCTCGGCAATTCGCGCGCCGAGCCCGCGCAACGTCAGTCCGATCACGGCGAGCACCGACAGCTGGGTGCCGAGCACTTGCACCACGCGGGCGCCGAACTCCATGCCCATCAGCGAATCCATGCCGAGCTCGGGCAGCGGGGTGTTCAGATCGATCGTCTCGGCGTCGACGCCGAGCACCGCGGCCAGCTGCTCGGCGAGCAGGTAGGCCACCACCTCGCCGCGCTGCTCCACCCCCAGTTGAAGGATCTCCGCCCGCAGCGCGCCCGCGCCCGACGCCCCGCCGCCCGCGGCCGCCACCTGGTCGGCGAAACGCGGTGTGCGGGTGGACGGGCGATGCGCCAGCGCCCACTGACTCCAGTCCACGTCGAACAGCACGATCTGCGGCAGGTTCAGCCGCAAGCACTCGCCCAGCAGATCGGTGGCCACGTCCATGTCCACCGAGCGGTAACCGGTCATCTCCGCATATCGGCTGACCGCCTCGTAATCGGCCATGCCGCCACCACCGCTCATGAAGCCCCAGTTCACCGCGAGTGCGGCAGCGCCGCGGGCCCGGCGGGCGGACGCGATCATGTCCAACACGGAATTCGCTGCCGCGTAGCCGAATTGGGGCGAGATGCCGACGATGCTGCTCGCCGAGGAGAACAGCACGAACATGTCGAGGTCGATATCGGCGGCGGTGACGGCGGTGTCCAGGTTGACCGCACCGGCGACCTTGGGGCCGAAGATCTCCGCCAGCGACTCGGCGGTGATCTGCGGGACCTCGAGGTTGTTCACCACGCCGGCCGCGTGGAACACCCCGCGCAGGGGATGTCCGCTGGCCTGAATGCGTTCGACCAGCGCGGCGACGGCGTCGTAGTCGGCCATGTCGAGACGCTCCTCGACGACCTCCACGCCCGTGGCGGTGAGCTCGGCGACCGCGGCGCGGGCCGCGTCACCGGTCGCGCCGCTGCGTCCGGCCAGCACCACGCGCCGCGCGCCGATCCGCACCAGCCAGCGCGCGGTGGCCAGACCGAACGCGCCGAAGCCGCCGGTCACCAGGTAGCTGGCCGCGGGGTCGATCGGCAGACTCGGCCGCTTGGCCAGCACGGTCGGTTCCGGCTCCCGCAGATCGAGCACGACCCGGCCGATCTGCTTGGACCGCACCACGGTCTCGAACGCCTCGGCGGTCGACGTGAGCGGGAACGCGGTGTACGGCAGGTACTCGTAGGTGCCGTCGTTCAGCGCGTCCATCGCCCGGCGCGCCGCGCGGCGGACCAGTTCGGGGCGCACGGCCAGGGCGCGGTCCATGTCCACGGCGAAGAACGACAGGTTCCGGTCGAAGGGGCGCAGGTCGATCGCGCCGCCGCCGTAGATGTCGGCCTTGCCGATCTCGATGATCCGCCCGAACTCGGCGGCCGCCCGCAGGTTCTGCTGAAGGATCTCGCCGGGGGAGGAGTTGTAGACCACGTCGACGCCACGTCCCGCGGTCAGGCCGAGTACGTCGTCGACGAAGCTGATCGAACGCGAGTTGACCACCTCGTGCGCCCCCGCCGCCGCGGCCACCGCTCGGCGCTCTTCCGAGCCCGCCGTCGCGATCACCCGCGCACCGAGGCGCACCGCCACTTGGACCGCGGCCATGCCCATGCCGCCCGCCGCGCCGTGGATCAGCACCGTCTCACCCGGTCGCAGGTGCGCGAGCTCGCCGAAGGCGAATTCGGCGGTGAGGAAGGGCAGTACCGAGCTGGAATGGCACGGGTCGAGCTCGGTGTCCGGGTAGTCGAGTGGCATCGTGGCGCCCTCGTCGGGCCGGAGGGTGACGTACCTGCGAACCAGGTCCCTGGCACACACCGACATCTCGTCCCCGACGGCGACCTCGGTCACTCCCGGGCCGACGCGCTCGACCACGCCGAAACCGTCCATACCCAGGTCGGTGCCGAAATACGTGCCGGCCAGCTCCTTTTCGGTGAGCACACCGAGCACCTTGAGCGCGTCCTTGTAGTTCAGGCCCACCGCGTCCATCCGGATCTCGACCTCGCCCGGCCCCGGCGGCACGCGATCGACCGCGCGCCACGCCAGGTCCGACAGCAATCGGGAGCGCGGAACCTCCAGGCGGAAAGAGGTTTCCGGGTCGGTCAGCGGCGCGGCCTCGTCCCAGACCGCCAGATGGTCGCGCAGGGACTTGCGCAGATGCAGCGCCCAGCACGCGCCCGCCCGCAAGGCGACCTCGTCGGCTCGTCCGTCGCCGAACACCTGCTCCAGGATGTCCGCGGCGCGCGTAGTGGATTCGGTGTCGACCAGTCGCCACTGCACCGCGGGCTGCTCGTTGCGCAGCGTGCGCCGGGCGCCGGTGAGCGCGGCCTGCGCGGGATGGGCGAAGGCGTCGACCGGCAGGCAGAACGCCTGCTCGGTGACCACCACCGCGCGCACCTCGGTCGCCGGGGCGTCGTCGTCCTCCTCGCCGACCACCAGTTCGCCGACCGCTTTGGCGACCTGGGCGAGCCCGTAGGCGTTGGGCACCGCGTCCAGTTCGGCGCCGGACACCACGACGAGGCGACCGCGCGTCACGCCGGGCCGCTCCTGCGCGGCGCGCAGGGCGGCGAGGACACGATCGGAGGCGTCGGCCTCCTCCGGTTCCAGGGTCAGGATCTCCGCCGACGCTCGCGCGCTGGCGATCTCCTTCGCGCGCTGGGAGACGGTGCTGCCCAGGCTGACCACGAGCAGGAACTCCTCCCCGTCCGCGGGTTCGTCGGCGGTCGCGGTGTCGTCGACGATGGACCACACCGGCTCGTAGAACAGCCCGTCGAGCTGCTCGTGCAGATCCGGATCGCCCCCGAGGGCGGCAAATCGTACACCTGAAAGATGCAGTGCCACGGCACCTTCCGGCGAAGCGACGGTGATGTCCGCGCACAGCGGGTCGCCGTCGACGCGGCGGACGAGCACGACGGCCTGCTCGGGCAGCGGGCCGGTCCAGCGGACCCCGGCGACCGAGGACGGCACCACGACGCTCGCGCCGTGCGCGGTCTGCGCGTACAGCGCCGCGAAACATTGCAGCGCGGCGTCGACCGCCGCGGGATGGGCCAGATGCGGCAGGCTCGGCGCGCTCCCGGCCAGCGGCGTGAGATCCAGCCGGGCCAGCACGGAGTCGGAACCCACGCTGGCGGCGGTGATCAGCCGGAAGCTCGGTCCGTAGGCGAGGCCGTGCGCGGCCAGGCCGTCGTAGAGCGTCGCCGCGGACACCTCCACCGCGTCGGCCGCCGGGGTGAGGTCGACGGAGCGCGCGTCGACGTCCGCCTCGATCAGCCTGCCGTACGCGTTGACGGTCCAGGTGGTCGCGGTGGCGGCGCGCGAACGCAGGGTGAACCTGTGGGTGGTCTCCTCGACGGTGAGACGCAATACCGGCACGTCGTGCCTGCCGATCACCAGCGGCGCGACGAACTGGACCGACTCCAGCCCGAAGCAGGCGCGACCGGTCCGCACCGCGACGGCGCTGAGCGCGGCGTCCAGATAGGCCGCGCCCGGCAGCACGACGGAACCGTCCACCACGTGATCGGGCAGCCACGGCAGCGCGGCCACCGACAACTCGACTTCCCACTCCGGCGCGGACGCCGCGGTGCGCTGGCCGAGCATGACGTAGCCGTCGACCGCGCCGACGCGGTCCGCCTCGATCGCCGGGTCCTCGGTCCACAGCGTGCGGCGCTGCCACGGGTAGCGAGGCAGATCCAGATGCGCCACAGGCGTTTCCGTCGCGCCCGGTGCGTGCGCCGTGTCCAAGCCGCCCGTCTGGTACAGCTCGCCGACCGCGCGCAGCAGGTTGTCGCGGTCGTCGGCGTTGCGGGACAGCGTGCTGATCGCCGCGCCGTCCAGGCCGCGGCGCACGAACGCCTCCTTGATGTTGCCGCTGAGCACCGGGTGCGGTCCCACCTCGAGGAAGACCCGGTGGCCTGCGTCGAGCAGGCTGTCCACGGCCGCGCCGAACCGCACCGGCTCGCGTACGTTGCGGCACCAGTACTCGGCGTCCCAGTCGGGGCCGGACAGTTCCCCGCCGGTGACGGTGGACCAGATCGGCACCCGCGCGGGTCGTGGCGCGAGTCCGGCGAGCACGGTGGTGAGTTCGCCGAGGATGGGGTCCATCAGGTGGCTGTGGTAGGGCACCTCGACGCGCAGCGCCCTGGCGAAGACGCCTTCGGCGGTGAGTTCCTCGCGAATACGGTCCAATTCGGCCGAGTCGCCGGACAGCGTCGCCGCGGAGTGGCTGTTGATCGCCGCGACGCAGACGCCCGCCACGCCCGCGAGACGCTCGCGCAGTTGGTCTTCCGACAGGCCGACGGCGAGCATGCCGCCGGTGCCCGCGGTGGTGGCCTGCAACCGGGCGCGGTGATAGCTCACCAGCAGCGCGTCGTGCAGCGACAGCGAGCCCGAGGCGTAGGCCGCGGCCACTTCGCCGACGCTGTGGCCGACCACCGCGGCGGGGTGAATGCCGAGTTCGGCGAATTCGGCCAGGAGCGCGGCCTGGACCAGGAAGTTCGCCGGCTGCGCGTACGCGGTTCTGGTGATCTGCGACTCCGCCTCGGGGCGCAGCAGTTCCTCGACGATCGACCAGCCCGCGATGTCCTGGAAGATTTCGTCGATCGATCGCGCGGCGGCGGCGAAATGCCCGTCGGCCTCGAGCAGGCCACGGGCCATGCCCCACCACTGCGGGCCCATGCCGCTGAACACGAACACCGGCTGGGTGGAGCCGTCGGTGAGCGCGCGGGCGGGTGACTTGCTCGCGCCCGCGGCGAAATCGGCCAGTTGCGCGCGGAGGTCGTCGGTGTCGCGGTAGGCGAACGCCGCGCGGATCGGATGGTGCGCCCGCTGCGTCCACGCCGCCTCGGTCACCGCGTCCGCGGGGATGGTCTCGGTCAGGTCGTGCACCTGGGTGGCCATCGTGCGCAACGCGGTCTCGTTGCGGGCCGACAGCGGCAGCACCGTGATCGGCCCGCGCGTCCGCTCCTGCGCGGGCGCTTCCGGCGCGCGGGTGAGGACCGCATGGGCGTTGGTGCCGCCGTAGCCGAAGCTGTTGACCGCCACCGCGGCCCGGCCGTCGTCGTTGGGCAGCGGTTCGGTCTCCAGCGGAATGCGCACTCGCAGTTCGTCGAACCGGATCTCCGGGTTCGGGTTGTCCAGCCGCAGTTGCGGTGCGATGACGCCGTGGTGCAGCGTCAGCGCGGCCTTGATGAGACCCGCGACGCCCGCGGCGGCCTCGGTGTGGCCGATGTTGTTCTTCACCGAGCCGACCGGCAGCGGTTCGTCGCGGCCCTCGACCGCGCCGTACACCGCTCCGAGGGCGGCCAATTCGAGCGGGTCGCCGACCGGCGTGCCGGTGCCGTGCGCCTCCACATAGCGGACGTCGTGCGCGTCGATGCCCGCCAGCCGGTGCACGCGCCGGGCCAGCGCCTCCTGCGCGGCCGGGTTGGGCACCGGGATGGCCAGCGTACGGCCGTCCTGGTTCACGCCGCTGCCGCGCACCACCGCGTAGATCCGGTCGCGGTCGCGGACCGCCGCGTCCAGCGTCTTCAGCACCACGGCGCCCGCGCCCTCACCGCGCCCGTAGCCGTCGGCGGCCGCGTCGAAGGACTTGCACCGGCCGTCGACGGAGAGGAAGCGGCCCTTGCACATGGAGATGAACGCCTCGGGGCGCAGCATCGCGTTGGCGCCGCCGACGATCGCCGTCTCGCACTCGCCCGACTCCAGCGCCAGCACCGCCTGGTGCAGCGCGACCAAGGAGGAGGAGCAGGCGGTGTCGATGGTCATGGTGGGTCCGAGCAGATCCAGCAGGAACGCGATGCGGGCCGACAGCAGCGTGTGCGACGAGCTGGTCGGGCTGTGGCTGTTGATCGAGGCCCTGGCCACCGAGCCGCTGCGCACCAGCGCGTTGTCGTTCATGAAGCCGCCGACGAACACGCCGACCTCGCGGCCGCCGACCCGGCCCGCCATCCCCGCGTCGTCGAGCGCCTCCCAGGCGACCTCGAGCAGCAGCCGCTGCTGCGGATCCATGATCGACGCCTCACGCTGGGAGATGCCGAAGAACTCGGCGTCGAAGTCCCACAGCGACTGGGTCAGGAATCCACCATGCCTGGTGTACATCCGCCCCGGGGCGTCCGGGTCCGGGTCGTAGAACTTCGCGAGGTTCCAGCGGTCCGCCGGTACTTCCACGATCCCGTCGCCCTTGTGCACGACGAGATCCCAGAAAGTGTCCGGTCCGTCGATGCCGCCCGGAAAACGGCAGCCGATACCGACAATTGCTACATTGGGCATGAAAATCCCCTGATGCTCGGGCATTCGGAAACGCAGACGGTTTCACGTCGGCGTCGTCGAATCAGCGTGGAGACAGCCGGAATCGCGGCGCCGGTAAACCTGTTCGGCCATGGCGTCGTCCGGCGGTGAAGTGGTTCCGCGGTAGGAGGTCAGTGTCCACCCATGGTAGGAGCGGCGATTCGCGAAGGTCAATACGGAATCGTGCGGGCGGTTACCGAAAACCATTGCTGGGCAAGTAATGCCGAATTCGTCATCAACGCAGTTCAGAGGGGGTATGACGGGATTATTCCGGCGTTATTACAGAGTTATCGAGCGGTGGAACGGGTGTGAATTACATCGTTATTCCGATGTTATTCCGTACCGTCCGGCTCCGGAGCGCCGGAAGATGTTGAGCGCGCGGTCCATTCGTGGCTACGATGGCTCGTCGAAAAGCACTGGCTGAAAGGCGATGGGCGTGGATTCGTACAACACCGGGCAGTTCCGTATCGAGGCGGAGGCCGAACCCATCGAAAGCCTGGAGTGGCTGCTGGCGTTCACCGAGCAATACATCGCGGGGTGGAACAGCGGTGACGGCGCGGCGGTCGCGAAATGCGTCACCGAGGACACGATCTGGCACGACCCTTCGCTGGACGCGCCCGCGCGCGGCCGGGCGGGTGTGGAGAAGTTCGTCGCCGACACGGTGCGCTCGTTCCCGGATGTCGCCTACGCCAACCCGTTTCCGCCGGTACTCGCCGCGGACGGCCGGCTGGCCTTGGTGCCGTGGCGGATGACCGGCACCCATCTCGGCCCCATCGACCCGCCCGGTTTCGGCCCGACCGGCAAGAAGCTCGATCTGCTTGTCATCGACGCGTGGCAGTTCCGTTCCGGGCTGATCTGGCGCAGCCAGGCCACCTGGGATCTCACGGAGATGCTGCTGCAATTGGGTCTGATGCCGCCGCGCGGAAGCGCCGCCGAGCGCGCGATGGCGCGCGCCCAGCGATTCCGGTCCAAGCTGCCCTTCTGATCCGGGCGGGGGCTCACTCGCCGAACAGCGTGGCGAACCGCTCCACCGCGAGCAGGACCGAAGCGCCGACGGATTCCAGCTCGGCGCCCATGCCTACGAGCAGATTCACGATCGCGGGCACCAGCACTTCGAGCAGACCGTCGTCGCCCAGATGACCGGCCATCTCCAGTTGGACGAAGCCGAACAGTCCCATCCACAGCTGCGCCGCGGCGGACCGCACGTCCGGGGTGTTGATCAGCCCGGCGTCCTGCGCGCGCTGCACCGCCCCGACCACGTGGTCGAAGGTTTCCGCGTAGTGCTCGAACTCCGAATCGTGCCCGGCCACCAGCACATTGCCGCGATTGATCTTCAGGTCGATGCGTGTCCCGGTGCCGAACATCAGCTGGAAGAGTTCCGGCCGCCGCTGGGCCTCGTCGCGGAACACCAGGCCGAGCACGAGCAGGTCGGTGATCGGCTCGTCGCTCACCCCGGCCGCGGTCATACGCTCGGCCAGTTGCGCGAAGCCCGCGGAACCCGCCGCCCGGATCAGGCCGGGCATCCCGCCGAAGTTGGAGTACACCGCCATCGTGGAGACCCCGCACATACGGGAAACGCGGCGGACGGTGAGCGCGTGCAAACCCTCGGTCGACACCACCTCGACGGTCGCGTCGATCAGGCGATCGCGCAGCGCGGTGTTCATCGTGTCCGTCCCGGCGGCCGGGCGCACGGCTAGTTCGGTTGTTCCGGCAGTCTGCTTGCTCATCGCTTCCGTTTCCCCGGCGCCATCACGCCGTGACGCATAGATGCACTGGTGCGCTGTCTTCCGGAAGGCGGTATCGCCGCTCGACCGCGGGCGCCCCGATCCTGATCACCGCGCGGGCCACCGGGCTCGGCGCCGGGGGAACGAAGTCGATTTCGATCGATGCACCATCGATTCGCTCGGGCCGGAAAGCTGATCGTGGTTCATCGCGCACAGATATCTCCGTTCTTGCCGCACGAACGGGCGGGCAGAGCATGAGGTAGAGCCGCGTTCGCGGGCTACGAAGAGCAGGCGCACCCGCCGGGAGGTGCGTGTCGGAGGTGAGTGTCGTCACTGAAACTCTATGTGATACAGCGTAACATCCACAGCGATTCCGCCGAATGTTTTGTGTCCTTATGGAATTGGCTGTTCGGCACGCTGTTGTGACATTCGCCGACGGCGCGGCGGAAGTTCTGGGGCCGGTGACAAACGATGTCCGCCCCGAGCTCGGCACGCGATGTCGATAATTGGACAAATAAGACATCGGTTCGGTGCATGCCTCGGCTATCGGTTGCCGCCGATTCTTGTTCCGCGTGGTCACGAACACGCGACAACGTTATCGTTCGCAAAGGACAGTTTCGTGGGTGGGGAGGTCGGCCGATGGCGGCATCGATTCCGGGAATCATCGCGTGGCCGGTCGTCGGCTTCGTCGCGGCCGTCTTCGCGGGCCGATGGTTGCTGGTACGCGACACGATCGTCGACCGGCTGCTGAACAAGCTGTTCGGGTGGGGATTGCTGAGTCTGCTGCTGTATCGCTGCGGCATGACGCCCGGCATCGCGAGTCTCGCCCATCAGCTCGCGCTGGGTTGCACGGTGATGTCATCGATGTGCTTGCAAGGGATCGTCCGTATCTGGGCGTTGGGCGCGGAACCGGCCGCGATCCGGCGCAGGCACCGCGTCTGCTGCACGCTGGCGGCCGCGTCCACCGCCGCGATCCTGCTGGCGGGCACGTCGGCGCGACAGGACGGCAGGCTGGTCGAGCTGACCCTCGACACCGAGGGCGTGGTGGTGTGGACCGCGTTCGGCCTCCCGCTGCTGCTGAACGTCTGGCTGCTGGCGCGCATGTGCGCGCATGAACTGCGGGCCGGTGGCATCGGATTGGCGGGAAAGCTGGTGTGTGGCACGCTGATCTGGGCGGCGACCCTCTTCGGGGCGAATCTGGTGCTGTCGACGGTGTGGGTCGTCACCGGATGGCAAGGCTTGGGCGCGCAGATGGTCAGGGTCGAAACGACGGTCACCCTGTGCCTGTTGGTCGACGCGACGTTGGTCGCGATTCCGCTGGTCCAGACATTGCTGGCGATGGCGGAACTGGATCGGGCCGGACGCGCCGGTCGCAGGCTGCGCCCGCTGTGGCGGGATCTCACCACCGCGGTGCCCGAGATCGTGCTGCGGCCCGCGGCCGGTGAGCAGGCCGACCCGGAGACCCGGCTGATGCGCATGACCGTGGAGATCCAGGACGCGCTGCTGCAACTCGGCCGCTACGCCCCGACGTCGGCGATGGCAGGCTCGGGATGTCCGCTGACCGACTACGCGCACCAAGTGGCGTGCGCGGCGCTCGCGCGCGAGGCGGGAGCGGCCCCGATCGGATCGTCCCCGGCCCGGTTGCCGGTCCCGGCGCCGGATTTCGACGCCGGGCTGCGGCAACTGCTCGATCTCGCCCGGGTGTGGCCCGTGGCCCGCGCGGCGGCGGGCGAGCGGGTCCCCTCGACCGTCGGCGTCGGCTAGAGCACCGCTTGGGTCTGGGTGACCTTCGCGACCAGCTTGTCCGCGTCGTCCCGGATCACCGTCTCGACCACGACGAACGAGCGTCCGGCGTGCAGCGGCATGGCCGACGCGACGGCGTACCCGGAACGGACCGCGCGCAGGAAGTTCGTCTTCGACTCCACCGTGGTGGTGCCCTGCTTGCCCTCCGGCAGGTTGAGGAACGCGCAGACCGCGCCGGTGGCGTCGGCCAGCGACATCAGCACCCCGCCGTGCAGCACGCCGCCCAGCGTGCACAGCGATTCGTCCCAGGCCAGGCGGCTGCGCACCAGCTCGGGCCCGTGCGCGAGCACCTCGACGCCGAGGCGTTCGGTGAACGGCATGGTCTGGTGGAACAACTTCGTGCCCGTCTCATCGATCATGTCCGCGATCCTGCCTGCCGCGGGTCACGGAGTCGATTACCTCGCGGGTAATCGACCTTCTTCCGCCGCCGTTGCCGAACGGTGACCCGCACATCGGTTGCGTATCGGTCCGCGTGCGGCGAAACGCGGCGGCGGCGCGCGGGTATCAGCTGATGAACCCGATGAACAGGAGAAACGCGATGACCAACCTCCAACCGTTCTATCGGCAGGTGCAGGCCCACTACGACCTCTCCGACGAGTTCTACGCACTCTTCCTCGACCCGACGATGACCTACAGCTGCGCCTGGTTCGAGCGACCGGACATGACGTTGGAGCAAGCGCAGCGCGCGAAGATCGACTTGGCCCTGGGCAAGCTCGACCTGCGGCCGGGGATGACCCTGCTGGACGTCGGCTGCGGGTGGGGGTCGACGATGCTGCGCGCCGCCACGGCCTACGGCGCCACGGTCGTGGGTCTGACGCTCAGTCGCAACCAGTACGACTACGTCAGGGACAAGATCGAGCGCGAGCGCATCCCCGGTGTGCAGGTCCGGCTGCAGGGTTGGGAGGAATACGAGGGCGAAGTCGACCGGATCGTCAGCATCGGCGCGTTCGAGCACTTCCGGCGGTCGCGCTACGAGACGTTCTTCCAGCGGTGTCACCGGATGCTGCCGCCGGACGGCAGGATGCTGCTGCACACGATCGTGGGGTGGACGTTGAAAGACTTGCGGCGCATGGGCATCCCGGTGACCCGGGACGACGCGCTGTTCCAGATCTTCATCAAACGAGAGATCTTCCCCGGCGGGCAGCTGCCGCATCCTGCCGAGGTCACGCGCCTGGCCGGGCGCGCCGGGTTGGGCACGGAGAAGATGCAGGAATTGCGGCCGCACTACGCGCGCACCCTCGACTGCTGGGCCGAGGCGCTGCGGGCGCATCGGGAGGAGGCGGTCGCCCTGGCATCCGAGGAGGTCTACCAGCGGTACATGAAGTATCTGACCGGGTGCGCGGCGCAATTCCGCGCCGGTCGCATCGATATCGTGCAGTTCACGCTGGTCAAGTGACGCTAATTCAGAGCCGCCCCGGCGGGGGCCGGTTCAGCTCATCCGCGCCACCACGGCGTCGGGGAGATGGGGGAGCGCGAGGTCGATCAGCCGCCACGGCCACCCGGGGACGCAGGCTCGGCGTCGCTCCTGCTCGATGGCGGCCACCATCGCCGCCACGCCCTTGTCCAGGGGCGCGACCATCCGCGCGTCGCCCGCCTTGGCCGCCATATCGGTGGCGATGAAACCCGGCAGCAGGGTGGTCACCCGGATCGGCGAGCGTGCCAATTCGGTGGACAGTGCCTCGCCGAGCGCGGCGAGCCCCGCCTTGCTCGCCGAATAGGCCGCCTTCTTGCCGGGCAGCCCGCGCACCGCGCTCATCGACGCGACGAGTACCAGGTGCCCCGCCCGCTGCGCGCGGAAGATCTCCAGCGCCGCTTCCGCCTGCGCGAGCGCGCTGACGAAGTTCGTGGTGGCCGTCGCGAGATTCGCGTCGGCCCGTCCGGTGCCGATCAGCGCTCCCTTGCCGATCCCGGCGTTGACGATCACCCGGTCCAAGCCGCCGAGCTCGTCGCGCAGTTCGCCGAAGACGGCCGGCACCGCCGCGTGGTCGTCCACGTCGAGCGCGCGCACCGCTATGTTGATTCCGGGATGACTCGCCACCAGCTCGTCGCGCAACTGTGTGAGCGCGTCCAGCCTGCGGGCGCACAGCGCGAGGTCGCGGCCATCGGCGGCGAAATCGCGCGCCATGGCGGCCCCGAGGCCCGCGCTCGCGCCGGTGATCAGAATCCTTTTTCGCGACATGCGGCTGACCTTATAAGGCACAGTCGGACGTCGTCCGTCGAGTGCGCCTCCGTCGTTTCAGTCGCCGGAGGAGCCGGTCGGCGGCGCTGTCGACAGCAACCGCCACGGCCCGCAGTTCTCGGTCTTGAACCCGACGTCGGTCGGCTTGATCCGCACCCGGACCGGGCCGAGCCGGGTGTAGTTGTTCGCGATGATGTACCGCATGTTCGTGTTGTCGCCCTCGACCTTCCACAACCTGCGCCAATCACACGCGTAGGCGGGGTCGCTCGTGCCGGGCGCCTCCCAGAGACCGGGGACGATATCGACGCCGACCGAATAGACGCCATCCTGCGAGATGGTGTTCGCGGGTTCGGCCGTCGCCGTCGCCGCCGCGAGCAGGGTCACCGCGGAACCCATGGCTCCCGCGAGGAGGAGCGCGCTAGCACGCATACCGGTTCTCCTTGACTTGTACTCCCGCCGCGTCCACGGGTCGTCGTGCTCCCGCCGTCGCGGCCGACTCGAGAGATCCTCCGCATCTCCGCGGCAAGCATTACCAGAACCGACCAGGTGGTGTGCCGGAATCCGCGTTTCCGGACCGGACCACACGGACATCGCTATCGCCGAGAAAATGCCGGGCAATCCCGACGTATCGGGAAGTCGCCACGGATTTCGGCGTGCCGATCGAGACAGTGCCGACCCACGTGCATTACGCTCTGCTATCTCTGCGCAAACCGCCGGGGCGGATCTGACCGCCGGGCGTCGCGCATGCTGTAACACTTCGATCACGCACCTTGCTTTGCTGATACATGCGTTGCCAGAGTGACCATTGGGTTTGGTGTTACAAGTGGGAAGGGAGGGGTGCTCCGTCCCGGGGCACCGACCGCACTATGAAGCCAAGCATCGTCAAAGCCGGTATCTGCACCGCGGTCACGGCCGCGGTAACGGTGACGTTGTCCGGATTGCTTCCGGCCAGCGCGCAGGCGGCGCCGTCGCCGCTGGACATGTCGAAGAAGCTCGCAGGCAAGACCGTATTCCTGGACCCCGGCCACCAGGGGTCCAACCACTCCCAGGACTTGGCCAGACAGGTCAGCGATGGTCGCGGCGGCACCAAGGACTGCCAGACCACCGGCATGACCACGATGAACGGCGTTCCCGAGCACACCATCACCTGGAACGTCGCGCAGGTCGTCAAGACATCGCTGGAGACGCTCGGCGCGCACGTCGTGCTGAGCCGCCAGGACGATATGAACTGGGGCGGCTGCGTCGACGAACGGGCCCGCGCGGCGAGCCAGTCCGGCGCCGACGTCGCCGTGAGCATCCATGCCGACAGCGCGCCCGCGCAGGATCGCGGATTCCACCTGATCATCCCGGAGCTGCCCATCCCGAATCTGATCGTCGATCAGGTCCAGGCGGGAGCGGGACTCGCCGCGTCCAAGTCGGTGCGCGACGCGTATCGCGATGCGGGATTCCCGCCCGCAAACTACGGCGGGGTGGTGGACGGTCTGCAGACCCGCACGGACATCGCCGGGCCCGCGTTGACCACCGTTCCGCTCGTCTTCCTCGAGATGGGCAATGGCGCCAATCCCGAGGACGCGGCGTCGCTGGAGACACCGGACGGGCAGCTCAAGCACGCGATCGCGCTGACCACCGGCGTGGTCGGTTACCTGCTCGGCACACCGCAGCCGAGTGCCGCGCCGGATCAGCAGGGCGGCCAGAGCACGCCGCAGGGTGCGTCGTTCGACCATCCCGCGGCCGCCCCGGAAACGCCGCAGGCTCCGACGCCGGGAACGCCGCAGGCCCAGACGAACCCGTTCGCCCCCCAAGCCCAGACGAACCCGTTCGCTCCCCAGGCTCAGACGAACCCGGCGGTACCGCAGGCCCAGGTGATTCCCGCGGTGCCGCAGAGTTACACGACTCCCGGTGTGCCGCAGAGCCCTGCGGCACCGGCGGTGCCGCAGGCGCAGTCGGTTCCCAGCACCACGACGCCGAAACCGGCTCCAGGAACGGCGACACCGCAGTCACCCGGTGCGTCGGCGGCGCCGAAATCGCCGGGTGCTTCCGGAACCCAGTCGCCGGGCACGCCGAACGCACAGCAGTCCCCCGGGGCCGCCGGGGGCAACGCTTCGATCATGGAGTTGCTGATGCCGTTGGCGAAGATGCTCGGGCTGGACAACAACGCCATCAGCACGGAGTTGATCAATCTCGGTTACAGCCTGGCGGGCATGCTGCTGGGCCCCGCGAAATAGTCCGCGCACCGAACCCACCGGACGCCACCCTCACCACGGCGAGGGTGGCGTCCGGCTTTTCCCGCGGGTCTCGCGGCGCACTAGGGTGAGCGGAATGGCTGACCGGATTCCTGTTGTGCTCGTCGCGGGGTTTCTCGGTTCGGGGAAGACCACGCTGCTCAATCATTTGCTGCGAAACAACCGGGGGACCCGGATCGGCGTGGTGGTCAATGACTTCGGGGCGATCAACGTCGATTCGATGCTGGTCGCCGGGCAGGTCGACGCGATGGTCTCGCTCGGCAACGGCTGCGTGTGCTGCGCCGTCGACGTCACCGAACTGGACGAGCTGTTCACCCGGCTGACGCAGCCGCGCGCCGGAATCGACGTGATCGTGGTGGAGGCCAGCGGCTTGGCCGAGCCGCGCAATCTCATCCGGATGGTGGTCGGCAGCGACAATCCGCGCCTGCGCTACGGCGGCCTGGTCGAGGTGGTCGACGCCGAACAGTTCCCGGACAGCAGTGCCCGGCATCCGGAGCTGCGCACTCATGTGCGGCTGGCCGACCTGGTGGTGGTGAACAAGGCCGATCGGGTGGCGCCCGAGCAGCTCGCACGGCTGCGTGCGGACATCGCGGCGCTGGTCGGCTCGGTGCCGGTGTACGCGACCACCCACGGCCGGATCGATCCCGGACTGCTGTTCGACCGACCGCGACGCGAACGCCAGCTGGTGGCCGAGCAACTGAGCTTCGACGAACTGCTGGTCGAGCACGAGCACCACGACCACGCCGGGCACCGCCATCTGCACGACGACTACACCAGCGTCTCCTTCGCCAGCGACCGGGAGCTGGACCCGCGCAAACTGATCGGCTTCCTGGAGGACCCGCCACCGGGATTGTTCCGGGCCAAGGGCTTCGCCGCCTTCGGGGTGGCGGGCGAACGCAGGAAATTCGTCCTGCACATGGTCGGCCGCCACATCGTCTTCGAGCCGGGTGGCTGGTCGCGCGGCGAATCGCGGGGGGCGCAGCTGGTGCTCATCGGTGCCGGTCTGCACACCGACAAGGCCATGGCGCGCCTTCGTGACACGGTGCACGACGACGCCGAACCGCTCGATTCGCAGAGCATGCTCGGGGTATGGCGTTATACGCCGCACTGAGCGCGCAGATTGGCGCGTTCGGTCGCGACATGTCGTGTTCGGTGCTGGTGACAGAGCGGTCTTTTCATGAGACTGGATGCGTGTCCGCCGGTCGGTGGGCACCGGGAGCGTATTGCCGCGCGCGGCGCCGCTCGGCAGCCGATCCGTTACCGACCGAATCGTCCTGCGACCGATGGGAGTTTCCCGTGTCAGATTCCATGGAGAGCGCCACCGCGTACGTCATCGAGGTGCTGGAGGCCAAGGGCACCGCCACCCGCGACGACTTCGACGTTCCCGCGATCGTCGCCGAGACCCACGCACTCACCAACAGCTGGGATTTCCGGGCGATCGAGGACGCGACCTTCTGGTCGATCGCCGCGCGTTTCCTCAGGCCGTGAAGCTCCGCTCGGTGCGCGGCGCGTGGGTGGCCAGCGACCAGCGCCGAGCCGCGCGCCGCAGCGATCCCGGGTCGGAGTAGCCGAGGATCTCGGCTTGGCGCGAGGGGCTCAGCGGCCCCGTGGCGGTCGCGGCGACCAGCCGCGCGCCGCGCGCACGGTCCAGCTCGGCGCGCCACGTGGTACCCGCCTCGCGCAACCGCCGCTGGAGCGTGCGCGGGCTGGTGGCCAGCCTCCGCGCCACCCGCTCCAGGGACGCGTCGCCGTCCTCCAGGCAGTCCGCCAGGGCGGCCGCGACGCGTTCGGGCCATGCGGTGGCCAGCGGCGGCGGTGGCGGAAGCGCGGCGGCCAAGGGTTGCAGGATGCCGGCCAGGACCGGATCGCTGGTGGTCAGCGGCAGATCCATGTCCGAGGCGCGGAAGGTCATAGCGTCCACCGGCGCGTCGAACTCGATCGCGGTGGTGCCGAACACCTCGATGAAGGTGTGGATCTTGGTGGGCGCGTGCTGGCGCAGCGCGACCCGCACCGGGGCCAGCGGTTCACGCACCACGCGCCGCGCCCGGCTGAGCACCGCGCTCAGCCCCCAGAGTTGGGTGAGATCGCGGCCGCGGCCTTCCCCGTCGATCATGTCCAGATACAAGGTGACTTCGTCGTCGTTCTCCGCGACCAGGTCGAACCGGTGGTTGGTAGTCACCGCGGTGACGTACGGACCGCAGGTCGCCAGTCCGGCCCCCAGTGTCGGCGCCGAGGAGAACAGATAGTCGTAGAGCCCCAGGCAGGTCAGTTCGTAGCGGCTCGCCACGTTCAGGGCGACGTCCGGATCGCCGAGTTCGAGTTCACCGATCTCCCACAGCCGGGAGAACATCTGGCTGGGCAGGTGCAGGTCGTCGCCCGCCATGGTCCACTCCGGCAATCCGGTTTCCCGGAGCAGCCGGTCGCGGTCCACCCCGGCCGCGATGAGTTGCGAGATGACGAACCGGTGGAGCAGAACCTGATCGGTTCCCATCGCGTGCTCCCTTCTGCCACGCGACCGATCGGCGCACCGTCGGTCTCCGAGTGAAGCGATACCGCGCGCACACGCTATACCGGACGTGTTGATTCGTCATGAGATTCACGTCACGGTCAGATCACCCGCAGGCGTTCACCCATTCCGACAGTCCGTCGGCGAACAGCTGGCGCTTCCAGATCGGAACTTCGTGTTTGATCCGGTCCACCAGTTCCGCGCACGCCGCGAACGCCGCGCCGCGATGCGCCGCCGCCACCGCGACGACGATCGCGCGGTCACCGATGTCGAGCGAGCCGACGCGGTGCACGGCCGCGACCGGCAGGCCGTGCGTGGCGGCGAGTTCGGCGCAGACGGTGTGCAGGAACCGCTCCGCCTGCGGGTGCGCGGAGTATTCCAGGGCCGAAACGGCTTGTCCGCCATCGTGGTCGCGGACTTTCCCGGTGAACACCACGACAGCGCCGTAATGCGATCCGGACACCGCCTCCTCGACCTCCGCTGGGTCCAGCGGCTGGTCGCTGATCCGGGCGAGCCGGACCGTAGCCTCAGCCGTTGTCATGACTTCCACCTCCGGCGACTTGTGCGAGCAGATGATCCAGCAGCGGTTCCAGCACCGCGATGCCGTCTTTCACGCCGCCCGGCGACCCGGGCAGATTCACGATCACCGAGCGTCCCGCGAGTCCCGCCACGCCGCGGCTCAGCGCCGCCAGCGGGAACTTCGCGGTGCCGCGCTGCCGGATCGCCTCCGCCACACCGGGTAGTTCGCGATCGAGCAAGGCGAGGGTGGCCTCCGGGGTGGCGTCGGTGGGGGAGGCGCCGGTCCCACCGGTGCTGATGACGAGTGCGGGTTCGAAGCGCAGCGCGTCGGCGAGTCCGAATTCGATCTCGGCGTCGGCGTAGACCAGCGGGCCCCGCACCGAGAAGCCGAGGTCGGACAGCCAGTCCACGAGCACCGGACCGGTGGTGTCGACACGGGTGCCCGCCGCGACCCCGGTCGACGCGACCAGCACCACGGCCGAGCGTTCCTCCTCGTCGAATTCGGGCTCGGCGTAGTCGGCGGTGACCGGCTCGTCCTCGCTCTCGTCCGAGGCCGCGTCGTCGGGGCGCTCCCAATGACCGTGTTTGCCGCCTTCTTTGGTCAGCAGGCGCACGCCGGTGAGTACTGCCGCGGGGTCGACCGCCTTCACCATGTCGTGCAGGGTGAGACCCGCGACCGCGACCGCGGTGAGCGCCTCCATCTCGACACCCGTCGGACCCTTGGTCTTCGCGGTGGCCTCGATGGTGATGGCGGTGTCGGTGAAACCGAACTCCACCCGCACCGACGACAGCGCCAGCTGATGGCACAGCGGGATCAACTCGGAGGTCTTCTTCGCCCCCGCGATGCCCGCGATGCGGGCGGTGGACAGCACGTCCGCCTTCGGCATGTCGTCGGCCCGTACCAGCGCGACCACCTCGGCCGTGGTGCGCAACTCGCCTGCCGCGACGGCGATCCGGGTGGTCTCGCTCTTCGCGCTCACATCGACCATGCGGGCGCGACCTTCGTGGTCGACATGGGACAACTCGCTCATAAGGTCCACACTCGCACAACCGCGCCCGCGGGCAGAGCGGTGACCTCGGCGGGTACATCGATCAGCACGTCGGCTTTCGCCATGGCCGCCACGAGATGCGAGCCCGGACCGGACACCACCTCGACCGCACGCGGCCGTCCGGACGCGGACGACTCACTCGAGTGCCCACGGATCAGCCTCCCCCGCAGGAACTGACGCTTGCCCTCCGGCGAGCGCGGCACGGCGTTGAACAGGGGGAGCTCGTAGGTGTCCACCTCGGGCAGACCGGCGAGGCGCCGCAGGATCGGGCGGGCGAACACCTCGAACGACACCATCGTGCTGACGGGGTTGCCGGGGAAACTGAGCACCGGCACACCGTCGACGACGGTCAGCCCTTGCGGGCCGCCCGGTTGCATCGCGACCGAGCCGAACCGTCCGCCCATCGGTTCGAGCACGTCCTTGACCACCTCGAAGTCGCCCTTGGACACACCACCGGAGGTGAACACCACATCGGCGCGCTCCATCGCGTCCGACAGCAGCCCGCGGAAACGCGCCGGATCGTCGGTACTGTGCGCCACCGAGACGACCTCGACGCCGTTCGCGGTGAGCGCCGCGGCGAGGGCGACGCCGTTGGAGTTGTAGATCTGGCCGGGGCGCAGCGGCTTTCCGGCCGCGACCAGCTCGTCGCCGGTGGTGATCACCGCGCCGCGCACCGCGCGGAAGACCGCCACCGCGGACAACCCGACCGCGGCCAGGGCGGCGACATGCCGGGGCGCGAGCGTGATGCCCGCCCGTGCGAGCAGGTCACCGGTCCGGACGTCCGTGCCCGGTTCCCGCACGAATTCCCCCGCGCTGCGGCCGCGCTCGATGGTCACCGTGCCGTCGCCGACGCGGGTGTCCTCCACCGGAACCACGCAGTCCGCGCCGGGCGGGATCGGCGCACCGGTCATCACCTTCATCGCCGCACCGGGCGGCAGCGGCGCGCGGCCGGCGGCTCCCGCCGCGACGACGCCTGCCAAAGGCAGGGTGACCGGCGCGACCAGCACCGATTCGGCACGCACCGCGTACCCGTCCATCGCGGAGTTGCGGAACACCGGCAGATCGATCGGCGAACGGACGTCTTCGGCCAGCTGCCTGCCCAGCGCCCGCGGCACCGCGACGGACTCGACCGCGCGCGCGGCCAGTGGCCGCAGCAGCTGTTCGATGCTGTCGCGATAGTCGTCGACGGGCCTGGCCGAGACGCCGGCGGGCCGAGGGTTCATGCGAGTCAGCCTAATGGGTGCGGTCGGACGTAGTCCGTCCTCAGCCTGCGCATGGCCGGAGCGAAGGCGGAGGTACGCCTAACGCCCGGTCCGGGCGGTTCTCCGCCTCTGCCGCCATGCGCAGGTCGCCGGACGCCGTGGCAAGGCCTCACCGCCTGTCCGCGGCCGAAGTGAGCCGAAATCGAGCATTCCGCCCGCGAACGAATTGGGGCAGGCGGTCATAATGGACGTGTGACTCTGGTCGAGATCGGGATTCCGGCCGTGCGTTCCGGGCGTCCCTCGCTCGCCGGCCGTCCCGACACCCCCTATTTGCTGGATCGTTTCGGACGCGTCGCCCGCGACCTACGTGTGTCCATCACCGAGAAGTGTTCGCTGCGCTGTACCTA
>NZ_JBEXME010000013.1:0-200612 GCF_040610355.1 Nocardia sp. NPDC004168 | reverse complement strand
CTCTGCCGCAGGGACTGGAGACTCCGGTCGGCCAGCGCGGCGAGGCCTTGTCGGCGGGTGAACGCCAGCTCGTGGCCTTGGCCAGGACCGCACTGGTCGATCCGGATCTGCTCGTCCTCGACGAGGCCACCAGCGGCGTCGACGCGGGCACCGACGTGCGGGTGCAACACGCGCTGGCGCGCCTCACCCGCGGCCGCACCACCCTCACGATCGCGCATCGGATGCACACGGCCGAGACCGCCGATCGGGTGCTGCTCTTCCACGAGGGCCGAATCACCGAGGACGGCACCCACACCGAACTGCTCGAACGCGGCGGGCGCTACGCGCGCCTCCACGCGGTGTGGGCACGCGACACCGTGTCGCCCTCACAACGGATTCCCACCGACGTCGGCGGGTGATCCGGGGCGCGGCAGGCGATCACGGAAACGGCCGAGGCGGTCGCACCACACCGACGAAGTTCGTGCGATGGGTGACGCCACGCCTCGGCCGCCATTGCGACGAGCGGCTCAGCTGACGGAGACGCTGCCGCCCTTGGGCAGATACCCGATCTTCTCCACGGGCAGCTCGCCGACCACGGAACCGGTGCAGTCCCTTCCGGAGTACAGCGTGACGGCACGATCGGTGCTGTTGACGACGGTGATCTGGAACGTGGTGTAGAAAAGTCCGTCGGTGTTCAGGCAGCCCACCGGATCCGCGTGCAGTTCGCCGTTGATCCCCAGCGTGCCGACCGCGGCCTGCGCCGTCCCCGCCGACAGCATGGCCGCGGCCCCCGCCAGGGCCAGCGCACCGACAAACCCAGCAGTACGAATCATTCGTGCCTCCAGTTCTTTTCGATGTCGACCAACCCCGAAGCCGACTTCTGGTGAAAATGCGCCTGTGATTCTGTCACGAGTTCCAGCAGGAGGGAACCGCGCTGGTCAGGCGCACGCGAACACGGCACTGCCCGGCCGGGCACCGGTGGCGCCCCGCCGAGCGGGCTCGTGATCAGGCGACAGCGCCCTCGGCGCGAAGGGCTTTGACCTCCCGGCGCACCCCGAACGCCACGATGATCTCCATGAGGCCGACGATGATCAGCCACACTCCGGCCAGGACGGCCAGCGTGGCCACCGACCGCACCGGCCAGACGATCAGCACGACACCGGCCGCCGCGGTGACGACCCCGAAGAGGACCTGCCACCAGCGTCCCGGCATCTCCGGTTCGGAGATGCCGGCCACCAGCAGCGCGATCCCGCGAAACAGCCAGCCGATGCCGATCCACAACCCGAGCAGCAGCAACGAGGCCAGTTCGTCGCGGAAGCAGAACACGCCGATCACGATGGACAGCACGCCGATGATGAACGCCAGCACCCGCAGGCCGGTGCTCGCCGGTGCGCCGAAGGCGGCGACCAGCTGCAGGAAGCCGGTGACCACCAGGTAGATGCCGAAGACGATGCCCGCCGCCGCCAGAGTGATGTCGGGCCAGACCAGGATCAGGATGCCGAGGATCACCGCGAAAACGCCGGTAAGCAGGATGGTTTGCCACGCACGGCGGGCAAGAGACTGCAGTGGACCCTCTACCACGCTGTTTGTCGTCATTCACTGATGCTATAGCCGCTCCACATGAGTTCTCTGGACATTTGCTGAGTGGGATTTCCCGCGGTTTTCCGGTAGGCGCGACAACGTTGCGCGGTGTTCACGTTTCGCTGTTCGAACGTCCGGGTAGTTATGCCTTAGTGACTCTTCGTTGGCGCCCCTGGGCTGAACGGGTGGGTCGGGGTTCGGTGAGACTCGGGTGGCTAGGAGAAGAGGGTGGCGGTTCTGCTCGTGTTGCAGGCGCGTGGGCTGGGTGATCTACTCACCGCGGTCCCGGCTCTACGTGCGCTGCGCCGGGCCAAACCGCACGATCGCATCGTTTTGGCGGCACCGCTGCGACTCAAACCGATCGTCGACCTGATCGCCTCGGTCGACGCCTTGATGCCGACCGCCGATCCGAGCGGCTTCCGCTGGGACGCGCCTCCCCCCGAGTTGGCGGTCAACCTGCACGGCTCGAGCGCCGAAAGTATCGTCACGCTGTCCAAGACTCGGGCCGAGCGCATACTCACCTTCCGCAATCCCGCGTTCCCCGAGTTGTCCGGCCCGGAGTGGGAACCGGACATGCACCAGGTGGACCGTTGGTGTCGCCTGCTGGAGTACGACGGCATCGGCGCGGATCGCCGCAACCTCGGACTGGTTCCGCCGGTGTCGACGACCAGCCGCCGCGACTGCGTGGTCGTGCACGTCGGCGCGGGCGCACCGGCTCGCCGCTGGCCGGCGGACCGGTTCGCCGCCGTCGTCCGGCACCTGCTCGCCATCGGGCGAGAGGTGGTTCTCACCGGGGACGAATACGAACGCCAACTCGCGCTGGGCATCGCCGCGCGGGCAGGCCTGCCCGTGGGCCGGGTGCTCGCCGGGCAGCAGAACCTCATCGATCTGGCCGCCACCGTCGCCGAGGCGGCCCTGGTGATCTGCGGAGACACCGGCGTGGCGCATCTGGCCACGGCGTTCGGCACCCGCACCGTCCTGTTGTTCGGCCCGACGCCCCCGCGGTGGGCGGGTCCGCCCGCGCACCTGCTCGGCAGGCACGCCGTGCTGTGGACCGGCCACGTCGGCGATCCGGACGCCGACACCCCCGACCCCGGTCTGTTGCAGATCGGCGTCACCGAGGTGATCAACGCCGTCGACAAGCAGCTGAGCAAGCGCAATTGGCCCGGCACGGGTACCGACCGCCGCAAGACGGCGTATCGACGCGTGGGATGACAGGCGTTCGGTGCGGTCGCACCGCCGCGGTCAAGCGTTCGCCGTCGCGGCGGTTTCGAGGGCCGCGGAATAGGCGGCGATCGCACTCGGCCAGAACTGCTCGAGGTAATCGCGGGCGTCGGCGAGACCGCGCGGGTCGAGGGAATACAGCCTGCGGTTGCCGTCCGGCCGCATCATCGCCAACCGCGCCTCGCGCAGCACACGCAGATGCTGTGAGACCGCCGAGCTGGTCACTCCGAGTTCTCGAGCGAGTTCGCCGACCGAGCGCGCGGCCTGCGGCAGGGCCTCGAAGATCGCGCGGCGGGTCGGGTCCGCGAGCGCCGTTAGGGCACGAACTCCATTAGTCGCCACTCACACAGTCTGCGCACCCAGCTTTTCTCCGGTCAACTATCGACACGGCATCGTCTTCCCAGCTCGCATGGGAATCCGGCGCCTTTCGTCACCTTTCTGTGACCGGCGAGCTGGGTTTTTGCCCGGCGGTGATGGTTGCCACAGGATTGCGAATGCCCGAGACGGCTCCCGTACGTTCGACGCATGCCCGTGACCTTTCCGTTACCGATCCGCCGCGCCGCGACGCGGTTGCGCCGTGATCGCGCCGCCGCCCGCGTCGTCGCCGCCGCCGCGGTCGTCACCGCCTCCTTCGGCATCCTCGCCGCGGCGCAGCAGGACGAGGACACCGACGCGTCCGCCCGTCTCGTCGCGGGGAAGATCGCCTCGGGCGAGATCCGCCCGGCCGAGGGCATGGCTCGATTCGCCGTCTTCACCCCGCCGACCGGTCCGGCGCCGCAGGCCGCCCCGATGCCCGCGCCCTCGGACGTGAACCGCATCGCGCAGAACTTCGCGCGCCCCATGACCGTCCGGCCCGCAGCGGGCGTGCTCACCTCGAATTTCGGCACGCGCTGGGGCGCGATGCACGCGGGCCTGGATTTCGGTGACCCGCTCGGAGCTCCGATCGCCGCGGTCACCGACGGCGTGGTGATCGAGGCCGGTCCCGCTTCGGGCTTCGGCCTGTGGGTGCGCGTGCAGCAGGACGACGGCACCATCGGCGTCTACGGCCACGTGAACGACATCCTCGCCACCGTCGGCCAGCAGGTCCGCGCGGGCGACGTCATCGCGACGGTCGGCAATCGTGGCTACTCCACCGGCCCGCATCTGCACTACGAGGTCCGTCTGCCCGACGGCACGCCGATCGATCCGCGGCCCTGGCTGGCCGGACGCGGCATCGACGTCGGGTATGCGCAGGAGGACTGATCTCGCGAACGGACCCGGCGACAGCGCCGTCGCCCGCGAGGGGCCGCGAACGCAATGACGCGTTCGCGGCCCGCTTCGTCTCTCCAAGCGGGCCGGGCACGACGGGCACGACGGCCCGCGATCTCGCCGCGGGATCACATCGTGTGAGCCGACCGGACGAGCTGTGACAGCGAGCCGGGGCACGAGCTATGCGGCGGCATGTGCGTCTGCGGTACCGACCGATCGTGTCGCCCGATACCCGGGTACTAGGCGCGAATAGCGCCGCGGCGGGACGCCCTCCGGCGTCCGTGATTTCTACGTTCGGTCCATGTCCACAACATATTTCGCCACCGCGCCCGAAGACGGGTCGCGGGCGAGCGCGAAGACGGCGACGCGCGGGCGACTGCATCGGCCACTGCTGGGCACGGTCGCCGCGATGACGGCGCTCGTCCTGTTCTCCCTCGCGGCGATGCCGATCGACGACCGCACGCTGCTCGGCGAATCGGTCTGGCTCAAGCCGATGAAATTCGGCCTGGCGTTCGCGCTCTACAGCCTCACCCTGGCGTGGCTGCTGTCGTTGCCGCACAAGGGCAGCCGGGTCACCTGGTGGCTGGGCTCGGTGTTCGCGGTGACCGGATTCATCGATGTGGGATTCATCGTGCTGCAGGCCGCACGCGGCACGTTCAGCCACTTCAATACCGAGGACGACCCGGTGAACTCGATCGGGCAGATGGTCTTCGCCTCCGGCGTGCCCGGCCTGTTCCTGGCCAACCTGCTCATCGTGCTGATCTTGTCCTGGCAGCGTTTGGTGGACCGCCCGACCGCACGCGCTGTCCACGCCGGACTGGCACTGGCCGTGGCGGGCATGGCGCTGGGTTACCTGATGGGCTTCACCGGCAAGCAACTCGTCCGCGACAGTGACGGACGAATCGTCGAATTGGCCGCCGGGCACACGGTGCTGTCCGGCGCGGGCGATCTCGCCGCGCGCGACGCCATGCGCGGCATGCCGATCACGCACTGGAGCACGGTCGGCGGTGACCTGCGCGTTCCGCACTTCGTCGGGCTGCACGGCATCCAGGTGCTGCTGCTGGTTGCCGTCGCGCTCGCCTGGCTCGCTCCCCGGTACCGCTGGCTGCGCCCCGAACGCGCCCGCTCGGCCGTCGTGGGTGTGCTCGCGGCGGGCTACGCCGGCCTGCTGGCGCTGGTCTTCTGGCAGGCGATGCGCGGCCAGTCGCTGGTCCACCCGGACACCGCCACCTGGTCGGCGGGCTGCGGACTCGCCGCGACCGTCGTCGCGCTGCTCGCCGCGGCGTATCTACGCCACCGCGACCGCGCCGCACACCCGGAACCGGCGGACCCGGTCAGCGCAGACGTTCCGCGTCACGGGTGAGCGCGACCAGCGTCTTGCCGAGCACGGCCAGCTCATCGGGCGTCGCCCCCTCCGCGATGGCGGTGGCGACGTCCTCGGCGGCGCAGCGGGCAGCGAACCAGCGATCGGCCAAGTCGGCGGCCTCCTGGGCACTGAGTACCACCGCGTCGTCGGGAATCCCCGTTCCCTTCAGACTGTTGCGGTGTTCGTAGGCGCGTTGGCGACAGGACTGGCGGCAGTACCGGCGACGGCGGCCGGCCTCCGATTCCACGATCTCCCGCCCACACCACTGGCAGGACAAGCGGCGCGACATGACGCAGAACACTAATAGCTCGCCATCCGCGGTCCACTCAGCGACCCCCGGCGAATCACCCGCCATCGGGCGCGACGAGTCCTGTGCGCCGCGGGCACTACAATGGAACGGTTCACCGCGGCCGCGTCGGGAACTATCGGCGCAGGCCCGATCGTTGTACATCAGGTCCGGCGGGTGCCCCGCGCACCCGCGCGGACACGGTCGCAGCGCACGAAGACTCGAGCACACAGGGAGAGGCACACCATGGCAGATCGCGTACTCCGAGGCAGTCGGCTCGGAGCGGTGAGCTACGAGACCGATCGCGACCACGACCTGGCTCCGCGTCGGATCGCCCGGTACCGGACCGACAACGGCGAGGAATTCGACGTTCCCTTCGCCGACGACGCCGAGATCCCGCCGACCTGGCTGTGCCGCAACGGCCAGGAGGGCGTGCTGGTCGAAGGCACCAGCCAGGAGACCAAGAAGGTCAAGCCGCCGCGCACGCACTGGGACATGCTGCTGGAACGCCGCAGCAAGGAGGAGCTCGAGGAGTTGCTCAAGGAGCGCTTGGAGCTGCTCAAGACCCGCCGCCGCGCCTGACGGTTCGCGAATACGGAAACGGCCGCCGCATCGTCCGGATGCGGCGGCCGTTCGCTGTGCGCGTGGTCGTGCGGGTCAGTGACTGGCCACCTTGCGGTAGCGCAGCAGCGCCAGCGGCACGGCCACCACGAGGATCGCCACCGAGCAGGCTGCCGCGTATTCGACGCTGTGGTCGGCGGCCCAGCCGCTGGGCGGGACGAAGGTGGGCGGCGAGTCGTTGTCGAACAGCTTTCGTCCCGCCGCCGAGACCGCGGTGATCGGATTCCACTCGGCGATCGTGCGCAGCGGACCCGGCAGCGTCTCGGCCGAGATGAACGCCGAGGAGATGAACGTCAGCGGGAACAGCCAGATCAGTCCGGCGCTCTGTGCCACTTCGACGGTCGGCGACATCAGGCCCGTCAGCGCGCCGACCCAGGACATCGCGAAGGCGAACAGCAGGATCACCGCGAACGCCAGCACGGCGTCGGAGACGCTGCCGTGGATGCGCCAGCCCACGATGTACCCGCACCCGACCATCACCGCCAAACTCAGGATGTTGACCACCAGGTCCGACAGCGTGCGGCCCATCAGCACGGCCAGCCGCGACATCGGCAGCGCGCGCATCCGGTCGATGATGCCCTTCTGCAGGTCCCCGGCCAGGCCGACCGTGGTGAACGCGGCGTTGAACGCCACCGTCTGGGTGAAGATGCCCGCGAGCAGGAATTCGCGGTATTGGCCGCCGCCCAGCGAGGCGCCGAAGATGTAGGCGAACAAGAACACGAACATCAGCGGTTGGATCGTGGCCGTCACCAGCAGCGTCGGCACGCGCAGAATGGTGAGCAGATTGCGGTGCGCGACGATCGCGCTGTCCCGGAACAACCGCAGCCGCGGGGCGGAATTCGGTTGCGTCATGGCCTTTTTCGGCTCCTGTTCCGCCTTCGCGGCGGCCTCCCCAACGATTGCCGTGCTCACGACATGATCTCCTCTTGTACGTCGTCGGTCTCCGGTTCCGTGACGGTCGCTCCGCTCGGTTTGCCGGTGAGGGAAAGGAATACGTCATCGAGGCTCGGCCGGTGCACGTTGGCGTCGACCACGCAGACGCCCGCGTCATCCAGCCTGCGCAGCGCCTCCACCATCGTGCGCGAACCGTCGCCGACCACCACCGATACCTCGTCGGTACCCGCCTCGTGGCCGGGCTCGCCGACGCCGACCTGCGCCAGCACGGCCAGCGCGGGCGCGGCGGCCTGTCCGGCGGCCAAGGTGACGGTGAGCCGGTCGCCGCCGATCGAGGTCTTCAGTTCGTCGGCCGAGCCGCGCGCGATGACCTGCCCGTGATCGATGACGGTGATGCGGTCGGCCAGCAGGTCGGCCTCTTCCAGATACTGCGTGGTGAGCAGCACCGTGGTGCCGTCGTCGACCAGGTCGCCGATCACCCCCCACATGTCCAGTCTGCCGCGCGGGTCCAGACCGGTGGTCGGCTCGTCCAGCACCACCACGGTGGGCCGGGCGACCAGCGCGCCCGCGAGGTCCAGCCGCCGGGCCATGCCGCCGGAGTAGGTTCCCGCTCTGCGGTGCGCGGCGTAGTCGAGCCCGAGGGCGCCGAGCAGTTCGGTGGCCCTGGCGGTCGCCTGCCGCGGCGACATCCCGTACAGCCTGGCCACCATGCGCAGGTTCTCGTAACCGGACAGATTGGCGTCGACGGCGGCGTACTGGCCGGACAGGCCGATCCGTTTGCGCGCCGCCGCGGGATCGCGCAGTACGTCGACGCCCGCCACGCGCACCGACCCCGCGGACGGCTTCAGCAGCGTGGTGACGATCCGCACGGTCGTCGTCTTGCCCGCGCCGTTGGGGCCGAGCAGACCCATCACGGTGCCCGTGGGAATCCGTAGGTCGATCTCGTCCAGCACGCGGACCCGGCCGTAGTTCTTCACCAGGCCGGTCACTTCCACCGCGAAACTCACCTGTGCGTCTCCTTCGTCTCCAGCCACCTCCGCAGCACCGGCCCGATCACCGCCAGTGCCTCCGGGGTGGTCATCGCGGAGTGCGCGCAGCGCAGCTCGTGGTCGTGGACGGCGCCGGTGACGTACGGCTCCCAGGCGTCGGCGCGCCGGTCGGGATCGGCCCGGTTGATCGGATCGTCGCCCGCGCTGAAGAACAGCAGGTCGCCGTCGAACGGGCGGGGCCGGAAGCTGTGTGCGAGCACGGTGCCGTTGTCGTAGCCCGCGTAGAGCCGCTCCAGATGCTCGACGGTCAGCGCCGCGAACGGTCCGGACCGGGCGCGCAGCAGTTCGGCCGCCTCCCGAAGACTCATGCCGGGATCGATCTCCGCGCCGAGTTCGTCGCTGCCGAACTCCCCGACGATCTCGGCGACGCTCGGCGTCGCCTGGTCGAGCAGTTCGTCGGACAGGCGGTAGCTGTCCATCATCGACAGCAGCGCGACTTCGTCGCCCGCCTCTTGCAACTGCACGGCCATCTCCTGTGCGATCAATCCGCCGAGCGACCAGCCGAGCAGGTGGTAGGGCCCCTCGGGCTGGATCTCCTTGATCGCGGCCACGTAGTGGCTCGCGGCCTCGTCGATCGACGCGTAGCCGTCCTGCCCGGCGGCGTGCGGCGCCTGCAACCCGTACACCGGCCGGTCCCCCGGCAGATGCGCGAGCAATCCCGAGTAGCACCAAGCCAGACCGATCGCCGGATGCACACAGAACAGCGGCGCCCGGCTCGCCGCGGTACCCGGCCGGATCGGCAGCACCGGCGCCAGCATCGCCGCCACCGCGGCGCCCGAGGTCGCGCCCGCGTCGTCCAGCCGCGCCGCGATGGCGGCGGGCGTCGCGTCGCCGAACATCAACTGCACCGGCAGGTCGATGCCCGTCTCCCGCACGTGCGCGACGACTTTCGTGGCCAGCAGCGAGTTGCCGCCGAGTTCGAAGAAACCGTCGTCCGCGCCCACCGACTCCACACCGAGCACCTCGGCGAAGGCCGCGCACAGCGCCTCCTCCGTCGGGGTGGACGGGGCCCGATAGCCCTCACCCGTGGTGAACACCGGTTCCGGCAGCTTCGCCCGATCCAGCTTGCCCACGGGGCTCAGCGGAACCTCGTCGAGCAGCATGATCGATTGCGGCACCATGTAATTCGGTACCAGTCCGGCCACGTGCCCGGTCAGCTCGGCCGCGGTGAGCGACACTCCGTCGCGCGCCTTCACGTACGACACCAGCGCTGTCGCGCCTGCCGGGGTGCGATGCCCGATGGTGGTGGAGAACGCCACCCCGCCGTGGCGCGCGAGCGCGGCGTCGATCTCGCCGAGTTCGATACGGAAGCCGCGGATCTTGACCTGATGGTCGGTACGGCCGACGTACTGGATCTCCGGCGCGGCGTCCGCCGACGACCCGTGCTCGCGCGACCCGGCCCACCAGCGCACCAGGTCGCCGGTGCGGTACATCCGCTCCCCCGGTTTGCCGAACGGGTTGGCGACGAACCGCTGCGCGGTCAGACCAGGACGGTTCAGGTAACCGCGGGCCAGCGCGTCTCCGGACAGGTGCAGCTCGCCGGTCACCCCCAGCGGAGCCGGATGCAGCCGCGCGTCCAGGACCGCCGCGTTGACGCCGCGAATGGGTCCGCCGATGGTGATCGGCTCGCCGGGCGTCATCGGCTGCGACATCACCGTGACGATGGTGGTCTCGGTCGGGCCGTAGACGTTGTAGAGATTGCGGCCCGGCGCCCACCGGGTCACCAGGTCCGGCGGCAGCGCCTCACCGCCGACCAGCACGTGCTGCAACTCCGCGAGGCCATGCGGGTCGACCGTGCCGAGCGCCGAGGTGGTGATGAACGCGTGGGTGATTCCCTCCGCGGCGAAGACCTGCCGCAGTTCGTCGCCGCCGACCACGCCGCTGGGCGTGATCACCAGGGTCGCCGCGCCGCCGAGGGACAGCAGCAGATCGAGCATCGCGGCGTCGAAACTCGGCGTGGCGAAATGCAGCACCCGGCACCCCGGCTGGACGTCGAACCGGTGGGCGGTCTCGGCGGCGAAGTTCGACAATCCACCGTGGGTGACCATCACGCCCTTCGGCGTGCCGGTGGAGCCGGACGTGTAGATCACGTACGCGGGATTGTCGATTCGCAGCGGGGCGAGGCGCTCCGCGTCGGCGATCGGCGCGTCCGGCGCGGCGAGCACCAGGCGGCGGAACGCCGGGTCGTCGAGCACGATCCACTCCGCGCCGTCGGGCAGCTCGCCGCGGTAGCCCGCCAGCGTGATGCCCAGTGACGCACCGGAATCCGACAGCATGTGCGCGATGCGCTGCCGCGGGTACAGCGGGTCGACCGGCACGAACGCCGCTCCGGCCTTGGCCACCGCGAGCACCGTCGCCACCGACTCGATCGACCGCGGGATGCCGAGTGCCACCAGTGTTTCCGGGCCGACGCCACGGGCGATGAGTACGCGCGCCAGCCGGTTGGTCCAGCGATCCAGGGCGTCGTAGGTCACCTCGGTGCCGTCGGCCACCAGGGCGATGCCGGCCCGGTCGACGCTCGCCGCCAGCTCGAACACTTCGGGGAAGGTGATCGGCCGGTCCGGTTTGCCCCCGCGCACCGGAGCCAGCCCCGACCACTCGGCGGGATCGAGCACCTCCAGATCGCCCACCGCGGTGGTCGGGTTCGCGGCGATCGCGGCCAGCAAGCGGGCCAGGCGCTTGCCCAGCCGCTGCGCGGTCGGCTCGTCGAACAGGTCACTCGCGTAGTTCACCGCCACCGTGATGCCGGCCGGATCACGTTGCGGGGTCTGCGTTTCGGTCAGGGTGAATTGGAGATCGAACTTTGCTATCCCGGTGTCGATGTCGGCCGCCTCGATGCGCAGCCCCGGCAGGTCCAAACCGCCGACCGGCTCGTTGCGGACCGAGAGCATCACCTGGAACATCGGATGGTGCGCCTGGGACCTGGCCGGGTTGAGCACCTCCACCAGACGTTCGAACGGCAGGTCCGCGTGGGCGAAGGCGTCCAGGTCGGTTTCGCGCACGGCGTGCAGCAGGTCGGTGAACCGGGCGCCCGGGTCGATCCGCGTGCGCAGCACCAGCGTGTTGACGAACATGCCGACCAGGCGGTCCAGCGCGGGATGACCGCGACCCGCGATCGGGGTGCCGACGGTGATGTCGTCGGTGGCGGTCATCCGGTGCAGCAGCACCGCGAGCGCGGCGTGCAGGACCATGAAGAGGCTGACGTTGTTGCTACCGGCGATCATCTGCAATTCGCGGTGCGTGACCGGGTCCACCGCGCACTCCACGGTGCCGCCCCGATAGGACGGGGCGGGCGGACGCGGCCGGTCGGCGGGCACGGTCAGCAACTCCGGGATGCCGTCCAGGGTGCGCCGCCAGTACTCCAGCTGCCTGGTCACCGCCGAGTCCGGGTCGTCCTCGCTGCCGAGCACCTCCTGCTGCCACAGGGTGTAGTCGGCGTATTGGACCTCGGGCTCCGCCCACTCCGCCGCGCCGCCACCGCAGGCGGCGCGGTAGGCGACGGCGACGTCGGCGGCCATCGGTTCGAGCGACCAGCCGTCCATCGCGATGTGATGCACCACGACGACGAGCACGTGCTCCGCGGGCTCGCCGGTCTGCACCGAGATCAACGCCGCGCGGATCGGAACGGTGGTGGCCAGATCGAATCCCGGTGCGGCGAAACGACGCACGGCGGTCTCGACCTCGTCCGGGCGCACCGTCATCCGCGACAGCGAGATGGCCGCCTCGTCCGGGTCGAGCACGACCTGCGCGGGTGCGCCGTCGGTCTCCGGGAACACCGTGCGCAGGGTTTCGTGTCTGGCTTGCACCGCGTGCAGTGCGGAGACCAGCGCGCCGACATCGAGGGCACCGGTCGTCCGAAGCACGAGCGGGACGTTGTAGGCGCCCGACGACTGCCCGGCGCCCGACCCGGCGTTGAACCGGTTGAGGAACCACAGCCGCCGCTGAGCGGCCGACAGCGGGATGCGCTCGGGGCGCTCCCGGCGCACCAGCGCCGGGCGGTCCGCATCGGACGCCGCGCCCGCGTCCAGCAGCTCGGCGAGCCCGGCGACCGTCGGCGTGGCGAACACGGTGCGCACGGCGAGCCGTACGTTCGTCGCCGCGGCCAGCCGCGCGACGAGCTGGGTCGCCAGCAAGGAGTTGCCGCCGATGTCGAAGAAGCTGTCCTCGGCACGCACGCCGTCGGCCCCGATCAACTCACCCATCACCGCGGCCACCAAGCGCTCCGTGTCGGTCCGCGGCGCACGACCGGGCGAATCCCCGAGCAACTGCGGTTCGGGCAGTGCGCTGACGTCCAGCTTGCCGACCGGAGTCAGCGGAATGGCGTCCAGCACGGTGAGCCCGGAGGGCACCATGTGCGTGGGCAGCCTGCCCGCGACGAAGGCGCGCACCTCCTCGGTGTCCACCCCGGCCGCCCGGTCGGCGGGCTGTACGAACGCGACGATCCGGTCGGCGCCGGCGATGCGGCGCACCTCGGTGTGCGCGAACCGCACCGACGGGTGTTCGCCGAGCACGGTGGTGATCTCGCCGAGTTCGACCCGGAACCCGCGCAGCTTCACCTGGTGGTCGCTGCGCCCGAGGTAGACCAGCTCGCCGGCGGCGTTCCAGCGCACCACGTCACCGGTCCGGTACATCCTGGCGCCCGCGGGCCCGCACGGGTCGGCCACGAAACGCGTTGCGGTGAGCCCGAACCGGTCGAAGTACCCGCGCGCGAGGCCGTGCCCCGCGAGGTACAGCTCGCCGGGAACACCGACCGGCACCGGGCGCAGTCGCTCATCGAGCACCAACGCCCTGGCTCCGCGCACCAGGCTGCCGATCGTGATCGGATCGCCGAAGCGGATCGGGCGGGAGATCGTGATGACCACGGTGGTCTCGGTCGGTCCGTACACATCGCACAGCACACGTCCCGGCGCCCAGCGCGCCACCAGATCCGGCGCAACCGCCTCGCCGCCGACCATGAGCGCACGCAGGTGCGGCAGCGGCCAGCGTTCGTGGTCGATGGTGGCGAGCGCGGCCGGGGTCATGAAGCCGTGGGAGACGCGCTCGCGCTCCAGCAGCGCGGCCAGCTCGTCACCGCCGTAGATGTCGGCCGGGCAGATCACCATCGCCGCGCCCGCGCCCAGCGCGATGAGCAGATCCAGGATCGCCGCGTCGAAACTCGGCGTCGCGAAGTGCAGTGTGCGGGAACGCTCGTCGACGCCGATGCGGTCGCGGATCTCGTCCGCCAGGTTGGACAGACCGCCGTGGGTCACCGCGACGCCCTTGGGCGTTCCGGTCGATCCGGAGGTGTAGACCAGGTAGGCCAGGTCCGCCACCTGGTTGGCGCGCGAGCGTTCGTGGTCGTGGATCGGCGCGTCGTCGTGGCCGTCGAGTTCCGCGGCGAATTCGGGACGATCCAGTAACAACCACTCGATCTCCCGCCCGGCCGGGGCGCCCGCGCGCAGCTGCTCCGCGTGCGCGGTGATCGTGACGCCGGTCGCGCAACCGGAGTCGGCGAGCATGTGCCGGATGCGCTCGGCGGGGTACTTGGGGTCGACCGGGACGAACGTCGCGCCTGCCTTCGTCGCCGCCAGCAGCGCCACCACCGAATCGATCGAGCGAATGAGCCCCAGCGCCACCCGCGTTCCCGGGCCGAGTCCGCGCGCGATGAGTGCCCGCGCCAAGCGGTTGGAGCGCCGGTCGAGCTCGGCATAGGTCAGTGAGGTCGTCCCCGCGCACAGCGCCGTGTTGTGCGGGAACCGCTGCGCGGTGGCGGTGAAGTACGCGGCCAGCGTGCACGGCTCGGCCGCCTGCCCGCCACGCGCCGGGGCGAGTGTGCGGCGCTCGTGGTCGGTACGCGCGTCGACGTCGCGGATCGGCACGCGCGGGTCGGCGGTGACGCCGGTGAGCACGCGCAGGAATCGGTCCGCCAACGTCTCGATCGTCGTCGCGTCGAAAAGTTCTGCGGCGTAGACGAACTCGTAGACGCTGTCGGTCTCGTCCGCGGCGGATCCCGGTGCGCCGGTGTCGTTCGCGACCCGCAGCTCCAGGTCGAACTTCGCCAGCGCGATGTCCAACGGCTCCGCGCGCAACGCGAGGCCGGGCAGTTCCAGCGCGGGCACCGGACCGTCCTGCACACTCAGCGCCACCTGGAACAGCGGATGACGGCCCGTGGCGCGGGCCTCGGCGCCGAGTTCGTCCACGATGCGCTCGAACGGGATGTCGGCGTGCGCCAGCGCGGCCAGCTCGGTATCCCGGTCGGCGCGCAGCAGGTCGGTGAAGCTGCGGTCCGGGTCGACGTCGGAGCGCAGCACCAACGTGTTCACGAACATGCCGACAAGTTCGTCGAGCTTGGTGTCGGTACGCCCCGCCACCGGGGTGCCGATCACGATGTCCCGACCGCCGGTGACACAGCGCAACAGCACCGCGAACGCCGAACGCAGCACCATGAACTTGCTGACACCTCGATCGCGAGCCAGCGCGGCGAGCCCGCGCCGCACCTGCTCCGGCACCGTGAAACGCACCGTTCCCGCCTGCTGCGTCGGCTCCTCCGGCCGCGGCCGGTCATAAGGCAGCGGCAACTGGTCGGGAATGTCGGCCAGCGCGGTGCGCCAGTACTCCAGTTGGGTCGCCGCGACGCTGTCCGGATCGCCTTCCGAGCCGAGGCAGGCACGCTGCCAGAGCCCGAAGTCGGCGTACTGCACCGGAAGCGGCGTCCACGACGGCGCCGCACCCTCGTGCCGCGCCGCGTAGGCGGCGGCCAAGTCCTTGGTCAGCGGACCGAGCGACCAGCCGTCGGCGGCGATATGGTGCAGCACGACGCCGAGCAGGTAACGCTCCGGGGAGGTGCGCAACAGCGACAGACGCAGCGGCGGCTGCCTGGTGAGATCGAAACCGCTGTGCGCCAGAGCTTCCAGCGCGGCCTTCGCGCCGGAATCATCGATGTCGGTGACCACCACCTCGGGCGCCGCCCGCTCGACCGGCAGCACCACCTGCTGCGCGCCGTCGGCGTCCTCGGGGAAGACGGTGCGCAGCACTTCGTGCCGCCCCACCACGTCGGCGATCGCTTCGCGTAGCGCGGGCACGTCCAGATCGCCGGCCACGCGGATCACGAAAGCGATGTTGTACGCACTCGATTCGGGCGCGAATCGGTTGATGAACCACAAACGCTGCTGCGGCAGCGACAATGGAATGCGTCCCGGACGCGGCGTCTGCACCGCCAGCGCCTGCCGCTGCGTCCGGGGCGCTCGGTCCAGTTGCTCGGCGACTCCCGCGACCGTCGGCGCCTCGAAGATCGACCGCACCGGCAGTTCCACACCGAACTCCGCGTGCAGCGCGGCGGCGAGCCGGGTGGCCAGCAGCGAGTTGCCGCCGAGATCGAAGAAGCTGTCCTCGGCTCCGGTCACCGGGCGACCGAGCACCCCGCCGAACACGCCCGCCACGCCCAACTCCAGTGCGGTGCTCGGCGGACGGGACGTCGCCGCGGCCTCGAACACGGGCTGCGGCAACGCCTTTCGGTTCAGCTTGCCCGCGGGCGTCACCGGGATCTCGTCCAGCACCGCCACCGACGCGGGCACCATGTAGCCGGGCAGCCGCTGCCGCGCGGTCTCCAGCACGGCCCGCGCCTCGACCGGCCGATCGGCGGTCACATACGACGCCAGCCGTACCTGACCCTGCTCGTCGGTGTGCACCACGGTGAGCGCGAACCGGATGCCGGGATGCAGGCGCAGCACGTTGTCGATCTCGCGCAGTTCGATACGGAAGCCGCGGATCTTGATCTGATCGTCGGCGCGCCCGAGGAACCGCAGCTGTCCGGACCGCTCCATGACGACCAAGTCGCCGGTGCGGTACATCCGCTCCCCACGCCTGCCGTGCGGGTTGGGCACGAATCGCTGCGCGGTCAGGCCGAAACGGCCGTGGTAGCCGCGGGCGACGCCGGGACCCGACACGTACAGCTCGCCCGGCGTGCCCGGCGGCACCGGATGCAGGCGACTGTCCAGCACGAACAGACGCATGCCACGCACCGGCGCACCGAGCGGCACGGGCCGGCCCGGCCGCATGGGCCCGCTAGCGGTCGCCGCGACGGTGGCCTCCGACGGACCGTACATGTTGTGCATGCGATGCCCGGCGGTCCAGGTCTCGACGAGTTCCTCCGAGCAGGCGTCACCGCCGACGATGACCGTCTCCAGCTCGTCGAGCCCCTCGCTCGGCACGGTGGCCAGCGCGGCCGGTGTGACGAAGGCGTGGGTGACCCGCTCCTCGCGCAGCAGCGCGGCCAACTCGGCGCCGCCGTACATGCCCGGCGGGGCGATCACCATTGTCGCGCCCGCGGCGAAGCCGAGCAGCAGCTCCAGCACCGAGGCGTCGAAGCTGGGCGAGGAGAAGTGCAGCGTGCGCGCCGCGTCCGAGATGCCGAACAGGTAGTTCTGCTCGCCGGCGAGGGAGGCGATACCGGCGTGGGTCACGACGACCGCCTTCGGCGTGCCGGTGGACCCGGAGGTGTAGATGAGATAGGCCGGGTGGCTCACCCGCATCGGGTGGTGCCGCTCGTCGTCGGTGATCGGATCCGCCGAGTGGCCCGCCAGCTCGGCGGTCAGTTCACCCGAGCCGAGGACCAGCCAGTCGACCTGGGTCTTGCGGTGCCTGCCCCGCGTCGCGGGCAGGGCGGGCATGGCGTCGAGGCATTCGGGGTCGGTGATGCCGAGCGTCGCCCCGGAGTCACCGATCATGTGCGCGATCCGCTCGCCCGGGTAGCTGGGATCGATCGGCACATAGGCCGCACCGGTTTTGGCGACGGACCACACCGCGGTGATCGCGTCGAGCCCGCGCGGCAGCGCGATCGCGACGACCGTCTCGGGACCGGCCCCGTGCTCGATGAGCACGCGCGCCAGCGTGTTCGATCGTTCGTCGAGTTCGCGGTAGGTGGTGTCGGCGCCGAGATAACGAACCGCCACCGCGTCCGGCAGCCTGCGCGCGGTGCCGGACAGCAAGGCGGCCAGCGTGATCGACGGCTCGGCGGGCGCGCCCCCGATGGGCACCAGATTCTCGGACTCCCTGCGGTCGAGGATCGGCAGGTCGCCGACCGGCAGCTCGGGAGCGGCCACGCCGCCTGCCAGCACGGCGATGAACCTGCGGGCGAACGACTGCACAGTGGAGTGGTCGAAAACGTCCGTCGTATAGCCGAATTCAGCCGACAGCGGTCCGTCGCCGGAGTCGTCGTGGACGACCAACTGCAAGTCGAACTTGGCGACGTCCGAGGCGATCGGCAGCACCGCGGCGCGGACCCCGGGCAGCTCGATCCGCAGATCCGGCGCGTGGTCGTAGGACAGCATCACCTGGAACAACGGATGCCGCGACGGAGAACGCTCCGGGTTGACCACCTCGACCAGCCGCTCGAACGGTACGTCGGCGTTGGCGAAGGCGTTGAGGTCGGTCTCGCGCACCACGTCGAGCATCCGGTCGAACCCGGCCGCCGGGTTGACCGCGGTGCGCAGGACGAGGGTGTTGACGAACATGCCGACCAGGTCGTCGAGCGCCGGATCGGAACGACCCGCGATCGGGGTGCCGATCGCGATGTCACCGCTCGCGCACAGCCGCGACAGCAGGGTCGCCAGCGCCGCGTGCAGCACCATGAACATGCTCACGCCCCGGCCGGCCGCGAGTTCGACCGCCGCGCGGCGGATCTCGGCCGGAATGGTGAACTCGACCCGGCCGCCCACGGTCGACCTGCGCAGTGGGCGCGGGCGGTCCAGCGGCAGATCGAGTTGCTCGGGGAGCCCGGCCAGCGCCGTGCGCCAGTGCGTGAGCTGACGGCTGAGCGCGCTGGCCGGATCGGACTCGTCGCCGAGCAGCTCGCGCTGCCAGAGGGCGAAGTCGGCGTACTGCACCGGCAACTGCGTCCACTGCGGTTCCACGCCGTTCGCGCGCGCGGCCACCGCCGTCATCAGGTCCTTGGCCAGCGGTGCGATGGACCAACCGTCACCGCAGATGTGATGCAGCACGACGAGGAAGACGTGGCGCTGCGGGCCGGTGCGGTAGAGCGCCACCCGGATCGGGGCTTGGCTGCGCAGATCGAAGCCGTACCCGGCATACTCGGTCGCCAGGTCCGCCACGTCGGCCGCTGTGACATCGATCGGGTCGAGCGTCAGCGGGATCGCCTCGGCCGAGTGGATCAGTTGGTAGGGCCCCTCCGGCGACTCCGGGAAGGTGGTGCGCAGGCTCTCGTGCCGTTCGATGACGTCCACCAGGCCCGCACGCAACGCGGCCACGTCCAGTGGGCCTTCCACCTCCACCGCGAGCGGCATGTTGTACGCGGCGGCGTGTTCGGAGAACCGGTTCAGGATCCACAGCCGCTGCTGCGCCTGCGACAGCGGGATCCGCTCCGGTCGTTCGGCGGGCGTCAGCCGCGGCGAGGCGACGTCGGTGGTCTGCATGGCGAATCGCCGGGTGAGCGCCTCGATCGTCGCCGACTCGAACAGGTCACGGATGGTCAGCGCGGTGCCGAGGGCGGCGTTGATCCTGGATACCGCCCGCGCGGCGATGAGCGAGTTGCCGCCGAGATCGAAGAAGTTGTCCTCGATGCCGACCTCGGTGTCGAGCACCTCGGCGAAGATGCCCGCGAGCACCCGCTCGACCTCGGTGCGGGGTTCGGCGATCGGCCGGATCGACCGCGTGCCCGGCGTGGGCACGGGCAGCGCCTTCCGATCGATCTTGCCGTTGGCGCTCAGCGGCAGCTCGTCGAGCTCCATCAGCGCGGACGGCACCATGTAGCTGGGCAGCGTGCGCCGCAGTGCGGTCAACAGCGCGGCCGTGTCCAGCGGGGCATCGTCGTCGTCCTGCTTCGCCGCGACCACGTAGGCGACCAACTCGTCGCCCGCGCGTCCGGTGTGCGCCACGCATACCGCGCGAGCCACCTTCGCGTCCTCGAGCAGTGCGGCCTCGACCTCACCGAGCTCGATGCGCAGGCCACGGATCTTGACCTGGAAGTCGCTGCGGCCCAGGTATTCCAGCACGCCCGGCTCGGCACCGGAGCGGCCGATCTGCCAGCGTGCCAGGTCACCGGTGCGGTACATCCGCGCGCCGGGAGTGAAGGGGTCGGCAACGAATCGGTCGGCGGTCAGCCGCGGCTGTCTCAGGTAGCCGCGGGCCAGCTGGACTCCGGCGAGATACAGTTCGCCGACCACGCCGGGCGGAACGGGCTGCAAGCGGTCGTCCAGCACGTAGGTCTGGGTGTTCCACACCGGCGAGCCGATCGGCACGGCGGCGGCATCGGGTGGGCACGCCCAGTAGGTGACGTCCACGGCGGCCTCGGTCGGACCGTACAGGTTGTGCAGTTCGGCGGCGGGCAGCGCCGCGTAGAACTCCCGCACGGCGGCGGCGGGCAGCGCCTCACCACTGCAGAACACCCGGTGCAGGCAGGCGCAACCGCGTAGATCCGCCTCGGTGACGAACACCGATAGCATGGACGGCACGAAATGCGCTGTGGTGATGCCTTTTTCGGCGATGACCCGGGCGAGGTACGTCGGGTCGCGGTGCCCGTCGGGGGCGGCGATCACCAAGCGCGCGCCGACCTGCAAGGGCCAGAAGAACTCCCACACCGAGACGTCGAAGGTGGCCGGGGTCTTCTGCAGCACCGCGTCGTCGCGGCCGAGCGGATACTCGTGCTGCATCCAGCGCAGCCGGTTGACGATGGCGGCATGGGTCACGCCGACGCCTTTGGGCTTTCCGGTCGACCCGGAGGTGAAGATGACGTAGGCGAGGTGGTCGGGGCGCAGCGCGCCAGTGCGGTCGGCGTCGGTGACCGGCGCGTCGTCGAATCCGGAGAGCCGCGCGGTGTCGATGTCCAGCCGGGTGACCGTCGCGGGCAGCTCCACGTCGTCCCGGCTGGCGGTGAGCACGCACAACGGCTCGGCCTGACGCACGATCTGCGCGATCCGCTCGGCCGGGTGCTCGGTGTCCAGCGGCAGGTACGCCGCGCCCGCTTTCACGATCGCGTACATGCCGACCACCAGGTCGAGGCTGCGGCGCAGGCACAGGGCGACCGTCGTATCGGGCCCGGCGCCGCGCGCGATCAAAAGCCTGGCCAGGCGGTTGGCGCGGCCGTCGAGTTCGGCGTAGGTCAGCGACTCGTCGCCGAACTCGAGTGCGATGGCGTCCGGATCGGACCCGACGCGTTCGGCGAAGAGGCTCGCGAGGGTGCCCTCCTGCCGGAGCGCGGCGGTGGCGTTCCACTCGTGCAGGACCTGCTCGCGCTCGGCGTGGGTGATCGCGCCGAGCGACTCGGCGGGCACCGTGGGATCGGCGGCCAGGAAACGGCCGAGGAAGTCCAGATAGCGTGCGTGGTGCACGCCGACTTCGGCCTCGCCGTAGAGGCGGGGATTGGCTTCGAAGTCGATGTGCAGGCGGCCACCCGCGCCGTTGTAGACGTTGACCGAGAGGTCTTCCACCGGGCCGGTGGCCAGCACGTGCATGGAGCCGACCAGACTGCCGAAACGCAACTCGTCGTGGAACAGCATCAGATTGACCATCGGGCCGAAGAATCCGCGCGCGTCGCGGGAGTAGCCGCTGTCGCGCCGGATGTCGTCGTGCCGGTAGCGCTGATGCCGCAAGGCGCCGGTGATCTGCAGCTCGGCCGCCTTCACCAGGTCGCCGATCGTGGTCGCCTCGTCGAAACGCAGCCGGATCGGCACGACGTTGGAGATCACGCCCGCCGAGCGGCGCAGCGACACCGTGGTGCGCGCCGAGACCGGCAGGCTCAGCACCACGTCCGCGTTGCCCGTCACCGAACGCACGTAGGTGGCCAACGCCGCGACGAACATCGCCGAGTCGGTGGTGTTCCACGCGCTGGTCGCCGCGTCGATCGCGGCATGCTGCTCGTCGTCGAGCACGGCGGTGGCCAGCCTGCGGCCCGCGTCGTGGGTGGCGGCGCCGAGCCGGGCGCCGCCGAGGCTCACCGGCTCGCCCACGCCCGACAGCTGCCCGGCCCAGTACTCGCGGTCACTCTGGAAACGGCTGGAATCGTGGTAGCGCGCCTCGTCGGCGTAGATCTCGGCCAGCGGCGTCGCCCGCGACGCGACCGGCTCGGTCCGGCTCTCCAGCGCGGTGTAGATCTCCGCGGTACGGGTGAGCGCGTTCATCGCACCGTAGCCGTCGATGACGATGTGGTGGGCGAACGAGTACCAGATGTAATGGGAGTCCCCGATCCGCAGAACCGCGTTGGAGGTCAGCGGATCGCGTTCCAGATCGATCGGCGAGCTCGTGTGTTCGTGCATCCAGCGCAGCGCCGCGGCGCGCGGGTCGGCCTCGCCGCGCAGATCGATACGGCGCCAGCCGGGCCGTGTCACCGGGTCGACGATCTGATACGGAGTGCCATCTATTTCCAACAGGCGCACTTGACCCACCTGGGTCTCGGCGCCGAAACGCTCGATCGCGTACAGCAGCCGCCCCTCGTCCAAGTCACCGTGGATCTCGACGTACTGAGAGATCGTGAGCGGTACGTCGGGGCGAATCCGCTGCGCGTACCAGAGAGCTGTCTGCGCGGGTGACAGAGCAAACGGTTGGGCCGAGAATTCGCCGGATGAACATTGGTCGACGCGATCCGTGGCCAATGAACTCATCAATCACTCCGTTCTGCCGCTGTTGACGCAACTCCCCGAGCACCGCCCCAGCAAGCGCACGCGCGCCAGCCGTAGGACGTAATCCACGCCCTATGATTCGGAGCGTCGCATCAGCCGGATTGCCGACGTTTTGGATTTGTTTCACATCCAACGTCCTTGGCAGAAGGCCACTTTGGTTGGTTACATTTCCGCAAACATTGCGACTCAACTAGGTCGAACCGAAGCAAAACGGGCCCTGACCAGACTGTTCGATGCTACTCCGCAGATCGCTTCAGTTGTCTGGCGAACGGCGCGCAACTTTACTACGCACCTTCGTTTTCGGGGCGGTAGGGGCGAGAACAAACCGAGTGTTCGGTAAAAGCTGGTTCGACAGGATCTATCGGTCGTCGACGGCTCGACGACCGGTTCGCTCGTCCACGCGGGTAACAGATCGCCGCCGGAGGGCCGCGGCCAGCGCGGCGGCAGCCGTCAGGATAACGAAAACTCGCTCCGGCGCGGGCCCGATTCGTGTTGCGAGAGTGGTGTCGTTGCGCAACGGAAGCTCGGAGACCAGAGCCGCGGGCGCGAACAACGCCGATTCCTGCCGCACACTGCCGTCGGCGGCGATGATGGCGCTGACACCCGACGTGGCCGCGACGACCAGCGCTCTGCCGTGTTCGACGGCGCGAACGCGGGACATGGCCAGCTGCTGATAGGTCATCTCGCTGTCGCCGAAGGTCGCGTTGTTCGTCGGCACGGTGAGCAGTTGGGCGCCCGCGCGCATCGCGTCCTCGAACGAGCGATCGAAAGCGACCTCGTAGCACGTCGCCACGCCGATGTCTATACCCGCCGCGTGCACAACTCCGTCACCATTTCCCGGTACGAAATACCCCGCCCGATCGGCGTATTCGGAGAAATGCCGGAAGAAACTCCGCATCGGCAGATACTCGCCGAAAGGCTGGATGATCTTCTTGTCGTGCCGGTCTCCCGGACCCGCCGCGCCGTTCCACACCATCACCGAGTTGGTCGTCGTCCGGTCCGGGTTGATCAGCACGGCGCCGACCAGAATGGGTGCGCCGATGCGCTCGGAGGCGGCGGTGATCAGGGCGGCGGCGTCGGCGTTGCGCAAAGGATCGATGTCGGAGGAGTTCTCCGGCCAGATCACCACATCCGGGCGCGGCGCGCGGCCCGCCGCCACCTCGTCGGCCAGTTCTTCGGTGCGCCGGACGTGATTGTCCAGCACGGCCCGCCGCTGTTCGTTGAAGTCCAGTCCGAGGCGGGGCACGCTGCCCTGGATCGCCGCGACCGTGACCGTTCGGTCGCCCGCCTCCGGATCTGGCAGAGCCGACCGGAGCAGCAGGCCACTGAGCGGCATGATCAAGACGGCGAAAGCCACAGCGGCGTATCCCAGTCGGGTCGCCGGGACGGGTCCGCTCACGGCGGTCGACTCGGGCGCACCGTTCTCGGAGACCATGGTTTCGCGCCCGTCATCCGTGGTACACACCGACCACAACACGGAGCCCAACGCGGCCAGCCCGGTTCCGGTGAGCGCGACGGCGAACCCGACCAGCGGGGCGCCGCCGATCGCCGCCAGTGACAGGAACCAGCCGTCGGCCTGACCGAAGGCCAAACGGCCCCAGGGAAAACCACCGAACGGGAAGCTGGACCTGCCCCACTCCGCCGCGGCCCAGGCCAGTGCCACCCACAGCGGCCAGCCGGGCAACGCGCCGACCAACCGCCCGAGCACGCCGAAGACGCCGAGGTAGACCGCGCAGGCGGTGGACAGCGCCAGCCACGGCAGCGGTCCGACGTAGATGCCGGTCCACGGCAGCAGCGGGACGAAAAACGCCAGCCCGGTCAGAAATCCGTAGCCGAAGCCCGCCCGCAGGCGGCCCTCGCCGCGTACGGTGAGCGTGAGCACCGCCACGCCCAAAGGGGCGAGAAACCACCACGGCCTGGGCGGGAAGCTGCCGAACAGCAACAAGCCCGCGACGACCGCCGCCACCGACCGCGTCGCCACCGGATGATTGCGCGCCACCGCGGACGCCTGCCGCACCGACGCGAGAATTCGCTCTCGCACCATCACTCGGCCACCGTCCGCCATCGCGCGGGCCCTCGCCAGTCGGCGGTCGACAACCGAGCCGTCCATCGGTCCGAGTCAATCCCACGCCGCTCGACAAACCTCGACCCAGCAATGGACGTGATGTTTATCACACGGAATATCAAGTCCGCCATGCTTCGAGTGCGCGCACGCGACTCGCCCAACCGATCGACTCGCCCGGGGGTGTATTCACACCACACGGCCGACCGACCGGGGGGGAGGGCCGGAAAACGGCGGATACGCGAGTCATCGGGCATCCATATTTTCATCGCCGGGCCCCACTGAATCGTCAGCCGCCGCGCACGCGATATCGGTTCTCCGCTCACGCTCCGTCGAACAGACCGGAGCGTTCCAGCCGGTGCGTGCGAAATCGCGAGCCGCCACGCTCGGTTATGCGGCTGGTTCACGCACCGATCCGCGGTGGCGCCGCGGTTCACCGGAGAGCGTCCGGCAAACGGAGAAGATGGAGTACTGGCACGCAGTGCCACATCGGACCGCCGTGGACGAACAGAGTGCACTCGGCAAGGGGTGTTGTTCGCCCGGCCTGAGCCGAGCCGCTCACGAGCCGCCCCGTGCACCCGAGCGCCGGGCACGAGACAGCCGGGAGCCGTCCCGGACTCCACCATCGCACGCTCACTTCGCATAGATCGTCACTCCCCGGTGCACGGTGCGCAGGCACGTGGGCAGCGGCGCGCCCGGCTCCAGCGCGGGCAACCCAGGTACGCGCGACCGCGGGTCGGTGGACCAGCGCTGCACCGAGTCGGCGGCCGCGCTGACGACCAGTTCGCCGGCATCCCAGATCGCATAGGAGGCGGGCGCCCCGGGGACCAGTGTGCCCGCCACCCCGTCGCGAACTCCGCCCGCGCGCCACGCGCCGCGCGTTGCCGCGGCGAAGGCGGCCCGCGGGGACAGGGCGTGGCCGGGCGTGCGGTGCCCGGCGGCGGCACGCACCGCCGCCCACGGATCGAGCGCGGTGACCGGGGCGTCGGAACCGATCGCCAGGGCCACGCCCGCGGAGGCCATGGCGGCGAACGGGTTCAGCGCCGCGGCGCGCTCCGCGCCGAGCCGCGCCGCGTACATGCCGTCGGTTCCGCCCCACGCGGCGTCGAATCCCGGCTGCACACTGGCGATCACGCCCCAGCGGGCCAGGCGGGAGATGTGCTCGGCATCGACGAGCTCGGCGTGTTCGACGCGATGCCCCAGCGCCGCGACGGCGGGACCGCCGAGTTCGGCGACCACCCGTTCGACACCGGCGACCACGGCATCCATGGCGGCGTCGCCGATCACGTGGAATCCGGCCTGGATGCCGGCGACGGTGCAGGCGCGGACGTGATTCGCGATCGCCTCGACATCGAGATAGCTGCGGCCGCAGCCGGATTCGTCGGAGTAGGGCGCGCGCAGCCACGCGGTGCGCGATCCGAAGGAGCCGTCGACGAACAGGTCGCCGCCGAGTGCGTGCACGCCGAGTTCGCCGATCAGGGCGCGAGCCTGCTCGGCGCTGCGCACCGCCTCGCCCCAGTAGGCCCGCACCTGGACGCCGTGCTCGAATTCGAGCAGTTCGCGGACGTCGTCACGGCCCGCGATCTCCGGCCCCGCGCATTCGTGGACCGCGACGACACCGCGCGCGGCGGCATGGTCCAGTGCCGCGGCGCGCGCTCGATCCCGTTGTGCCCGAGTCAATCCGGCGAGCGCGGCGGCGCGTACCAAGTGGTGGGCGGCGGCACGCGCGGGCTCGCCTCGGGTGAATCCGTCGGTCGCCGCCAGCCCGGGCAGCGCGTTCAGCAACGCCGAGGACGCCACCGCGGAGTGCGCGTCCACGCGCGAGAGATAGACCTGCCTGCCCGCACCCGCCGCCGCGTCGATCTCCTCGACGGTGGGCGGCCGTCCCTCCGGCCAGGTGGTCTCGTCCCAGCCGTCACCCAGTACCGCGCCGTCGGGGTGCGCCTCGGCGAACTCCCGCAGCAGCCGCAGGCAGTGTTCGAGCGACCGGGCGGCCGACAGGTCGAGCCCGGTCAGCTTCAGGCCCAGCGCGGTGACGTGCACATGCGGATCGACGAACGCGGGCGCGACGAAGGCGCCGTGGAGGTCGACGATCTCGGCATCCGGATGCAGCGCCCGTCCGGGTTGCTCGGCGCCCAGCCAGACGACGGTTCCGTCGCTCACCGCCATCGCCGTGGCGTCGGGTGAACTGGCACTGTAGAAACGGCCGCCGATCAGCAACTGGGTACTCACGAGGCACCAGTCTGCCCCATGCCCGATTCGGCGGTTTCGGTCAGGCGTTCAGCACGGAGTGGCGGTCCCGATCCTCCGGTTGCGCGAGCACCGCCATCACCTCCGCGTATTCCGGCGGCGTACCGGCGGTTCTCCCGGCCGCAGCGGGCAGGCAGCCCGCCTCCACGGCGATCAGCTCCAACCGCAGCGCCGCGGCCGTGAATCCGGAAATCGACTGTCCCGCAGCGGCGGCCGCTCGTTTCACCGCGGCGGCCAGCTCTTCGCTCACCGTCACGGTGAGTTGCTCGGTGGTCATCGCGTCACGATAGCCCTTCGCGGCGCGACACGGAACCGGGTGCGGCGAGTTCACTCAGGACGAGGGGATCGCGCGGCGCGCGTTGCCCTGACCGTCGTCGTACCACTGCCCTACGACGACGCCGTCCACCACGTCACCACCGTCGACGACCACCCCACGGTAAGGCGCGGTCGCGACCAGCTTGCCGAAGCGCCGTGCGGCGAAGGCCGCCAGCACCGGACGCGCCAGCAACCGCGTAGGCGGCAGCAGCAGGAGCAGACCGAACAGCGAGGTGACCAGTCCGGGTACGAACATCAGCACACCGCCCGCCGCGACCAGGGCGCCGTCCGCCACGGCGGTACCTGGCGCCACTTCCCCGCGCGCGGCCCGGCGGAACTGCTCGAACACCCGCCGCCCCTGCGAACCGACCAGCAGCATGCCCGCTCCCGATCCGGCGATCAGCAGCAGAATGGTCGGCAACGCGCCGATCAGCTGACCGACCGTGACCAGCGCGGCGATTTCCACGACGACGTACAGCACGAACAACAAGGCGGGCATGGCGATCCTTTCGGACGATCTACCCCGGTCAACGTCTCGCGCCCAGTTTTTTCTCCCTGATTCGCCTGATAGGTCGCTGAGAGCCCGCGCCGTCATCCGCCCGGCCGCACCAGCCCGGTCTCGTAGGCGAGCACGACTGCCTGAACCCGATCGCGCAGACCGAGTTTGGTCAGCACCCGGCCCACGTGTGTCTTGACCGTGGCCTCCGAGAGGTACAACTGCTCGGCGATCTCCGCGTTGGAGCGGCCTGCCGCGATCTGCTCGAGCACTTCACGTTCGCGGGCGGTGAGCACATCGAGCACGCCCGGGTCGCGGGTGCGCGCCGGGTTCTCCGCGATGAGCCGGTCCAGCAGACGTTTGGTGACCTTCGGCGACACCACGGCGTCACCGGCGGCGACGCTGCGGATGGCCGAGACGAGATCCTCCGGCGGGGTGTCCTTCAACAGGAATCCGCTCGCCCCCGCCCGCAGCGCGCCGAGCGCGTGCTCGTCGAGATCGAAGGTCGTCATGACGAGCACCCGGCTGCCGTGCCCGGCCTCCACGATGCGGGTCGTGGCGACTACTCCGTCCACCACGGGCATCCGCACGTCCATCAGCACCACGTCGGGACGCAGTTCCGCCGCCGTGGTGACCGCGGCCGCGCCGTTGGCCGCCTCGCCGATCACTTCGATGTCCGGGTGCGCGCCGAGCACCATCTTCAATCCCATCCGCATAAGTTCCTGGTCATCGACGACGAGCACGGTGATCGGCACGTTCCCCAATGTAACGTGGCCGCTTCGCCGCGCCGGGCGGCAGCTGCGGCGCCGGTCTCGCCTACCGGTCGACATGGGACGAATTGCACTGCTGCTCATTACTTTTCACGCAACAAGCGGCTGGCGGCTCGTTCAGTCCGCCGGGTCGGAACGCAGCGGGATGCTGGCGTGCACCCGCCAGGCTCCGTCCGCGTGGCGGCCCGCGTCCAGGCTGCCGCCGAGCACGGCGACGCGTTCACGCATCCCCACCAAGCCGAGACCGCTGCCCTGGATGCGCGCGCCCGGTTCCGTCGGCGACGCACCTCCGGTGTCCGTGACGTCGATCAGCACGTCGGCATCGGTGCGGCGCACCCGCACCCACGCCTTCGGATGCGGACCGGCATGCCGCAGCGTGTTGGTCAGCGATTCCTGCACGATGCGGTGCACGCCGAGACTGACCTCCGGCGCGATGTCGTCGAGTTCGCCGGTCAATTCCAGCTCGACGGCCAGGCCGGTGCCGCGCATCATCTCCACGACCTTGGCGATGCCCGCGGTGCCGTGCTGGGGCAACTGGTCGGGCGCGTGCTCCGTGCGCAGCAGGGCCACGGTTCTGCGCAGTTCGCGCAGCGCCTCCCGGCCGGTGCTCGCGATGGTGGCGAGCGCTTGCTCGGCCGCGTCCGGGTCGCGGCGCAGCGCGTACTTCGCCCCGTCGGCCTGCACGATGATCACACTCACCGCGTGGGCGACCACGTCGTGCAGTTCCCGCGCGATGCGGGTGCGTTCGGCCGCGACGGCGTCGTGCGCGCGACGCTCTTTGTCGTAGTCGGCGACCGCGAGCCGGGCCGCCACCTCGGCGTCGTAGGCGTGCCGCGCGCCGATGAACTCCGCGAGCGTCCAGCACAAGGCGTAGAACATGGCGGTGAACACGCTGTCGGACCCGGACGGCTTGCCGATCGCGACGATCGAGAGCACGAGATCCACCACCAGGCCGAGCCCGTACCACAGTCCGTCCCGCCTGCCGACGTATGCGACCAGCGTGTACAGCATGATGCCGTGGGACAGCTGCGCGACGTGGTCCGCGTCGTCCTGGACCAGGAAGCCGACCAGCGACTCGGTCAGCGACAACGCCAAGGTCGCCGCAGCCATGGCCCGGGGATACACCCGCCGCAGGGCGATCGGCAGCGGAAGCAGCACCCCGATGGCCAGGTAGGCCAGCTTGTTGTGCGCGTTCCCCACCCCGATGATCTCGAGCAGCACGAAGATCGCCGCCAGCGCCGAGTCGGCCACGACGGGCTTGCCCCGGAGCCACAGACTGAAACGACGCACCGGATCAGAGTAGGTGGCCTCGGCACGCGGGCGACCCGGCCAGCCGACGACTGCCCGTCCCCGGCACCGGGCAGGGTCCGGATCCGCGGTCTGGTTGTCTGACCGGGTGGAGATCGGAGACTGGGCGGTTTTGTTGACCGCGGCGACGGCGGCGGGCTGGGTGGACGCGGTGGTGGGTGGCGGCGGGCTGATCGTGCTGCCGACGTTGTTCGTGGTGGCCCCATGGATCGCGCCGCAGACCGCGCTGGGCACCAACAAGCTCGCCGCGGTCGCGGGGACCAGCGCCTCGGTGCTGACCTTCGCTCGCAAGGTGCCGATGCGCTGGCGGGTGCTGCTGCCCGCGGCGGTGATCGCCGCGGGGGCGGCGGCACTGGGCGCGGCCGCGGTCTCGCTGATCGACCGGGAACTGTTCATTCCGATCGTCATGGTGGTGCTGGTCGGTGTCGCGGTGGTGGTCACGCTGCGTCCGTCGATCGGCGTCACCCTGGCCACGCATCCACCCACCAGGCGGAAGGTCGTCCTCACGGTGGCGTTGGCGGCCGGGTTGATCGGCTTCTATGACGGCTTGCTCGGGCCCGGCACCGGAACGTTCTTGATCATCACCTTCGCGACCCTGCTCGGGACCGAGTTCGTGCGGGCCGCCGCGATGGCGAAGGTGATCAACTGCGGCTCCAACCTCGGCGCTCTGCTCTTCTTCGGGGCGACCGGGCACATCCTCTTGGCACTCGGCGCGGGGATGGCCGTCGCGAATGTCCTCGGCGCCGTGGTCGGCGCGCGCATGGCGCTGCGGAAGGGCGCCGAGTTCGTCCGCGTCGTGCTGCTGGTGGTGGTGATCGGGATGGTGATCCGCTTGGGCTGGCAGCAATTCGGCTGATCAGCCCACCGGTTGGGGGTGCTGGGTGGCCAGCCACGGTTGCAGCACCCGCGAGGTGGTCTCGTGGATCTCGCGCTGCAGGCGCTCGCCGTCCTCGACTCCCGCCACCGGTCGCTGGAACAGCACCGTCAACGCACCCGACACCGCACCGACGACCGCGCCGACCAACGCGGCGGCGCCGACCTCGTCGAGCTCGGCGGGGAACGCCTTGTGCAACTGCCTGGCGATCTCGCGTTGGGTGACCAGCTGGGCGTGCGCGGCGCGGCCGCTCACCGCGGGCACCGTCCGCGACACCTGGGCGCGCAGCGCCCCGATCCGGGCATGGAGGTCGTCGACGAGGTGCTCGCCGGGGGTGTCACCCGCCGCGCGCAGCCCGCGCAGCACGACCTCCACCGGCCGTTCGCCCGGACGTCTGCTGGCGATGGCCGCCACCGCGGCGCGCACCCGCTCGTCGGATTCCGGGAAGAGCAGCTCTTCCTTGCTCGCGAAATAGTTGAAGAACGTGCGTGTGCCGACGTCCGCCGCCGCGGCGATGTCGGCCACCGTGGTCTCCTCGTAGCCGCTCGTCTCGAACAGCTCGGCTGCGGCTTCCAGAATGGCTCGGCGGGTACGTTCGCGTTTACGGTCACGGAGGGCGGATGGCGGCACGCGGGCACAGTACGGCATCCGGCGAGCAACACGCGGTAAAGCCCGAGTGTCGCGCGCGCCGTTCACCCAGCGCCACTACGCATCGCGCGCGAATCGGCACCCGATGCGCTGTCGCACGGCGTGTGATCACCGCGCACCCGCGGCGAGACCGACTAGGTTGGTGCGGGTGAGCATCGCGACTTCCAGAGACGTGGACGCCGAGTTCCTCGGCCTGCCACTGGCCGCGCTCGCCGACGCCGCACTGGCCGCGGCCACGGCGGCCGGCGCCGAGCACGCCGACCTGCGGGTGCACCGCCTGGTGACCCAATCGATCCGGTTGCGCGACGGGCGCGTGGAGGCCGTCACCGACAGCACCGAACTCGGCTTCGCCGTGCGGGTGATCGTCGACGGCACATGGGGTTTCGCGTCGCACGCCGCGCTCACGCCCGGTACCGCCGCCGAAGTGGCGCGCACCGCCGTCACGGTCGCGACCACGCTGCGGGCACTCAACCGCGAACGCGTCGAGCTGGCCGACGAGCCGCGTTACGCCGACGCGCGCTGGGTGTCGGCCTACGACGTCGACCCGTTCGCCGTCCCGACCGGCGAGAAGGTCGCGCTGCTGCAGGACTATTCGGAGCGCCTGTCGCACGCCGACGGAGTGGATCACGTCACCGCGAGCGTGTTGCAGGTCAAGGAGCAGACCTTCTACGCCGACACCGCGGGCTCCTCGATCGTCCAGCAACGGGTGCGGCTGCACCCGAGCCTCGAAGCGATCACCGTGGACGCGTCGGCAGGTGTGTTCGAGACCATGCGCACGCTCGCCGCACCGGTCGGCCGCGGATGGGAGTACGTCACCGGGGCCGACGGCATGTGGGACTGGGACGGCGAACTGGCCCGGATTCCGGAGTGGCTGGCCGAGAAGGTGAAGGCGCCCAGCGTGCAGGCCGGGCCGACCGACCTCGTCATCGATCCGACCAACCTGTGGCTGACCATCCACGAATCCATCGGCCACGCCACCGAGTACGACCGCGCCATCGGCTACGAGTCCGCTTACGCGGGAACCTCGTTCGCCACTCCGGACCAGCTCGGGTCACTGCGCTACGGCACGCCGATCATGCACGTGACCGGTGACCGCACCGAGTCGCACGGGCTGGCCACGGTCGGCTACGACGACGAGGGCGTCGCCGGGCAGCGCTGGGATCTGGTCCGCGACGGCATCCTGGTCGGCTATCAACTGGACCGGGTGTTCGCGCCGCGCCTCGGCCTGGAGCGGTCCAACGGCTGCTCGTACGCGGATTCGGCGCATCACGTGCCGATCCAGCGTATGGCCAACGTGTCACTGCAACCGGATCCCGACCGCGACACCAGCACCGAGGAACTCATCTCCCGGGTGGACGACGGCCTCTACATCGTCGGCGACCGGTCCTGGTCGATCGACATGCAGCGCTACAACTTCCAGTTCACCGGCCAGCGGTTCTTCCGCATCCGCGGCGGCAAGCTCGACGGCCAGGTGCGCGATGTCGCCTACCAGGCCACCACCACCGACTTCTGGGGCGCGATGGAAGCGGTCGGCGGGCCGTCGACCTGGCAGCTCGGTGGCGCGTTCAACTGCGGGAAAGCGCAGCCGGGCCAGGTCGCCGCGGTCAGCCACGGCTGCCCGTCGGTCCTGGTGCGCGGCGTCAACATTCTCAACACCCGGACGGAGGCAGGCCAGTGAGCGACGATCTGTTCCCCGCCGGCGTGACCGTGGAGCGCGCGCTGGCGCTGTCGCGCGCCGACGAGGCCATGGTGATCGTCCGTGACGAGCACGAGGCGTCACTGCGCTGGGCGGGCAACTCCATGACCACCAACGGGTCGTCGGTGTCGCGCAAATGGGCGGTGATCTCGGTGTTCCGCGAGGGGCCCACGCTGGCCCGCGTCGGCACCATCGCCTCGTCCAGCGTCGACCCCGACGACATCGAGGCCGTCGTGCGTGCCAGCGAGGAGGCCGCGCGCGGCGCCGAACCCGCGCGCGACGCGATGCCGCTGCTGGAGCCCGACACCGTCGACCAGGACTTGGCCGCCCCGGCGACCGGCACCGGCATCGAGGTGTTCACCGATCTGGCCGAGGGCCTGTCCGCCGGATTCGACAGCGCCGACCGCCTCTACGGCTTCGCCCATCACCAGATGCACACCACCTGGCTGGGCACCTCGACCGGCATCCGGCGCCGCTTCGTGCAACCCACCGGTTCGGTGGAGATCAACGGCAAACGCGGCGAGGGCGCGGATCTGGCCAGCGCGTGGGTCGGGGTGGGTACCGCGGACTTCACCGACGTCGACGTATCCGGCTTGCTCGCGGACCTTTCCCGCCGCCTGGACTGGGCCAAGCGCAAGGTCGAGCTGCCCGCGGGCCGCTACGAGACGCTGCTGCCGCCCTCCACCGTGGCCGACCTGATGATCTACCTGGCCTGGTCGATGGAGGGCAGGGGCGCGCAGGAAGGCCACACGGCGTTCGCGCGAGCGGGCGGGACCCGGGTCGGCGAGCGACTGAGCGATATCCCGCTCACGCTCTACTCCGATCCGCACGCGCCCGGACTGGAATACCAGCCGTTCGTGGCGGCGACCGCGTCGTCGGAATCGATGTCGGTGTTCGACAACGGCCTGACCGCGGAGCGCGTCGACTGGCTGCGCGACGGCGTGATCTCCGCGCTGATCTATCCGCGCGCCACCGCCGCCGAGTTCGACGCACCCGCCACGGTTCCCGGCGACAACCTGCTGCTCACCGGCGGTTCCGACGCCACGATCGACGACATGATCGCGCGCACCGAGCGCGGCTTGCTGCTGACCACCCTGTGGTACATCCGTGAGGTCGATCCGGCGACGCTGCTGCTCACCGGTCTCACCAGGGACGGGGTGTATCTCGTCGAGAACGGCGAGGTCACCGCCGCGGTGAACAACTTCCGGTTCAACGAGAGCCCGCTGGATGTGCTCCGGCGGGTGAGCGAGGCGGGTGCCACCGAGCTCACGCTGCCCCGGGAATGGAAGGACTGGTTCACCCGGACCGCGATGCCGCCCTTGCGGATTCCGGACTTCCACATGTCGTCGGTCAGCCAGGCGACCTGAGCGCGGCGGGTCAGGCCGCGAGGTCGATCTCGATGCCGATGGTTCCGGACTTGCCGCGCCGCAGGTTGCTGCCGAGGATGACGAGGGGACCGGTGAGCCGGTACTTGCGCCGCAGCAGCTTGCGGACCCGCTCCGTGCCCTCGGCATCGAGGATCCGTCCGGTTCCTTCGACCACCGCGCCGTGCGGCTTGCCGGTCGCGCTGCACGGTTGCACGCTGACCGCCGGATTGCGGCGCAAGCGCTTGACCTTCCAGCTGTCGGTCACGGTCCAAACGTACAGTTTGCCGTTCTCGGACACCGCCCACACCGCGGTGCCGACGGGCGATCCGTCCTTGCGGAAGGTGGTCAGCAGCACGTAGTCGGCCTTGGCGACGGCGTCCAGCGAATTCGTCATGCGGGCAGCGTATCCCGCATCCCGGTGCGGTGAGCGACGCGGGAAAGGCGCGGGTTCGTGCCGGACATTCACTCCGGCAGTCGGTACTCCCCCGCTTCCAGACGCGCCAGTACTCCGTCGGTCCACTTCGACAGGTTCTCGAACACGCCACTCCACAGCTCCAGCAGGTCGGTCGCGTGCGGCGCTTCGTACCGCCCGGGGAAGTCCGGGATCATGGCGAGCAGGTCGGCGCGCACTTCCTCGCTGCGGCGGCGCTGTTCCCGCAATTTCGCGATGACGTGCGCCCTGGGCAGCGCGTCCATGAAGGCGATGGCAGCGCCCAGTTCCTCCATATCGATGCTGACCAGCGCCTCGTCCATGAGCCCGCGGAACTCGGCCTCTCCCGCCTCGGTCAGCTCGAACAGCGTGCGCCCAGGGCCCTGGTCGCTGGTCTGGGTGCCGAACGCGCTCAACTTGCCCTCGCGGGTGAGCTGCTTGAGGGCGTGATAGATCGAGCCGGGCTTGACATTCGTCCAGGTTTCGGCCCGCCAGGACAGCAGCTCCTGACGCACCGCGTAGCCGTGCACGGGCTGACGCAGGCGCATCACCCCCAGCACGAGCAGGCGCACCACCGACATCGCGAACTCCTTCCGGTCCGAGATCGCATGGTAGTCAAGTTTGACTTCCGGCGAAAACCGTCGCTACGCTCACCTAGTCAAAATTGACTACCGCAGGTAAATGGGAGTTTTCATGGCCGACACGGCGGTACCGCAACTCTGGACCGGCGACCTGACCGACACGCTCGACTTCTACCGGACGCTGGGCTACACGGTGACTCATGAGCAGACCCGTCCCTACGTCTACGGAGCGGTGGAGGACCACGGTTGCGCCCTGCACTTCGTGCCCGCGCCGAAGGACGCCGACATCCCCGCCGAACGCGCAGGCTGCCTCGTGATGGTCGACGACGTCGCGAGCAGGCATCGAGCCTTCTCCGCGGCGCTGCGCAGCCGCTACGGCAAGATCCCGGCCAAGGGCCTGCCCCGGATCACCCGCTTCCGGCCGGGGCAGTCCCGGTTCACCGTCATCGATCCGGGAGGCAACCAGGTGATCTACATCCAGCGCGACGAACCCCCGAAGGTGGAGTACGGCGGATCGAAGGAGCTGGACGGGCTGTCCAGAGTGCTGGACAACGCCCGCATTCTGCGCGATTTCAAGACCGACGACAAGGCCGCGTTCCGCGTGCTCGAGGTCGGTCTCGGCCGGTTCCGCAGCGAAGCGCCCCGGCTCGACGTGGCGCGGGCACTGGCGGCGCTCGCGGAACTCGCCGTCGCGACCGGCGACCCCGGCGGAGCCGATGGATTCCGGGCGGAGTTGCGCGCGATGGAACTGTCCGCCGAGGAACGCGCGTTCATCGCCGACGAGTTACGCGCCTCCGACGACCTGTCTTCCTGGCTGTCGGAGACTTAGACCCCTCACGCCGCGGTCAGCACCTGTGGCCCGTCCGGCGTGATCGCGATGGTGTGCTCGGAGTGGGCGGTGCGGGAGCCGTCCGCCGAACGGATGGTCCAGCCATCCGGATCGGTGACGATGCGGTCGGTGGTGCGCGCGAACCACGGTTCGATCGCGATGGTGAGCCCGGGGCGCAACCGATAGCCGCGCCCCGGGCGGCCGTCGTTGGGCACGTGCGGTTCCTCGTGCATGGTGCGGCCGAGGCCGTGACCGCCGAATTCGGTGTTGACCGGATAGCTGTACGCCCGTGCCACCTCGGCGATGGCGGCGGAGATGTCGCCGATGCGGTTGCCCGGCACCGCGACCGTGATCGCCGCGGCCAGCGCCTCCTCGGTCGCCCGCACCAGCCGCACGTCCTCCTCCGCGGCCGAGCCGACCACGACCGTGGTCGCCGCGTCCGCGACCCAGCCTTCGACGCCGACCGCGAGGTCCATGGTCAGCACGTCGCCGTCGCGCAAGGCATAGTCGAACGGAAGTCCGTGCAGCACAGCGTCGTTCACCGACAGGCAGACGGTATTGCGAAACGGTCCTCGCCCGAACGAGGGCGCGTAGTCCCAGTAGCAGGACTGGGCTCCGCGCGCGCGGATGCGTTCTCGGACGTGGGCTTCCAGGTCGAGCAGGTTCACCCCTACCCGCGCCCGGTCGCGCAACTCGGCGAGCACGTCTGCGACGAAGCGCCCCGCCACTCGCATCCGCGCGATCTCCGCCGGGCTCTTCAACTCGACCATCATTCCTCCAGTGCGCCGGTATTTTAATACCACTCTAGCCGCGCCGGTATTTTAATACCAATCCGTCTTGCGACCTCGCACTGCCGCCCGTAGCCTGAGCGCATGGTCCGCCTCCCGTTGACCCCCGCGCAGATCGAGTCGGGTCGCCGCTTGGGCGCTGCCCTGCGCGCGGCCCGCGCGAACCGCGAACTCACCGACGTCGCCCACGCCGCCGGGATCTCACCGGAGACGCTGCGCAAGATCGAGACCGGACGGTTGCCCTCGCCTGCTTTCGGCACCGTGGTGGCATTGGCACAGTCGCTCTCGATCCCGCTCGACGATCTCGCGGACATCTGGCGCTCGGCCGGTCTCGCCGAATCCGCCTAGGCCGGATCGCCTGTCGCCTTCGGAGCGATCGCGATCCCGACGGACGCGTTCGCGCCGCGCAGCAGCTTGTGCCCGCGAATGGCGAGCTTGCCGATGATCCCGTACTTGTCCGCGACCACATCGCGCACGCGCTGGGTGCCGTCCGCGTCGAGAATGCGCGCGCTGCCCGGCAGGACCTCCGCCGCCGTCGGTCGGCCGCGCCCGTCGCAGACCTGCAGCGTGACGTCCGGATTGCGGCGGATCCGCTTGACCTTCCAGGTCTCGGGATTGGTCCACACGACGATCCGGTCACCATCCGGAGCCACCCACACGGGTGTGCCGACCGGCGTCCCGTCCTTCTTGAAGGTGGTCAGCCGCACGTATTTGCTCTGGCTCATCTCGTTCCACGTCATAGGGCAACGGTAGGCCCGCGCGACGGCGGCGACATCCGACCGCAGGACGGTTCGCGATTACGTGTATGGGCGTAGGTGGCGGCAACCGTGTCCGCCGAGCCGCCGCCACAATTCGTATGTTGCTCACCGCCAGCCGGTGGCGAATTGCAGCGCGAGGCTGGAGATTCCGAGGATGACGGAGAGGATGCCGCCGAAGAGCAGGGGGCGATGGCCTGCGGTGCGTAGGCGCTGCGGCGTGAGGGTGGTGCCGACGGCGGCCAGGACGGCGGCGATCAGCCAGGCGCTCACATGGCTCAGGGCGGTCGTCCACGAGGGCCGGATCACGCCGGTGGCGGCGAGGGCCGACGCGGCGAGGAACAGCACCACGAACAGCGGAATGGTGCGCCACAGTGGCGTGACGCCGGAATCGCGCCGGGCTCCGAAGTGCAATCCGACGCACAGCGGGATGATCGCCAGGCTGCGCACCAGCTTGACGATGACGGCGAAATGCGCGGCGGCGGATCCGAACGCCACGCCGGCGGCGAGCACCGAGGACGTGTCGTTGATGGCGGTGCCCGCCCACAAGCCGAATGCCTGCTCGGACATGCCGAGCAGGTGGCCAAGCGGCGGATAGACCAGCACCGCGACGACATTGAAGACGAAGATGGTGCCGAGTGCGTAGGCGGCCCGCTCGCGGTCGGGCTTGATGACCGCCGTGGCGGCGGCGATGGCGGAGGCCCCGCAGATGGTGGTGCCCACCGCCACCAGGATGGCGGAATCCCGGTCCAGGGCCAGCAGCCTGCCGACGACCAGCGCGGCCAGGGCGCCGACGAGCAATGTGCCGATCAGTACGACTATCGTGCCGCGGCCCACGCCGACCACCGCGCCGACGGGCAACCCGAGACCGAGCAGGACGATGGCGGCGCCGAGCAATCGTTGCTGCGCCGAGGCCAGCCCGGGAGTGAATCGCTCGTCCCCGGTGCGGCGTGCGAAAACACCGAACATCGCGCCACCGGCCAGGGCGAGCACGGGCACGCCGAGGACGGGCCACACCGCGCCCAGGAAAGTCGCGGCGGTGGCGAGCACCGCTGCCACCAGAAGGCCGGGCCCGTGCCGGCGAAGATGCGTCATTTCGACAACGATCGCGGCAAACGATCTGTCCGGGTAGCCGTCGGGACGACAGCACCTCATAAGCCGCGCTGATGGGGCGGGGAATGCCGCGCCATCGCAGCAGGCTCATAATCTGCCCATGACGCTGCCGCCAGGAACACCTGATCTGGAGGTGCTCGACCTGCTGGTCTCCGTCGCGGAGTCGGGCAGCCTCGGCGCGGCCGCGCGCAGGCACGGCATCAGCCAGCCCGCCGCGAGCATGCGGATCAGCGCCCTGGAACGACGGCTACGGCTACGGCTGCTGGATCGCGGGCCCACCGGGTCGGCGCTCACCGACGCGGGGCGCTCGGTCGTGGAGCACGCGCAAGCCGTGCTCGACGCGGCGCGGGCCTTCGGCGCGGGTGTGGCCGCGCTGCACGCCGCTCAGGTGCCACACCTGCGGATCGCCGCGTCGAAGACCATCGCCGACCATCGCATTCCGCAGTGGCTCGACGCTTTCCGCGAGTCCTATCCGGAGGTGGCGGTATCCCTCGAAGTCGACAACACCCGGCATGTCGAGGAACTGGTCCGCAACGCCAGGGCGGACATCGGTTTCGTGGAGGGACCGCACCCGCCGCCCGGACTCGGCAGCCGAGTGCTCGGCGCCGACGATCTGGTTGTCGTGGTCGCGCCCGGCCACCGGTGGGCACACCGCCGACGGCCGGTGACATTGCGCGAACTCGCGACCACTCCCCTGCTGTGGCGCGAGCCCGGATCCGGCACCCGCGACACGGTATGGGAAATCCTGGGCGCGGAGTGCCAGCCTGCCCGCCCGGCCGCCGAACTGGGCTCGGCGGCGGCGATCGTCGCGTCGGCGCGGGCCGGAGTCGCACCCGCGGTGCTGAGCCGGTTGATCGCGGCGCCCGATCTGGACAGCGCGGCCCTCGTGGAGGTACCGACGGCCGACTCCGTCGTGCTCACCCGGGAATTCCGCGTCATCTGGCGTCGGCAAGCTCCTCCGTCCGGGCCCGCGGAAGCGCTGGCCCGGTGCGCCGCGGGCGGCGGCGTGGCGCGCAACCGGTGAAGCACTCGGTCCGCGCACACGGGCACCCACCCGGCCGACGGGCAAGGGAATGACGATGCGCAGGCGGCCGACCGCGTCCCTCGGCCGGAAATGTCAGGTGGGCGCCACGTCGCGAACAGTCGAGAATGGGTGCCATGACGGCCTGGCATACCGACGGCGCGACAGCGCCCGGCGCGCGACCGGACGTGAGTCGGTCCGAGCCGCCCGTGCGCACGGATCCGGTCTGGTACGCCGCATACGGCTCGAATATGAGTCTGGCCAGGCTGCGGACCTATCTTCGCGGTGGCAAGCCCGCAGGCGGAACACTCACCCTGCCCGGCTGCCGCGACAACGCCGACCCGATCCGCTCGACGCCCCTCCTGCTCCGGGGCGTGCTGTATTTCGCCACCGAATCGTTGACCTGGACCGGCGGCCGCGCTTTCTACGACCCCGACTGCCCGGGCGAGATGGCCGTGCACGCCCACTTGCTCACCACCGCCCAGTTCTCCGACATCGTGGCGCAAGAGATGTATCGCGTCCCGGGGGCGGACATGGATCTCAGCGATGCGATCGCGCAGGGAACAATGACTCTCGGCCCGGGACGCTACGAAACGTTGGTCTGCGCGGGAACGCACGCCGGGTACCCGGTGCTCACCTTCACCGCCCCGTGGCGTTGTCGCGACGTTCGGGGCAATCCGCCCGCCGCCGCCTACCTGCGGTATCTGGCCGCGGGCCTGCGCGCGGCACACGGCTGGTCCGCCCGCGCGACCGCGGGTTACCTCGCCACTCGGCCCGGCGCCGACCGGCGCTGGACCCCCGAGACGGTCCATACCCTGCTCGGCGACGATGAAGTGGTGCGCCGAACCTATGAGGAGACCGCCCCCGCCCACGCACCGACCGGCGATTCGTCCTCGGAGTCCCGGTAGCTGCGGGCGACCAACGCCGCACGCAGGTACCACACCCCGGATGCCTGGGCGGGGTCGAAACCGGTGAGCTGACCGATGCGCTTGAGCCGGTAGTCCACGGTGTTGGTGTGGATGTGCAGCGATCGCGCCGTGCGCTGGCGATTGAGATTCGTACCGATATGACGTTTGAGCGTCTCGAGTAGTTCGGGGTGCTCGTCGAGTGGGTCGAGCAGTGTGCGCAGGGTCTCCAGTCCGGGTCCGGGCCGGGTGAGCTGATATTCGAGCGCGAGGTCGTCGAAGCGGAACAGTCCGCGGGTCCAGCGCAGCCGTTGCACCATGTCCAGCAGCTCGTGCGCGCGGTCGGCGGCCGTCGGCACTTCGACCGGGGTCGCGGCGATCACCGTCGCGACGATCGGCACCTGCGCGGCGCGGCCGAGACTGTCCACCAGTTCGTCCAGCGACTTGTCCTCCGGCGACGCGGACGGTAGCAGGATGGTGCCGCCGTCGACGCTGAGCAGCGACAACACCGATTCACCGCAGCGGGTGGCGAGTTCGGATTGCACTCGGCGCAGCTTCCGCCGCGCGACCACCGCACCGTCGAGATGCGGGTTGCGCTCCTCCGGGTGCGGCGGAATCGCCAGGGCGACAACGGAATACGAGTCGGCGATCTGGATTCCGCATTCGCGGGCCATGGTGAAGGTGGGGTGCCCGCCGAGCAGGGCCGAAGCGAGGGTGTGCGCGGCCGTGTGGTGCTCGCCGACCACGGCGCGCAACTCGGTCACGTAGGCCCGCGAGACGGTCGAGGTGATGGTGTCCAGGATCTCCAGCAGGCGGCGGCTGATCTCCTTGAGACTGTCGAAGTCCGCGGCGGTCGCGTTCGCCACGATCAGGTCGAAGCCGAGCTTGAATCCCTCGTGCACGGCGTGGTGGATGGTGTCGATCGGAATGCCTTCTCGCGCCCAGCCCGCCGCGGCGTTGCGCAGCAGGAGGGTCTTCTCCGGGATGTCACTGCCGTCGAGCATGCTGACGGCCAGTTCCAGGCACAGGCGGGTGATGTTGGTGATGTCGCCGTTGAGCGCCTCACCGGGGAGCGTCCGGCAGTGCGCGACGGTCTCGATGAAATGGCCGACCATCTTGCGCGACAGATTCCGCACGTCTCGCAGTGAAGAACTGGCCGGGCGGCCCGACAGGGTCAGATCCGGGCCTGCCGAATCGGTGATGGACATGTGACTCCTTCCCTCCCCGATCGCGGAAAGTACTCCACGGTAACTTGACCGGGTCGGCGTGCCGAGGTCCAAGCCTCCGGTTGGGGACACCACCCGAACCGGGCGACGCGCGTCTGTGAAGCCTCACAAGTCGTCATCGCGCGGTCGAATTCTTTCGATCCCCGTCGTAACGTCGGTGGCAGCAGGGTCGCCGCGCGGAGGGAGGGCCATGAACATCGGCCCGCACGAAGAAGATCGGGACATCACCGAAGTGTCCGCGAGATTCACTCGTGGCGCCCATCGCGGCGGTCCCGACGCGCTGATCAGAATGGGCTTGGAACTGGCCCTCGTCCTGGTCGACGCGGCCGAGGCGGCGGGCAGTCTCGCGCTGGGCCGGTTCGAGCACGCGGCGACCCGATGCGCCCAGGCGGGCATCCCGATCGAAGCGGTGCACGCCGTCTTGCGCGACAGCGTCGACGCGGGCCTCGCCGCACCCGCCACGGATTCCCCCGGACGGCGCACCGCGCGCGATCGGGTCGAGCCCGGCGTGCTCAGCGAATTCCTGGAGACGCTGAACTCGGTGGTGGCGCGCAGTTACGCCAACTGAGCGCGGCCGACGCACCGGCCGCCGCTCACAGCGCCGCTACGAGCGCGGCGCTCTCCAGCGCGCATCCGTGGCCGATGGTGATGCCGGAGCCGCCGTGGCCGTAGTTGTGGACGACGGGCGTGCCGGGTAGCACGGCGGTGTCGAGTTCCACGCGGACTTCCCGGCGACCGGGGCGCAGTCCCACCACGGCGTCCAGCACCTCACTGCCGTCGAGCCCTGGGACCAGATCGCGGCAGCGCCGCAGGATAGATCGGGTGAGGTCGGGGTCGGGCGTGGTGTCCCACTCGCCGGTGTCCAGCGAACCGCCCAGGACGCAGTCGTTCGCCCGGGGATGGACGTAGGCGCGACCGAGCGGATGGGCTTCGTCGCGGACCGACACCGACAGCCCGGGGTTCGCGACCCGCACGATCTGGCCGCGGATCGGATACGCCTCCGGGTCGCCCACCAACTCGGCGGCTCGCAGACCGGCACAGTTCACCACGACGTCCGGCGACAGGTCCGCGAGATCATCGAGGCTCCGCACAGCACGCGGTACGCGACGCGCGCCTGCCGCGTCCACCTGCGCGCTCAAGAACGGCAGGTAGGTCGGCATCTCCACCAAAGGAACTTCGAAACGGAATCCGAATCCGTAGCCCGGAGGCAGGTCCACCCGATCGGCCTGCCGGAACGAGCGCACCGACCGCGACCACGCGGGAATCGCGGGCTCGTCGCGATACAGCGCCATGGACGCGCACATCCGCACGCCCGGCGCTTCCGCGGCGGCCAGCGCCGCCAAGTGCTCGAAAGTCGCCTCGCTCCAGGCCAGCACGCGATCGGCGGGACCGGCGGCGGTCGGAAACCAGACCGCCGCGGCCAGGAAGGACGTCGTCGCCGTGATCGGCTCGGCGCTGACGACGATGACCTCGTGCCGGGCTCGGAGCAGTTCGGCCGCGGTGGACAGACCCGAAATGCCCGAGCCGAGGACGACGATCCGCATGGGAGCGAGAGTATCGAGCCCTACCCGCCCAGCGCTGTTCCCGTAGCACCGCCCGTGGGAGGCGCGGATAGATCAGTCGGCATCGTCGAGCGATGTGACACCGGTCGTCATGGCCACCACCGGCCAGTGCGGCCCGGCACAGGCCGCGGCCACGGTACTGCCCTCCGCGAACCCGCCCCGGCTCTCGCCGGTCCCGGCCATGTCCACCCGGGGACCGGCCGCCTCGGCCGAGCCGATCAACACACAGTTCCAGTTCTCCGACGGCGGCTGGCTGCCCACCGCGATGGCGCCCTCCTCCTGGCTGTCCGCCGACAACGTCGGTCCCGCGGCGGCCACCCCCGCGCCGGCAGCGGCGACGATCACGACGCAGCCCCCGGTAGCGGCGACACGTGCAGCGATCCGAAACATGCGACAACTCCTGCGGCCCCTCGTCGTTCGCGTTGCCGCCCTCCGGCCGTTCAAACCGCGTCGAAGCCGACCGGCAACCGATCGGCGAACGCGACTCGTTCGGTTGACTAGCCCGTCGGCCCGTGGGTAATGCCAATCCATGGACGATGGGCGGCTGACCATCGGGGTGGAAGAGGAGTTCCTGCTCGTCGACCCGCGCACCGGCGAACCGCTGGCACGCAATGTCGAGGTGGCGCGTACCGCGGAGGAACTCGGCATCGACCTGCAACTCGAACTCACCCGTTGTCAGGTGGAGACCAGCACCGCGGTCCACACCGATATCGGCGCACTGCACCAGCAGTTGCGCGACCTGCGCCGTGGCATCGCCGCCTGCGCCGAGCGCAACGACGCCCGCTTGCTCGCGGTCGGCATCCCGCCCACCGTCCCGCACGAGTTCCCGGTCACCGAGACCCCGCGCTACCAGCGCATCGAAGAGAACTTCGGCATGCTCGCCCACGAGCAGGGGCTGTCGGGCTGTCACGTGCACATCGGCATCCCCGACGTCGAAACCGCGATCCAGGTCAGCAACCACCTGCGGCCGTGGCTGCCGCAACTGCTCGCGATGACCGCGAACTCCGCCATCTACCGCGGCACCGAGACCGGCTTCGCCAGCTGGCGCAGCATCCTGTGGCGGCGCTGGCCCAGCGCTGGACCGCCTCCGTACTTCGAATCCGCGCGGCACTACGAGGCGATGGTCGCGATGATGCTCAACAGCGGCAGCATCCTGGACAAGCAGATGGTCTATTGGGACGTCCGCCCCTCGGTCTCGTTCCCGACCGTCGAGATACGGGTCAGCGACATTCCGGCGACCGTCGAGGAGACCGCGCTCTTGGCCGCGCTGGTGCGCGCCGTCGTCGTGATGGCGGAGAGATCGCTGGCGGCGCGGCAGCTCGCGCCGCAGGTGCCCGCGGAGATGTTGCGGGCGGCGTACTGGAAGGCAGCGCGTTCGGGGCTGGCCGGAGACGGCGTCGACCCTCGTGACGGCACGGTGGCGCCCGTGCGCGACCTGCTGTGCCGGCTGATCGACTACGCCGCGCCCGCGCTGGAGGACGCGGGCGACCGCCGATTCGTCGACGAGGCGTTCGGCCGCCTGCTCGCGCGCGGCAACGGCGCGCACCGACAGATCGCGGCGCTGCGGGCGCGCGGGGAGATCGACGACGTCGTCGAGGAGGTGGCGCGCTCGACCCTCGAAGGCTGCGACCAGCCGGGAAGTTCCCGCGCGACACCGGCGACCGGAGCGCCGCTCAGCTGAGCACCACGGTGGCTATGCGCTGCGTGGTCGGCCGCGCTGGTCCGCGCTCGGACTCGAATCATCGATCGCCCGCAGGATCTTCGACTCGAGGGTGGTTGGCGGATTCACCGCGGAGGTCGCGCTCAGTGCCGCCAACGTGTCCCGGATACGCCGCACCGCGCCGGCGAACGCCGCTGCGGTGCCGGATTCGGCTGTCGCGACGCGGTTTTCGATGCGCCTGCGCTCGATCTCGGCCACCGCGTCCATCGCGTACGGGTACGCCAGATCGAGCAGATTCGCGCGACACGGCTCGGCGCCGGTCATCGCCGGTCACCTTCGACCGACCCGACCGGCAGCCCTGGGTGCGCCGATCGCGGCCTCGCCGCGACCTCGACGCGCGAACGGACCGCCGACTCCGCAGGCGTACGACCATGCGTGGATGGACCCGCACCGCGGTCTGGGCGCACCTGTCTCGTGCCAACCCGCATGCCTTGACTTCGCGGCGCACCGTCTCGCGGATTGGATTCTCGCCATATTCGAACCGAAAACGGGTACGCTCCGGGTCCGCCGAAGTCGTTCCGATGGTTTCGGCCCGGAACGTCGGCGGACGCGCCGAAGGCCGCCGTGCCCGCGCCCGCTTTCCGACGCAGAGGAGATCACCGATGCGCACCGAGCTCCGCGACGAGCGTGGCGTCCCGCTCGAACACGTCACCGTGGCGCTCGGCTGGGATCCGGCCACCCGTTCGCGCTTCTTCGGCCGGCGCGAGGAGATCGATCTCAACGTCGCGGCCTTGCTCTTCGCCGCGGACCGGCTCGTCGACGTCGTGTACCACGAGCAGCTCAGCTCGACCGACGGGGCCGTCCGCCTGCACGGCGACAGCATCACCGGAGAAGGCGAGGGCGACGACGAGATCATCAGCGTCGATCTGTCCCGCCTCGCCGCGCAGGTGACGACGGTGTTGTTCCTCATCACCTGCTACACCGGCCAGACCTTCGAGCGGATCGCGAACGCGTACTGCCGAGTGATCGACACCGTGGCGGGCACCCAGCTCGCCCGCCACGAGCTGACCGGCGGCGGCTCGCACACCGGCCTGGTGCTCGGCCGAGTGCGTCGCACCGAGGGCGCCTGGCACTTCCAGGACGTCGGCGCGGGCTTGCGGGCGCGGCACCCGATCGAGGCGATTCCGCAGCTCGGCCCGTACATCGAATGACCTCGTAGCGATTCGGCTTGCGCCGCAACGGCTTCGGTTTCATCGCGAGCTACGGTCTGGCGCCGGCCGCTTCGCGCGTCGCACACCCCTCCCCCGCCGGACCGGCCGCGGCCTCCGATTGGAATTCGGACGCGCGGGTAGTCGCCGGGCAGGAGGTGTGACATGCCGAAGGAGGTCTCATGACCGGGACGACACAGGTTCGCCCGCCCACGAACGCACGGTCGGTCAGCGAACTGGTCGAGGACGCCACCACCCAGGTGTCCCGGCTCATCCGCGACGAACTCCAGCTCGCTCGCGTCGAGATGCGGGAGAAGGGCAAACGGTTCGGCTTCGGAGCGGGCCTGGCGGGCGTGGCGGCGCTACTGGCGTTCTACGGCGGGGCGGCGTTGGTCGCCGCGGCGGTGCTCGGCCTCACCGAGGTGCTGCCGGGCTGGGCGTCCGCGCTGATCGTCGCGGGCGCGCTGCTGGTGGTCGCGGCGGCGCTCGGTCTGGCCGGGAAGAAGAGCGTCGAAGAGGCGAATCCGCCGATCCCGCAGGAAGCGGTCGAGGGCATTCGCGAGGACATCGAGGTGATCAAGGACAGGAGGCGGGGATGAGTGACAGCCGACCCGGGGCCGAGCGGCCCACCGACGACGTCGCGGCCCTGCGGCGCGACCGCGACCAGGCCAGGGCGGATCTCGGCCGCACCGTCGAAGAGCTCGGCCACAAACTCGATGTGCCCGCGCGCAGCAAGGAGAAGGCGCACGACGCCGTCGAGGCGACTCAGCACGCGGCGTCCGAGGCGGCGCTCACCGTCGCGGACAAGGCCCAGCAGGCCAGGACGGGCGCGGCCGACCTCGTCCACCGAGTGGCGGCGGCCACACCGGAGCCGGTGGCCGAACGCGGCAGGCAGGCCGGTGGCGCACTGCGCGCCCATCCGATTCCCGCGGCCCTCGGCGCGGCGGTGCTCGCGGCCGTGGTCTGGCAGATCGTGCGGAGGCGGCGATGAAGACGCTCTACAAACCACTCGGCCTGCTGATCAGCGTGCTCGGCGGCCTCGCGGCGAACGCCGTGTTCACCAAGGTGTGGAAGCAGATCACCGGTGAGCGGCAGGCCCCGACGTCGACCGCGCGGGATCATTCCTGGCGCGAGGTGCTTTTCGCCGCGGCATTGCAGGGCGCGGTTTTCGGCCTGGTCAAGGCCGCGATCGACCGCGCGGGCGCGACGGGCTACGAATCGCTCACCGGCACTTGGCCGGAATAACGCGGCGCATCGCCGCAGCTCGAAATCACTGCCGCCGTGACTCGACGTTCTCGAGTCACGGCGGCAATTCGGTGTGCGGGGGGATCGGCCCCCTACAGGTCGGCTCTTGTGTCACGGCTCCCCCGAGCGACGGACGGGAAGCTGTCGGACCGGTGCAACGAGCTTGTCCGGCCGCACGAGACCGCCTGGTCGGAGGCGCGACCGGGCGCACAGTGTGATTAGCGCACGACGGGATGGGGTAAGTTGGCCGCGGAGTGGTCGCTCTCTGCGCCGAGAACCCGTGCGCAAGAGACGTGAACCGGAGCGGAGGTCGACGTGGCGTACTGCCGAGGACGCGTCGCCGGCACGGGAGGTGGATTGTGAGTTCCGAAAGCGCGCCCCGGGCGCTGGAGGTCGAGGTGCGGTCGGCGGAGGACACGGTCGTCGTCACCGTGCACGGCGAGATAGACATGGCGTCCGCGCCGCGCTTGCAATCGGCTCTCGACGAGGCGCTACGCGACGCACCCGCCGCCGTCGTGGTGGACATGACCAACGTCGGGTTCCTCGGCTCCGCCGGGCTGAGCGTCCTGCTGGCGGCCTCGGAAGCCACCGGCTCCGGCGGCTTGCGCGTCGTCCCCAGCGACGCCGCGCGCAGGCCGATCGAGGTGACCGCGCTGGACCGGTTGCTCACGGTGTTCGACTCGGTCGAGGACGCGCTCGCGGTGAACGAGACCCAGGCGCCGAACTGAGCTTCCCGGCACCGCATCGGTGCCGCTCAGCCCGCGACGCGGTTTCGACCCCGTGTCGCCGGGTATGTGACCGGTCGTCGGCACCGTGTCGACCAGAGCGCACCGGGAGGAGGCCGTATGGCAGAAACCCGCGAACACCGATTGGTGGGAGTGCCCGCGGTGGCGGCGTTGGCGGATCTCGGATTCGCCTCGGTCGCCTCGGGTGTCATCGCCCGGCGCAGGCCGGTGCTGGGCCTGCTGGAACGCACCGGAGCCGATTCCAGGGCGATCGAGCGCGTGCGGCAGTTGCGGCGCGAGTTCGGCGCCGGCCCGGTCGAGCTCGTGGTGCCGGGTCGCCGGATCGTGGTCGTTCTCGATCCGCATGACGTGGGACGGGTGCTGGCCGACGCGCCGACGCCGTTCAGTCCGGCGAATCGGGAGAAGCGCGCCGCGTTGCGCCAGTTCCAGCCGCACGGCGTCCTGCTCTCGGAGGGACCGATCCGTGACCAGCGCCGCGCCGTGAACGAGGCCGCGCTGGACTCGGCCGAGCCGCTGCATCGCCTGGCCGGTCCGTTCGCCGAGGCGATCGCGGAGGAGGCGCGCGAGTTGATCCTGTCCGCCCTGCACCGCGGCCACCTGGACGCGCGGCAGTTCACCACGCGCTGGTGGCGGCTGGTGCGGCGGATCGTGCTCGGCGAGCGAGGACGCGACGACACCGTGCTCACCGACGAACTCTCCCGGCTGCGCTCGGCGGGCAACTGGTCGTTCCTCGCGCCTGCGCATCGCAGGCAGCGCGACCAGTTCACCAACCGGCTGTACCGCCACGTGGAGTCCGCTTCGCCGGACAGTCTCGCCGGAGCGTTGGCCGCGGTGCCCGCGGGCGGCGCCACCGATCCGGTCGGGCAGATACCGCACTGGTTGTTCGCCTTCGACGCGGCGGGCATCGCGCTGAGCCGGGCACTGGCGGTGCTGAGCACTCACCCCGAGCACCAGGCCCGCGCACTCGCCGACGCCGTCGATCCGGAACGCGTCGACCTGCGCGGTTATCTGCGCGCCTGCGTCCTCGAGTCGGTTCGGCTGTGGCCGACCACACCCATGCTGCTGCGCGACATCACCGCCGATACCGAGTGGCGCGACGGCGACGAGCGCTTCACCATCGCCGCGGGCGCTGCGCTGATGATCGCGGTCCCTGCGTTCCACCGGGATGCCGAACTGCTGCCCTTCGCCGACCAGTTCGTCCCGGAGATCTGGCTGGACGGCCGCGCGGAGCAGTATCCCCAACTCGTGCCGTTCAGCGCGGGCCCCGCCGACTGCCCCGGCCGTAACCTGGTGCTGTTCGTCACCAGCACGCTGCTCGCGCACTTGCTGACGTCGGCCGACTTCCGGCTGCGGTCCACGCCGCGCCCCAACCCGGACGCTCCGCTGCCGGTGACCTTGAACAATTTCGGGCTCGACTTCACCGTCGAGCCGTGCATGACCCAAGCGGGCTAGACGCTCGGCACGGAGGCACGATCGGCCGCGCCACCGGACGGAGACCGGGAGCGGCCGATCGCACCACTCACGCAGACGCGACTACCGGACCGCGCCCGCGACACCGCCGATGAGGCCGCCGAGCACGCAGCCGGGGAACACGCCGATGATGAGGAAGATCAGACCGACCACGGCGCCGATGGCGCAGCCGATCAGCACGCCGCCCAGGGCACTCCCGGCATCACCGACGAACTGCGGCGCACCCGGCTCCGGAATGGCGGCGCCGACCGGAGTCAGGGTCAAAGTCGTTGCGTCCGCGTTGATTTCCGGAGCAACCGCGACCTGCTGCCCCATCGCGGATCGCAGAGTGGTCGGCACCGTCGCCACCATCTCGCCGTCCGGCGCGAGCACGGTGATCACGTCCGGTGTGACGGCGAACGTGCCGGAGGCGAGCGTCAGCGTCGCGCTCGACCGGTCCGGCGCGACGACGACGGAGGAGGCCACGACGTCGTCGCCGAGCGCGGGATCGTAGATTTCGGCCTGCCCGTAGGCGGTAGCCGCCGTGACGCCGGTGGCGGCAATGGTCAGCAGCGTGGTCGCTACCAATTTCCTGAACTTCATGAGCTTTCCCATCCTCAGCAGAATCGATCTGTCGTTACCTGGGTACAGCCATGGAACATCAGCGATTATAGACGTTACACATCACTGCTTCGGACAGTTGGTATTCCCAAGATGCCCTGCACGACAGCGCATTTCGTGACGAATCCGGAAAATGGGATGGGCGGACCCTACTCCAGCTCCCCTTCGGTCTCCAGGTAGACCTGCCGCAGTCGATCGAGCGTGTCCTTTTCGGGACGTTCCCACAGTTTCCGCTCGGCCGCCTCCAGCAACCGTTCGGTGATCCCGTGCAGCGCCCAGGGATTGGACTGCTCCATGAACTTTCGGTTCGCCTCGTCGAAAACGTAGCTCTCCGTCAGCTTTTCGTACATCCAGTCGGCCACCACGTTGGTCGTGGCGTCGTAGCCGAACAAATAGTCGACGGTCGCGGCCATTTCGAACGCGCCCTTGTAGCCGTGCCTGCGCATGGCTTCGAGCCAACGAGGGTTCACCACCCGGGCCCGGAACACCCGTGCCGTCTCCTCCGACAACGTCCGGGTGCGCACCGCGTCCGGGCGTGTGCTGTCGCCGATGTAGGCCTCCGGGTTCTTGCCGGTCAGCGCACGCACCGTGGCCACCATGCCGCCGTGGAACTGGAAGTAGTCGTCGGAGTCGGCGATGTCGTGCTCGCGGGTGTCGGTGTTCTTGGCCGCCACGGCGATCCGGCGATACGCGCCGCGCATGTCCTCCGCGGCGGGCGCGCCGTCGAGATCGCGCCCATAGGCGTAGCCGCCCCAGGTGGTGTAGACCTCGGCGAGGTCGTCGTCGGTGCGCCAGCTCTTCGCATCGATCAGCTGCAACAGGCCCGCCCCGTAGGTGCCGGGCTTGGAACCGAAAATGCGGGTGGTGGCGCGCCGCTGGTCGCCGTGCTCGGCGAGATCGGCTTGGGCGTGCGCGCGGACGTAGTTGTCCTCGTGGGGCTCGTCCAGATCGGCGACCAGGCGAATCGCGTCGTCCAGCAGGGCGAGCACGTGCGGGAAGGCGTCGCGGAAGAAGCCGCTGATGCGCACCGTGACATCGATGCGTGGGCGGCCGAGTTCCGCGAGCGAGACCACCTCGAGCGTGCGGACGCGGCGGCTGGCCTCGTCCCAGACCGGCCGCACGCCCAGCAGTGCGAGCACTTCGGCGATGTCGTCGCCGGAGGTGCGCATCGCGGAGGTACCCCAGATCGACAGACCCACCGACCGCGGGAATTCACCGTGGTCGGCGTGGTAGCGCTCCAGCAGGGATTCCGCCATGGCCTGCCCGGTCTCCCAGGCCAGCCGGGACGGCACGGCCTTGGGATCGACCGAGTAGAAATTGCGCCCGGTCGGCAGGACGTTGATCAGGCCGCGCAACGGCGACCCGCTCGGGCCTGCCGGGATGAACCCACCGTCGAGCGCGTGCAGGACGCGGTCGATCTCCACGCCGGTCTGCCGCAGGCGCGGCACCACCTCCGTGGCCGCGAACCGCAGCACCAGGCGCACCTGCGGGTCGTCGGCGATACCGTCGACCGCCTCCGGCGACCAGTCCGCCGCCTGCAACGCCGCGACCAACGCGCGGGCACGCGCTTCCACGGCATCCACGCGCTCACGCGCCTCGCCTCCCGACTCGTCGAGGCCGAGGGCTTCGCGCAGGCCGGGCACGGTGCGCTCGCCACCCCACAGCTGACGCGCGCGGAGCATGGCCAGCACCAGGTCGAGTTCACTCTCCCCGGCCGGAGCCGAGCCGAGAACGTGCAGGCCGTCGCGGATCTGCACGTCCTTGATCTCACACAGCCAGCCGTCGACGTGCAGCAGCATGTCGTCGAAGGATTCTTCGTCCGGACGCTCGGTGAGGCCGAGGTCGTGGTCCATTTTCGCGGCGCGCATCAGCGTCCAGATCTGCTGACGGATCGCGGGCAGCTTGGCCGGGTCCAGGGCCGAGATGTTGGCGTGCTCGTCGAGCAGCTGCTCCAATCGCGAGATGTCGCCGTAGGTTTCGGCGCGAGCCATCGGCGGGATCAGATGGTCCACCAGGGTGGCGTGTGCGCGTCGTTTGGCCTGGGTGCCCTCGCCGGGATCGTTCACCAGGAACGGATAGATCAGCGGCAGATCACCGAGAGCGGCATCAGTGCCGCAAGAGGCCGACATACCCAGCGTCTTGCCGGGCAGCCACTCCAGGTTCCCGTGCTTGCCCAGGTGCACCATCGCGTCGGCGCCGAAACCCTCGGGCGCGCTGAGCCACCGGTAGGCCGCCAGATAGTGGTGGCTGGGTGGCAGATCAGGGTCGTGGTAGATGGCGACGGGGTTCTCGCCGAAACCGCGCGGCGGCTGCACCATGAGTACGACGTTGCCGAAACGCATTGCGGCGATGACGATCTCACCGGCCGGGTCGGCGGAGCGGTCGACGTAGAGTTCGCCCGGCGGCGGGCCCCACGCTTCGACGACGGCCTCGCGCAGGTCGCCGGGCAGGGTGTCGAACCAGGCGGTGTAGGTCGCTGCGCCGATGCGGATCGGGTTCCCCTCCAGCTGTTCGGCGGTCAGCCAGTCGGGATCCTGGCCTCCGGCGGCGATCAGGGCGTGGATGAGCGCATCCCCGTCCTGTTCGTCCAGGCCGGGAATCTCGCCGGGTGCGCCCAGATCGTAACCGGCGGAGCGCATTTCGGTGATCAGGCGGATCGCGCTGGCCGGGGTGTCCAGACCGACGGCATTGCCGATGCGGGCGTGCTTGGTCGGGTAGGCCGACAGCATGACGGCGATGCGCTTGCGTTCGGCGGGGATGTGACGCAGCCGCGCGTAGCGCGTCGCGATGCCCGCGACACGGGCGGCGCGCTCGGCGTCGGGGACGTAGGTGGACAGGCCGTCGGCGTCGAATTCCTTGAACGAGAACGGGACCGTGATGATCCGCCCGTCGAATTCCGGCACCGCCACCTGGGTGGCGACGTCCAGCGGTGACAGCCCGTCGTCGTTGGCCTCCCACTGGGCGCGGCCCGTGGTCAGGCACAGTCCTTGCAGGATGGGCACATCCAGGTCGGCGAGCGCGCCGACATCCCACATCTCGTCCTCGCCACCCGCGGACGCGATGGCGGGCTTGGTGCCGCCCGCGGCCAGGACCGTCACCACCAGCGCGTCGGCGCGGCGCAACGTTTCGAGCAACGCGGGTTCGGCGGTGCGCAGCGACGCGCAGTACAGCGGCAGCGCCCGCGCGCCCGCCTGTTCGATCGCGGTACAGAGGGCGTCGACGTAGGCGGTGTTGCCCGCCAGATGCTGGGCGCGGTAGTAGATCACCGCCACGGTCGGCCCATCGGGATGCTCAGCGGCGACCCGATCCAATTCGCCCCAACTGGGCAACTGGATCGGCGGCTCGAAGCCGTGGCCGGTCAGCAGCACGGTGTCGGACAGGAAATTGTGCAGCTGGCGCAGATTCTCCGGGCCACCGGCGGCCAGGTAGTTGTGCGCGTCGGCCGCGACGCCGCCCGGGACGGTGGAGCATTCCATCAATTCGGCGTCCGGGGCGATCTCGCCGCCGAGGGCGACGAGCGGGATCCCGCTGGCCCGCAGCGCCTCCAGCCCGTCTTCCCAGGCCCGCTTGCCGCCGAGAATGCGCACGATCACCAGATCGGCGCCGTCGAGCAGGCCGGGCAGGTCGTCGACCAGCAGGCGAGCCGGATTTCCCCACCGATAGTCGGCTCCGCTGGCGCGGGCACTGAGCAGATCGGTGTCGGATGTGGACAACAGCACAATCACGGGTGGCAGCCTTCCTCGGGTGACGCGCCCATCGGGGGTTCGCTGCTCGCCGGGGAGGGTCTGGCTTTCCACAGTGGCGCGACCGCACCGGACTTTCACCGGTTTCCTCGTCGTCCGCCGAGCACGCCGATGCTACCTGCCGTCCGGATCGTCCTCGTCCACGCGCCCCGCTCGATCAGCCGCGACGGTCGCGGTCGCTCGCCCTGGCTGCCGAGAAGTCGTCCACGAGTCGTGCGCAGTCGGCGGTGCCGATAGGTTCGAGCCCGACCAGCCTTGCGAAGACGATCGGGCCGACGAGCTGGGTCAGCGCGAACGTCACGTCCGGATCGCCGAGTTGGGCGCGCACGTCCGGATCGCCGAAGAGCTGGTCGAACGGCTTGCGGTACTGCTCGATGAGCCGCGTGCGCAGCCCGCCGCCTGCCTGCTGAGCAATTCGATCAGCCGTTGCCGCAGCGGACCGGCGGGCGGCGCCTCGATCACCGGTCTGTTCGTCTTCGCGGCTGCCTCGGCGGCCCCGGCGCTGCTGCACACGCCCGGCTGGTTGATCGCGGGCCGGACGGCGGCCGGGGTGGGCGCCGCTCTCGTCATGCCCTCGACGCTGTCCCTTATCACCGCCGGATTTCCCGAGTCGCGCCGGGGCGATGCCGTCGGGCTGTGGGCGGGTGTCGCCGGTGCGGGCGCGGCGCTGCAGGTCACCGAGCGGATCGGCCCGCAAGCCGCGCCCCTGGCCGACTTCGCCGAATCGGCCTTCGTGCACGGCGCCCAGCAGTCAGCGCTGGCGCTGGGCATTGTCACCTTCGTCGCCGCGGCCCTGATCGGGGTGTGGGCGCCGGGGCGCTCACGCGCGACGGCGAAACCGGCGCCGACTCGACCGGAGACGCAACCGACGACGACACCGTGACGACCGCGCGCCGGTGACACCCGCACGACCGATCACACGACGGCCGTGCAGGATTCGCGTCGGGCCTAGACCAGGTCGGCGTTCCCGTCGATCACCTTGAGGTGGTAGTGGAACCGGTTGACCCGCCACCCCTGCGATGTGCGCTCGACGCCGAGGGAGTAGCTGCCGACGAAGGTACGGGTCTTGCCCTCGGTCGCGGCATTCTTGACGTGCACCGCGATGGCGTCCGCGTGCACGCGCGCCGCGTCGCCGTCCAGATCGATGAGATGGTTGCCCGACTGGTGGTGCACCCCGTCGAGGTCGGCGAGCCCGGTGCGCCAATCCGCGATGATGTCGGCGGTGGCACGCTCCCCGACCGGCCCGCCGAAACCGCCGTCGAAATCGACGGTCGGCGTGAACACCTCCGCCGACAAGTCTTCCCAGCGCTTCTGGTCGGTGTACACGAACATCTTGGTGATCACATCGACGATGGCGAGCCGGTCGGCGAGAGTGGAAATTTCGGACATACGCCGACCTTAGTCGGCGGGCCCGCCCTATGCCTTGCGGACCACCCCGCCGAGCAGCACCAGCCCGGTTTCCGGCAGGTCGTCGCCGAGCCACTGTTGCAGGGGAACCACACCGGGCTCGAGTATCTCGAACCCCTCGAAGAACGACTCGACCACGGCCGCAGACCGATAGACCACCTGGGCCGAGGATTTGGCGGTATCCGACGACGACTGGTCGATGAAGTCCGAATTGCTGTCGTCGGAGCCGTGCGTGAACGCCAGATAGCTTCCCGGAGCCATGATTTCCCGCAGCCGAGCGACGATCTCGGCCGGGCCTTCGTCGTCCATCACGAAATGCAGGACCCCGACGAGCGTGATCGCGACCGGCTCGTCGAAGTCGATCGAACCACCGCTGCGCAGCCGGTCGATGATGTCGTCCGGACGGCGAACGTCACCCAGCATCGCCGTCACCCCGTCCGCTTGCGCCAGCAGGGCATTGCAGTGCGCGTAGACGACCGGGTCGAAATCGACGTACACCACCCGCGCCGAAGGGTCGGTCTTGTGGGCGACCTCGTGCACGTTCGGTGACGTCGGGATACCCGCGCCCAGATCGATGAACTGCCGGATCCCCGCCTCGGCGGCCGACTGGACCGCACGCACCAGGAACTGGCGACTGAACCAGGCCAAGGTTCGGGTATCCGGGGCGATGGACAGCATGCGGTGCGCGACCGCCCGGTCCACCTCGTAATTGTCTTTGCCGCCCAGGAGATAGTCGTATACCCGTGCGGAATTCGGCAGGTTCGGATCGACGCCGCGCGGTGCTCGCTCCATGCCGGACACCGTACCTCCCGATCGCCCCGATCATGATCCTAACAAAACAGTCGCGGGCCGTCGCCTCGGTTCTCGGCCCTGAAAAGGCACTCGCGTATCGAATGACATTGCGGGGAACGTTGTTTCAGCCGCTGTCGAGCACGCGCGCACGGACTCACTCGCCGACCGCCGCTAACAACTCCGTTCGCGCCATCAGCTCATCCGCCACCGGGCGGGGACGGCGACCCAGACCACACGCGCAAGCGAGGCCGTCGATCGGACGGCCCAGCGCGTTCTCGATGATCCGCAATGTCTCCGTCTGCTGTGCCTCGGTAGGAACGTCGTGCACGAACCCCGCGTAGAAATTCGTACCGGCATCGAGGGCCAATTTCGCCAAAGGCGCATAGAAGTCCGCTTTCTCCGATGGAGGTACGTCGCCCGCCGCGAGCGGACCGTGCACGTATTCCAGGACGCGCCCCCGCGGCCAATGGCCGACGACGGAATTGGCCAGATCGACCAGCGGCCGGGCATCGCGCAACCGGCCTCGTGCCTTGTTGCGCAAACTGCCGAGGCACAGGTGCACCCCGAAACGGGTACCTTCGGGGGCGGCCGCGGCCAGGGCCGCGATCCCCTCCCCCAGCCCCAGCACCCGATCGGTCAGCCGGTGCAACGGCTGTGACTTCGCCATGAGCACCAGTTCCGCGGTGGCTTCCAGCTGCACGACGACGTCGTCACCGGCGAGCTCGCGAATGGCCGTGATGTCCCGCACGGTGGCGTCGAGGAAGGCGCGTCGATGCCGCCGCACGCCGGCGGCTCCCATCGCGATGAACGTCAGCGTGAAATCGGTCGGCATGCCGATCTGGAGTGCGAGACCGGACAGGTCGTGCTCGGCGCGCAGTGCGCGAAAGATCGGCAGCGCCTCCTCGGCCTCGCCGAGATAGCCGAGATCCATGGCTTCGCTGGGCAATTCGGCGCCCCGCGCCACGCGGTGGATCGTCCGCTGCCTGCTCGAGCCCCACGTCCCCTGCTTCTTCACCGCCAGGACCCCTTGGTCGACCAGGTCTTCGATGATCGGCTGGATGTAGAACTCGTAGCGCCGGGTCTCCCCCGTCGGCAGGGTACGCAGTCGCGTCCCCGCACTGTCCAGCATGGCCCGCATCGCGACGTCCGTGCTTTCGGCCGGAAAACTTCCGACGAAGTGCACCGTCCGCGTACCCGCCCCTTGTCCCGTCGCACCCACGTTTCCGCGCTCCTTGTCCATCGCGTCGTCCCGGACATCCGCTGTCCCGAAGCGATATCGGGCGCGGCCGAGTACACGCGTGCGGCATCAACTATGCGATAGCCACGGAACATTGTGCGCGGTATCGCCGTTCGCCGGGCAACCAGCGGCACGATCCGCCGGGACTGGCGGCATACGGCCATGGGCAGCACTCGCGATCGACGGCGTTCACGAATATCCGGAGCCCGTTGGCGTCCGAGGCAGCACGTGGGTCGCACACCGAAATCGCCTGCTGGAAAATGTTTTACGGACGCCACGCGTGACCGGATCCGGCGTCCGCGGGTATTGCGCGCGGCGAAGTTCACGCATAGCCTGCGTCGCGTGCGAACCTCGCTACGGTCGATCGCCGTGTCCGCGGCGGCCATACTTCTCTGCCTGACACCGAGCACTGCCCACGCCGAAGACACCGCGCCGGGTCGTTGCACAGCGGTCTCCATCCCCGTTCCGCTCGGAGAGATGGCCGGATCCTTGTGCACCCCCACGGCGCGCGCCACCGACACCGTCATGGTGCTGATCGCGGGTTCCAACTACAACGCCACGTACTGGGATTTCCCCTACGCTCCGGAGACCTACAGCTTCCGGCGGGCGATGAACGCCGCGGGCATCGCGACGCTGGTGGTCGACCGGCTCGGCAACGGTGCGAGCACCCGCCCACCGAGCACGCAGGTGACGGCGACGGTCTCCGCCCGCGCCCTGCACGACATCGTCCGGTCCCTGCGCGCCGGACTTGCGGGCGCGCCCCCGTTCGGCAAGGTCATCACCGGAGGTCATTCCCTCAGTTCGGGCATCGATGTCCTGGAGGCGACCACCTACCAGGACGTCGACGGCGTCTTGCTCACCGGTTACTCCCACGCGCTCAACGTGTCCGAGGTGCTCGGCGTCATCTCCACCTACCACCAGGCCGCCGAGGATCCGCAATTCGCTGGGCGCGGTTACGACGCGGGCTATCTGGCGACGCGGCCCGGTACCCGCGCGGCCGATTTCTTCGCTCCCGAGACTGCCGACCCCGAAGTTCTCGCGGTGGACGAGGCCACCAAGGAGGTCTTCTCGCCGACCGAGTATCCCGACGGCCTGACCTCCACCCTTCCCCCGATGAGCAACTTCATCGATGTCCCGGTTCTCGTCGTCAACGGCAGTCGGGACCGGCTCTCGTGCGGCCCCGCGTACGCCGTCTGCGCGGATGCCGAGACATTGCGCGCCACCGAAGCGCCGTTCTTCGGCCCGGCGGCGCGACTGCGCACCTTCGTGCTGCCCGGCAGCGGGCATTCGGTCAATCTGGCGCGCAACACCGCCGAATACCGGGCCGCCGTCGTCGACTGGGTGCGTTCGATCGGGCAGTGACCGGCCGTTCCGCCCGGCAGCCGCGTCCGTAGGCTGGAGTCGCTATGACACGACGTGCTCCTGATTCCTGCCCGGGCGTACTGCGGCTGCACGAGGCGGCCGACGGGCCGTTGGCCCGGATCCGCGTGCCCGGCGGTCGTCTGGAGCCCGCACAGCTACAGGCACTGGCGGAGGCCGCGCACGACCTGGCGGACGGCAACATCGAGCTCACCTCGCGCGGCAACGTCCAATTGCGCCGGGTGAGCGATGCCGCAGCGTTGACCGACCGGCTCGTGGCCGCGGGTCTCCTGCCGAGCACCACGCACGAACGGGTGCGCAACATCATCGCCTCGCCGCTGTCCGGCCGGATCGGCGGCCTGGCGGACGTGCGCCCGCTGGTTCGCGCGCTGGACACCGGCTTGCTCGCGGCGCCGCGGCTGGCCGACCTGCCCGGCCGGGTGCTGTTCACCCTCGACGACGGACGCGGCGATGTCAGCGGCCTCGGCCCCGACATCGGCGTGCACGCGGTCGGGGCAGACGAGTTCGCGCTGCTGCTGGCGGGCGGCGACAGCGGCCTGCGGCTGTCCGCAGCCGACGCTGTGGACGTCGTACTCGCCGCCGCGCAAGCATTCCTGGATCTGCGTGGCGCGGACCCCGGCCGGTGGCGGCTGCACGAGATCGAACACGGCGCCGAACGCGTCATCGATCGCCTCGGCTCGGCACCGAGCGCCGATGAACTCGAATTCCCCGCCACACCGGACATTCCGATCGGCTGGCTGGAGCAGGACGACGGGTCGGTCGCCCTCGGCATGGGCGTTCGCCTCGGCTCCCTGCCCGCCCGCACCGCCGAATTCCTCGCCGCGGTCGAACGACCGGTCTTCCTCACGCCGTGGCGCAGCCTGGTGGTCACCGACCTGCCGGAGTGGACCGCCGAGCAGGTGGTGCGCGTGCTCGCGCCGATGGGCTTGATCTTCGACGCCGACTCGCCCTGGCTGCTGGTCAGCGCCTGCGCCGGGCAGCCGGGCTGCGCGAAGTCGCACACCGACGTCCGAGCCGACGCGGCGGACGCCGTCGGCGCAGGCCGGGTGCTGCCGGGGCCCGCCGATCCGCTCGACCTCCCGCGGACGATGTCCGCCGCGGAGGTCGCGGTGGCCGGCCGCCAGCACTGGTCCGGCTGCGATCGTCGCTGCGGCCGTCCCCAGGGGGAGGTCACCGACATCGTCGCCACGAGCGAGGGTTATCGCGTCGACCGGCCGCCCCGCGTTCCCTGAGATTCCGGCAGGTCACCCGCCATGGATCTCGAGGGTGCAGCATTTGACGGAGCCACCAGCTTTGAGCAGCTCGGACATCTCGATCCCCACCGGATGGTAGCCACGGGCACGCAGGGCTTCACTCAGGTCGGTGGCCGCGCTGCTGAGGAAGACGTTCGCGCCGTCGCAGACCCCGTTCAGCCCGAGCACCGCCGCGTCCGCGTCGGTGGCCACGATCGCGTCGGGGTAGAGCTCCGCCAGCACCGCGCGCGCCGCCGGGCTGAAGGCGGGCGGGTAGTAGGCGATGGTGGCGGCGTCCAGCGGAAGCAGCACCGTGTCCAAGTGGTAGAAGCGCGGATCGACCAGTTCCAGCGACACCACGGGCAGACCGAAGTGGCGCGACACCTCCTCGTGCGCGGCAGGTGAGCTGCGGAATCCCGTTCCGGCCAGGAGCCGATCGCCGACCAGGAGGAAGTCGCCTTCGCCTTCGTTGCATTCCGCGGCGGCCACCAGGTTCGCCACGCCGGACCGGGCGAACCAGGCGTGGTAGGCCGGGCCTTCGGCGGCACGCTCGGGGTGCGTGAAGCGAGCCGACATGGCGCGGTCGCCGACGATCAACCCGCCGTTGGCGGCGAACACCATGTCGGGCAGGCCGGCGACACCGGGCACCACCTCCACGGTGTGCCCGTGTTCGGCGTAGGTGGCGCGCAACCTCTCCCACTGCGTGATGGCCAGCGAGCGGTCGACGGGCTCGGCGGGATTCATCCAGGGATTGATGGAGTAGGTGACGTCGAAGTGGTCGGGACGGCACATCACGAACCGGCGCGGCGACGAACGGCGGGCGGTGGACTCGAGGGGGAGGGTGGCTACAGACGTCAACGGAACTCCCGGCAGTGAGCGTGGACTTTCAGCTGTCATGACGGTAAGTCGCCTAGCATTGCGCTAGAAATGACGATTTATTGCGTATAGATGGCAAAAATCAGCGAATTGTTGTGCAAGGCGACAGAAGGTGTGACGTGGACGACCTCGATCGGCGGATTCTCGAGCAATTGCTGAAGAATGCGCGGGCTTCGTTCCAGGAGATCGGCGGCGTGGTCGGATTGTCCGCGCCCGCGGTGAAACGGCGAGTCGACCGGCTGGTGGCGGGCAAGCAGATCACCGGGTTCACCGCGCTGGTCAATCCCGCCGCGCTGGGTTGGAAGACGGAGGCGTACGTCGAGGTGTACTACCGCGACAACATCTCCCCGGCCGAACTCAAACGCAGTCTCGAACCGATCCCGCAGGTGGTCGGCGTGTGGACGATCGCGGGCGAGGCCGACGCGCTGGTGCACGTGATGGCCACCGACATGGCCGAGATCGAGGTGACCGTGGAACGGATCAGGGAGAACGCGCGCGTCGGGCGTACCCGCAGCGCCATCGTCATGTCCCGGATTCTCGAGCGTCCGCGGACCTGATCCGGCGGCCCCGCCCCTCGGTGTCCGGCCGCCGGGCCCGGGATGCGAAGCGCCCGACCCGGACCGATCTGTCCGGACCCGCACCCATATGGTGGACCGCATGTCCGACGTACGTGCCAGCTATCTGACCGACGGGGCCGAGATCTACCGTCGCTCGTTCGCGACGATCCGCGCCGAGGCCGATCTGAGCGGATTCCCGCCGGACGTGGCGCAGGTGGCGGTGCGGATGATCCATGGCTGCGGCCAGGTGGATCTCGCCGCGGACATCGCCTTCTCCCCCGGCGTCGTCGCCTCGGCGCGGGCGGCGCTGCGCGCGGGCGCGCCGATTCTCTGCGATGCCACCATGGTTGCCTCCGGCGTGACCAGGAAACGACTGCCCGCCGACAACGAGGTGCTGTGCACCCTCGCCGACCCGCGCGTGCCGGAGTTGGCCGCCGCCAGGGGCACGACTCGCTCCGCCGCCGCGCTCGAACTGTGGCGCGACCGTCTCGACGGCGCCGTCGTCGCGATCGGCAACGCGCCCACGGCGCTGTTCCACCTGCTCGACCTGCTCGACGCGGGAGCGCCCCGGCCCGCCGCCGTGCTCGGCATTCCGGTCGGCTTCGTCGGCGCGGCCGAATCGAAGGACGCGCTGATCGAGTTCGGCGGCGTCGAATACCTCACCGTGCGCGGCAGGCGCGGCGGCAGCGCTATCACCGCGTCCGCGCTGAACGCGATTGCGAGCGAACAGGAATGAGCACTCCGGGCAAGCTGTGGGGCGTCGGACTCGGTCCGGGCGATCCGGAACTGGTGACGGTCAAGGCGGCCAACGTGATCGGCGCGGCCGACGTGATCGCGTTCCACAGCGCGCGCCACGGCCGCAGCATCTCCCGCCGTATCGCGGCGCCGTACCTGCGCCCCGGCCAACTGGAAGAGCATCTCGTCTACCCGGTGACCACCGAGACGACCGACCATCCCGGCGGTTATCAGGGTGCGATCGACGAGTTCTACGAACAGGCCGCCGAGCGGCTGGCCGAGCACCTCGCCGCGGGCCGTTCGGTCGCGCTGCTCGCCGCGGGCGACCCGCTGTTCTACAGCTCCTATATGCACATGCACCGGCGGCTGGCCGACCGGTTCGAAGCCGAGATCATCCCCGGCATCACGTCCGTGAGCGCGGCGTCGGCGGCGCTGGGCACACCGCTGGTCGAGGGCGAGCAGGTGCTCACCGTGCTGCCGGGCACCATGCCGGTCGACGAGCTCACCCGGCGGCTGCGCAGCACCGACGCCGCCGCGATCATGAAACTGGGACGCACGTATCCCGGTGTGCGCCAGGCTCTTACGGATTCCGGCCGACTCGCGGGCGCGTACTACGTCGAGCGCGCGAGCACCACCGAACAGCGCGTGCTGCACGCGGGCGCGGTGGACGACGCCGAGGTGCCCTACTTCGCCATCACCCTCGTGCCGGGTCCCGAGCCGACCACGCCGCTGCCCCGCCTCGAAGAGGAGACCGTTCAGCGTAACCGCGATGCCGAGGGGGTCGGTGAGGTCGTGGTGGTGGGCCTGGGTCCCGGCGCGCCCGAGTGGACCACCGACGAGGTGCGCGCGGCATTGGCAGAGGCGACCGACCTGGTCGGCTACACCACCTATTTGAACCGGGTGCCCGAACACCCGGGCCAGCGTCGTCATCCCAGCGACAACCGGGTCGAGTCCGAGCGCGCGGCCATGGCCTTGGACCTGGCCAAGCGGGGCGCGCGGGTCGCGGTCGTCTCCTCGGGGGATCCCGGCGTCTTCGCGATGGCGGCGGCGGTGCTGGAGGAATCCGCCGACCCGCAGTGGCGCGCGGTGCCGGTGCGGGTGCTGCCCGGGCTCACCGCGGCCAACGCGGTGGCCAGCCGGGTGGGCGCGCCGCTCGGGCACGACTACGCGATGATCTCGCTCTCCGATCGGCTCAAGCCGTGGGAGGTAGTGGCGCAGCGCCTTTCGGCGGTCGCTGCGGCCGACATGGCGATCGCGATCTACAATCCGGCATCCTCGCAACGCACCTGGCAGGTGGGCGCGATGCGGGATCTGCTGCTGGAGCATCGCAAGCCCGACACGCCCGTCGTCATCGGGCGCGACGTCGGCGGGCCCACCGAGTCGGTCCGGGTGGTGCCGCTGGGCGACCTCGACCCCGCGGAGGTGGACATGCGGACGCTGCTGATCGTCGGCGCGTCCACCACCACGGCGCTGGAAACCGGTACGGGCACCCGGGTCTTCACCTCCCGCCGCTACGGCCGCACGCGCGACGCGGCCGCCGGCGACGCGTAGTATCGCCTGACGCCCCGAAGCAGATCGGAGGGACCTTGGCCGCGACACTGTCGGAGCTGACGCTGCGCGCCCGAGCCTTGGAGGCCAGGGCCACCGCGAGCGAACAGGCACTCGACGAACAGGGCGAGGTCCTCAACGAACTCGCGGTGCTGACCAGGAAGACGCTCGACGGCATCGGCCGGATCGACCTGCGCGCGGAAACCCTCGGCGAAGCCGTCGGCGAGCTGCGCCAGGACGTCGGAGACCTGCGCGAGAATGTGGGCGAACTCAACCGCAGGGTGACCGTGCTCGAACAAGGACAGGTCCGTCTGGAACAGGGCCAAGCCGCGCTCGCTCGCGGCCAGGCGCAGCTCGAACAAGGACAGGCACGGCTGGAGCAGGGAATGGCGCAGGTGCTCGCCCGGCTCGACAAGCTGACCGGCGACGCCTGACCCACCACGTTCCGGTAACATTCCATTATGGAATGTTGAGAGCGAAGGGAGCAGTCGTTGACCAACACCGCGACCAAGCGCAAACCACTGAACTCGACGGCGGCGTCGTTGCTCGGATTTCTGCACGAAGGCGCGATGTCGGGATGGGATCTGGTGACCGAGGCCCAGGAGCGCATCGGCGACTTCTGGACCATCACCCAGAGCCAGGTCTACCGGGAACTCGCCACCATGGACGCGGCGGGACTCGTCGAGAAGGGCGAGACCGGCGCCAGGGAGCGCACCCCCTACCACATCACCGACGCGGGCCGGGAAGCGTTCCTGGAATGGGTCGTCCGCGATCCCGGCGGGGAAACCATCCGGGTGCCGTTGCTGCTCACGCTCTCCTTCGGCGAGCATCTCGATCGCGATCGGCTCGACGGCATCATCGCCGCCAACCGGGAGATCCATCAGGCTCGGCTCACCCGGTATCTCGCCGAAGACCCGGAGGGTAAGACCGCATTCGCCCGCGCCACGTTGGATTTCGGGATTCGCTACGAGCGCACGGTGCTGGACTGGTTCGATCATCTGCCGGAAATTCTCGGCGGCTGATCTCTCCGGCTCGTCGCGAGCCGGAACGTCTCAGCCGCGCCGGGCTCGCCGGATGCGCAGCCAATCCAGCGCTTGCGCAGAGGATTCCACGATCCGCGCGCCCTCGGGCAGCGGCGGGCGGTCCACCACGACCACCGGGATGCCCGCGGCGCGGGCGGCGGCGAGCTTGGCCTCCGTCTGCTCCCCGCCGCTGTCCTTCGTGACGAGCGCGTCGATCCGATACTCCGCGAGCAGCCGCGCTTCGTCCTGCACCGCGAACGGCCCACGGGCGAGGAGCAATTCGTGCCGCGGCGGCAGCGCGCCCTCCGGCGGGTCGATGGCACGAATCAGAAACCAGGGCCGGTCGAGTCCCGCGAACGCGTCGACGCCTTGTCTGCCGATGGTCAGGAACACGCGCTCGCCGAACGTGCCGACTGCCGTCGCGGCCGCGGGGAGATCAGGTACACGCATCCAGCGGTCCCCTGCCTGCTCGACCCACCTGGGCCGGCGCAGGTGCAACAGCGGCACACCCGAAGCTCGCGCGGCGACTGCCGCGTTGGCGCTGATGGCCGCCGCGAACGGATGGGTGGCGTCGACCATCGCGGCCACGTCGTTGGCCGCGAGCCAGGCGCGCAGTCCTTCGGCGCCCCCGAAGCCGCCGACGCGGACCTCGCCCTCGGGCAGCAAGGGTGCGCGCACACGACCGGCGAGCGAGGACACGATCTCGAATCCTCGCTCGCCGGAAGCGATGTGGGCCAGCTCCCGCGCTTCCCGGGTGCCGCCCAGAATCAGAACTCTCAGGGCTGGCCGCTGAAGTAGGCGATACCCGCGTTCAGCAGCGACGGCCCGCCCGCGACGGCCAGACCGATCAGCGCGCCGAGCACCGCGCCCGGCAGGATGCCGACACCGAAGAACACGATGCCGATGGCGGCGCCGATCAGGCCACCGACCAGAGCGCCGAGCGAGGCGCGCTGCAGTTCGGCGAAGAACCACTCCTGCGCGCCGATGAACTCGGCGGCGACCGGCGCGTTCGCGGTCGGCGCGACCTGCGGCGTCAGCGTGAGCTGCCTGCCCTCGTCGGCGACGGCCGCGGCGATCCGGACCTCCTGCCCCTTGGCCGTCGCGGTGAGCGGAATGCTGGTGACGGTCTCGCCCGCGGAGTTCTTCAGTGTGACCGCCCGGTTGTCGGTGTCGACGCTGAACGCGCCACCGGTCACGCTGGTGACCACCGACTTGCCCGCGTCGGTGAGTTGCAGCGCGTAACCGACGCCCTGATCGCTGCCGGTGACGGTGGGCGCCGCAGCGGCCTGGTCCTGCACCGCGGGCGGCACCGGGGCGGCGTAGGAAGTACCGGCGGCCACTCCGGTAGCGGCGACAGCCAGCAATGCGGTAGCGGCGAACTTCTTGTATCTCATCTATCTCCCCAACAGGAATCGGATTTCCGATCAATGATCGGAACTCGGCCCCGACCCTACCGCGTGACCGGTAACGTGTTCACGCCTCCGCGGGGAAGGATCGCGCGGTTTTCACCACCGACCACTGTGTGACCGGAAGCTGCGGACGCCAGGTGGTGAAGGAGCCCAGTGGTTCCCCGCGATAGATCTGGAACTTCCGCAATATGCCGCCCTGGGCGTTCGACCAGTTGAGTAGCAACGATTCCGATTCCGCCGTGACCGCGTTCGCGACGAGCCTGCCGCCCTGACGCAACTGCGCCCAGCATGTCTCGAGCACGCCATCCTGAGTCAGGCCCCCACCGACGAAAATCGCGTCGGGCGCGGCGATTCCGGTATCGGCGGCGAGTTCGCCACGCACTTCGCCGCGCACCTGGATGTGCGGCACGCCCAGAACCGTGGCATTGTCGGCGATCTGGCGTCGCCTGCGCTCGAGCCGCTCGAACGCGACGGCCCGGTTCCCCGCGTGCGCCCGGCACCATTCGATGGCGATGCTGCCCGAACCGCCGCCCACATCCCACAGCAATTCCCCGGGCGCGGGCGCCAGGGCCGCCAGCGTCAGCGCGCGGACCTCGTGCTTGGTGAGCTGGCCGTCGCCGCCGAACAATTCGTCCGGCAGTCCGGGCAGGCGAGTGGCGCGCGGCCGGTCCGGGTCCGCCGAGCAGGTGATCGCCACGACGTTCAGCGGGTCGCCCGGCGGGTGTTCCCACTGCTGCGCGATTCCGGCGCGGCGCCGTTCGGCGGAACCGCCCAGTTGCTCGAGTACCGTCAGCTCCGAACCGCCGAAACCGTGGCCCCCGAGCAGTCGCGCCAGATCCCGCGGTGTGTGCTCGTCGGCGCTGAGCACCAGCAGCCGCCTGCCGTCGGCCAGCTCGGGCAGCACCGTCGCCAACGGACGCCCGACCACGCTGACCACCGGTGTTTCGGCCAGCGGCCAGCCAAGGCGGGCGCAGGCCAGGGAGGCGGAAGACGGTTGCGGCAGCACCCGCAGCGCCTGCGCGCCCAGCAATCGAGCCAAGGTGACGCCGATTCCGTAGAACATCGGATCGCCGCTGGCCAGGACGCACAACCGCGCCCCGCCATGCCGTTCGAGCAGGCCGGGCAGCGCGGGCAGTAGAGGCGACGGCCACGTCACCCGGTGCGCCGCCACGGTGGGCGGCACGAGCGCGAGCTGGCGCACGGAACCGAACAAGACCTCGGCGTCACCGACGGCCTCCCGCGCGGCGCGACCGAGGCCGTCCCAGCCGTCGGCGCCGATGCCGACGACCGTGACCGGTTTTCCTGTCCACGACCCGGGCGCGGCGCTCATCGGGGCATCCGGCGCCAGACCGGTTGTGGCAGCAGTCGCATCGCGAAGAACACCGGCCGCAGGATTCCGGGCACCCAGACTCGGCTCGCGCCCCGGCGCAGACCCTTGACCACCGCGTCGGCAACCTGATCCGGCGTGCTGGAGAACGGCGCCGGGGACATCCCCTCGGTCATCCGCCCGATCACGAACCCGGGACGGACCAGCAGCAACCGCACGCCAGTGCCGTGCAGGGCGTCCGCGAGACCGGAGGCGAATCCGTCGAGTCCCGCTTTGGCCGAACCGTAGACGTAGTTCGCGCGCCGGACCCGCACACCGGCGACCGAGCTGAACACGACGATCTGTCCCGCCCCTCGCGCGCGCAAAAGATTCGCCACCGTGGTGAGAACGCCGGCCTGGGCGACGAAGTCGGTATGCAGGATCGCCGCCGCGTGGGCGGGATCCCGCTCGGCGCGCTGCTGATCGCCGAGCACACCGAAGGCGAGCACCGCGATCGCGATCGGCCCGTGCTCGGCGGCGATTTTTTCCAGCAACGCCGGATGACCCGCCATGTCGTCGGCGTCGAATTCGACGGTGTGCACTTCACTCGCGCCCGCCGCGGTGATCTCCGCGCGCTGCTCGTCCAATTCGCCGCTGCGCCGGGCCGCCAGAACCACCGCTCGTCCCGGCGCCAGCCGTCGCGCCACCTCGAGTCCGATCTCGCTCCGCCCGCCCAGCAGCAGCACGGTCCCGTCGGACAAACCACGCGTTCCCATGCGCCTCAGTCTGTCATTGGCCCGGGCGGGGCTCGTCATCGCGCACCGGCGCGGTTCGGGCTGGTGCGGCGGGGGCGGGCGCCGACGGCTACGGTCGGAGGATGCCGACGAGTACTGCTGAGCTCTCGCCCGCCGCCCTCGAGTTCGTCGCCGAACGGCACCTCGCCACGCTGACGACCTTGCGTGCGGACGGAACGCCCCATGTGGTGGCGGTGGGATTCACCTGGGACCAAGAGGCCGGGATCGCGCGCGTGATCACCAACGACGGGTCGGTGAAGGTACGCAACGTGCGCCGCTCCGGCTACGCGGCGGTCAGCCAGGTCGACGGCATCCGGTGGCTCACGCTGGAGGGCCCGGCCACCGTGCTCGAGGCACCCGACGAGGTGGCCGAGGCGGTCGAGCGGTACGCGGGTCGTTATCGCGTGCCCCGGGAGAACCCGACCCGCGTGGTGATCGCCATCCAGGTCCGGCGCGTCCTGTCCAGCAGCACGCTGGTCGCACCGGCCGGGGACGGCGCGGCGGGCGGTAACGGCGCGGGCGCTTAGCGCCTCCGCCGGACGCCTGTCGCGCCGCCGTCAGCCGTCGATCACAGCACCGTCAGGCCGTGCGGCCGCTTGTTCAGGGATTCACCGCCTTCGTCGGTGACGATCACGATGTCCTCGATGCGCGCGCCCCACTCGCCGCGGAAGTAGATGCCGGGCTCCACGCTGAATGCCATGCCGGGCTGCAGGACGAGGTCGTTGCCCGCGACGATGTAGGGCTCCTCGTGCACCGACAGGCCGATGCCGTGTCCGGTGCGGTGCACGAATGCGGGCCCGAAACCGGCTTCGGTCAAGGGGTTTCGCGCCGCGTCGTCGACCGCGGCCGCGGTGATGCCCGGGCGGACGGCCGCGACCGCCGCGGCCTGCGCGCGTTCCAGCTCGGCGAAGCGGGCGGCGATTTCCGGATCGGGCTCGCCCAGGACATAGGTCCGGGTGGAATCGGAGTAATAGCCGGGTTCGACCGGGCCGCCGATGTCGACGACCACCACATCGCCTGCCTCGATCCGGCGCTCGGAGACGCCGTGATGCGGGTCCGCCCCGTGTGGACCGCTGCCGACGATGACGAACGCCGCCTCGGTGTGCCCCTCGGCCACGATCGCGGCCTCGATATCGCGGCCGACCTCCGCCTCGGTACGCCCCACCTGCAAGAACTCGCCCATCCGCGCGTGCACCCGGTCGATCGCCGCACCCGCCCGGCGCAGCGCGTCCACCTCGGCCGGGTCCTTGATCATGCGCAGTTCGCGCAGGACGGGAGTGGCGGACACCGGCAGGCCGGTGAACGACTCGGCCAGCGGCAGCAGATGCAGTGCGGGCATGACATCGGCCACGGCCACCCGGGAACCCACGTGCAGCGCTGACTTCACCAGCGCGTACGGGTTGGTTCCGTCGACCCAGTCCAGCACTTGCAGGCCCAGTTCGCCCGCCGCGGAGCCCTCCAGCGACGCCAGCTCCAATTTCGGGATCACGACCGACGGCGTCGCACCGTCGGCGGGGATCACCAGGCAGGTCAGCCGCTCGAACGACTCGGCCGCCGAGCCGATCAGGTAGCGCAGGTCGGGGCCGGGAGTGATCAGCAGGGCATCGAGGTGGGCGGCCCGCATCAGCTCCACCGCCCGCTCCAGCCGTGCACCGTAGACGTCCGCCGCGAACCTCGAATCCGTATGCGAGCTCATTCGTCCGACGTTACCCGCCGGGCGGGCCCGGCGAACGCCGAACTTCGCCAGGGTGGTGTCGGTGCGACCGAGTAGCCTCAGCCCGTGACCTCTGCTTCCGGTGGGCCCCTGCTGCTGTTGGACGGAGCCAGTCTGTGGTTCCGCGCCTTCCACGCCATCCCCGACAAGATCACCGCACCCGACGGCCGGTCGGTGAACGCGCTGCGTGGTTTCACCGACATGGTGGCGTCGCTGATCACCCGGTTCGCCCCGAGCCGACTGGTGGTGTGCCTGGATCTGGACTGGCGCCCGGCGTATCGAGTCGAGCTGGTCCCGTCCTACAAGGCACACCGGCTGGACACGTCGCCCGATGCCGCACCCGGCGCCGAGACCGTTCCCGACAGGCTCACCCCGCAGGTCGAGATGATCCTCGAGGTGCTCGACGCCGCAGGGATCGCGACCGGAGGGGCGGAGGGCTTGGAAGCCGACGACGTGCTGGGCACCCTGGCGACTCGTGAGCGCACCGACGAGGTGGTCGTGGTCAGCGGCGATCGTGACTTGCTGCAGCTCGTCCGGGACGAGCCCGCGCCACCGGTACGGGTGTTCTACGCCGGACGGGGGCTGGCCAAGGCGGAATTGTTCGGCCCGGCCGAGGTGTCGGCGAAGTACGGTGTGCCGCAGCGGAACGCAGGCCCGGCCTATGCCGACATGGCGACGCTGCGCGGCGACGCCTCGGACGGATTGCCCGGCGTGGCGGGCATCGGCGAGAAGTCCGCCGCCGCCTTGATCTCCCGTTTCGGCTCCCTGGACGCCCTCGTCGCGGCCGTCGAGGACCCCGTCGCCGACCTGTCGCAAGGCGTGCGTGCCCGGCTGCGCGCCGCCGAGGACTACTTGAAGGCCGCCGCACCGGTCGTGCGGGTGGTCTGCGACGCCGAGGTAGCCCTGTCCCGCGACGACGTCCTCCCCACCGAACCGGCCGACCCGGCCCGCCTACACGCCCTCGCCACCGCCTACAACGCGGAAAGCCCGGTCACCCGCCTGATCACGGCACTCGCCACCCGCACCGCCTGACCCGGAGGCCGAAGCTGGTCGCACCCGTCGCGAAGAGCCATCCGATGCGCAACCGAGCACTCGACGTTCGGACTCGCGGCTCGTGGCTGCCGAACGAGAGCGGCATCCGCTCTGACACCCGCCCCGACCAGCATCGGTGTCCGCTACCGAAGCCATCGGCGGCAGTTGCACGCGACCACTCCTGCTCACCCCCGTCTGCACTACCGCGCCGAAACCACTCTGAGGTCCGCCACCAATCGGCGGTATGGCTTCCCTCCGCTGGCGAAAGCTAACGCCGAGGTCCGCGCGCGGCCTGACACTCCCAGCTCACCTCTGCCACAGGTTCCGAGCGAAGCGAGCCCGGAGCATCCGCCGTCCGCGGCCCGGCTCGCGCAAAAACGAGCCATCAGAGGGCCGCGAACACCCAGCGCCGCGGGCGCTGGAGAAACGAATTAGCTCAGCTGGGGCGACCGACCTCGTAGGTGCCGTCGTCCTTGGTGATCTTGATGCTCACCTTCTTGGCCTCGCCGCTGACCTTCACGCTGCATTCGAAGGTGGCGTCGACCTTGACTTCCTGGCCGGAGGGGCAGGAGACGTCGCTGATGTCCTGGATGCCGTAGGAATCCGACAACACCTTCTTCACGCCGTCCTGCACGGCGGCCTGGTCCAACTGGTCCTTGGCGGTCAACACGAGCACGAGCGCGACGATGGCGCCGACCACGGCGACACCGAGTACCGACAGCCCGATGATCAGGCCTTTGTTCTTGCCGCCCTGCTGCGGAGGCTGCTGTCCGGGAGCGCCCCACTGCTGCTGCGGCTGCCCCCACTGCGGCTGCTGCCCCTGCTGGCCCCAGTCCTGCTGCTGCGGTTGGCCCCACTGCGGCTGCTGGCCCTGAGCGGGCTGCTGGCCCCACTGCGGTTGCTGCGGCTGCTGGCCCCACTGCTGCTGGGGCTGTCCCCATTGCTGCTGAGGTTGCTGCTCACCCCAGTGCTGGGTCGGCTGCGCCGAGGCCGGGGTCTGCGGCTGACCGCTCCACTGCTGCGTGGGACCGGACCCGCCCGGCGCCTGCTGTCCACCCCACTGCTGGGTGGGATCGTTGCGTCCCTCCCCGGGGTCGTTCGGTCCGTAAGGGCCGCTCATTTGCTTGCCTCCACTCGCATCGTTGTACACACGGTAGCCCCCCGCGTGGGCCTCGTCGCATGACACGACTACTCCGCCACGGTCGGTACGCGAAAGAAATCAAATCACAATCGAATCCGCCGTGTTGATATTGCCGCCCGCCGCGTGCCCGGCGCTCACGCCGCTCAGGCGGCGTCCACCGCCACGACGCCGCGCCGGATCGCCCGCACCGCCTTGGCCGCGGTGGCGGCGACCTCGAGATCGTCGGCGGTGCCGTGGATCTGATCGAGCAGATCGATCACCTGCCTGCACCAACGCACGAAGTCACCGGCCGACAGCGGCGAGCCTTGGTCGCCGCTGGCGAGCAACGACTCGGCCAACCCGTCGCCGCGTGCCCATTTGTAAATGCCGTCGACGAAACCGAGATCGGGTTCCCTGGTCGGCGGCAGCTTGTGTCGCGCCTCGTCGGAGCGCAGCTCGGACCAGACGCCGATGGTCGCGCCTACCGCGCGCCGGATCGGAGCCGTCGGTCCGGTCGCGCCGAGATAGCCGCCCTCCTGGCGGGATTCGTACACCAGGATCGAGACCACACCGGCCAGTTCGGCCGGGCCGAGACCGCGCCACAACCCCTTCCTGAGGCATTCGGCTACCAGCAGATCGCTCTCCGCGTAGATGCGCGCCAACCGGCGTCCGTCCGCGGTCACCTCGCTCTCGTGCACGAATCCACGTTCCTCCAGCAGACCTAGGATCCGATCGAACGTGCGCGCCAGCGAATTGGTGGTCGCGGCAACCTTCTGGCGCATCGCCTCCGTTTCGCGCTGCAACCGGTTGTAGCGCTCGCCGATCCGGGCCAGCTGCTCGCGATCGGGCCTGGAGTGCGCCGGATGGGCACGCAGACTCCGGCGCAAGGTGGCCAGTTCCCGGTCGTCGGCCGCGGCGGACTGCCTGCCGCGACGTGGCCTGCCCGGCACCGAGATTCCCGTGCTGCGCAGCGCGGAGGCCAGGTCGCGGCGGATGCGCGCGGTGCGGTGATCCACCCGGCGCGGCAGCCGCATGTGCCCGAGCGCCTCGGCGGGCACCGGGAAGTCGGCGACCGAAACCCGTCCGGCCCACTTGTCCTCGGTGAGCACCAGCGGCCGCGGATCGCCCGGCGTCGCGTCCGGCTCCAGGATCACCGCGAGCCCGGCGCGGCGGCCGGACGGAATCGCCACCACGTCACCGCGCCGCAGCGCGCCGAGCGCGTCTACGGCGGCGCCGCGCCGGTCGGCACGGCTCTGCTGGGCCAACTGCCGCTCCCGCTGCTTGATCCGCTCACGCAGCGACAGGTACTCGAGGAACCCGCCTTCGGCACCGCCGAGCTGGTCGCGCAACTTGCGCAGCGCTCCCTCGTTGCGCTCGATGCCGCGCACCAGCCCGACCACCGACCGATCCGCCTGGAACTGGGCGAACGATCGCTCCAGCAGGGCGCGCGACTCGTCGGCACCCATCCGATCGATGAGGTTGATCGACATGTTGTAGCCCGGCCGGAACGAGCTGCGCAGCGGATAGGTGCGCGTCGAGGCCAGGCCGGCGACCGCGCTGGTGTCCACCTCTGGCTGCCACAACACCACCGCGTGACCTTCGACGTCGATGCCGCGCCGCCCCGCACGCCCGGTCAGCTGGGTGTACTCCCCCGGCGTGAGCTCCGCGTGCGACTCGCCGTTGAACTTGACCAGCCGTTCCAGCACCACCGTGCGGGCGGGCATGTTGATGCCGAGCGCCAGCGTCTCGGTGGCGAAGACGGCACGCACCAGCCCGTTGACGAACAGCTCTTCGACGGTGTGCCGGAACGCGGGCAGCATCCCGGCGTGATGCGCGGCGAGGCCGCGGTGCAGCGCCTCACGCCACTCCCAGTAGCCGAGCACCTCCAGATCGGCCTTGGGCAGATCGCCGGTGTGCTTGTCGATGATCGCGTCGACCTCGTCGCGCTCCTCCGGACGGCTCAGATCCAGCCGCGAGCGCAGGCACTGGGCGAGCGCGCCGTCGCATCCCGCCCGGCTGAAGATGAACGTGATCGCGGGCAGCAAGCCCTCTTCGTCCAGCTTGGCGAGCACCTCCGGCCGCGGCAGCGGGCGGAAATCCCGGCGCGGGCCACCGCGGCCGTTGCGCGGGGCGCCCCAGCTGTTCATCCGGTCGGCCGCCTCACGGTGGCGGATGAACCGCACCAGGTCTTCGTCGACGAGCACCTTCTGCTCGGTGGATTTGGTGTCGAACAGGTCGAACATCCGCCGTCCCACCATGACGTGCTGCCACAGCGGAACCGGCCTGGTCTCGTCGACCACCACCGCGGTGTCGCCGCGCACGGTCTCCATCCAGGCGCCGAACTCCTCGGCGTTGCTCACCGTGGCCGAAAGGCTGACCAGCCGCACGTCCGGGGACAGGTGCAGGATGACCTCCTCCCACACCGCGCCGCGGAACCGGTCGGCGAGGTAGTGCACCTCGTCCATCACGACATAGGAAAGCCCGCGCAGCGCGTCCGAGGAGGCGTAGAGCATGTTGCGCAGCACCTCGGTGGTCATGACGACCACCGGCGCGTCGGGATTGATCGATTGGTCGCCGGTCAGCAGTCCGACCTGGTCGCGGCCGTGACGCTCGGTGAGGTCGGCGAACTTCTGGTTCGACAGCGCCTTGATGGGCGTGGTGTAGAAGCACTTCCCGCCCGCCGCCAGCGCCAGGTGAACGGCGAACTCACCGACGACCGTCTTTCCCGCGCCGGTGGGGGCACAGACGAGTACGCTGTGGCCTTCTTCGAGCGCCGCACAGGCTTCGCGCTGAAACGGATCCAGCCGGAACTTCAGCTCGGCGGAAAATGCGGTCAACTCGCCCGTCTGCGACCGGTCAACTGTCACTCGTCAGAGCGTATCGGAGTAGTCCGACACCGGTCGTGCGGATTTCTCCGCGGGCGTACCGATCGACCCGGCCGGATCGATCGGTGACGGGGCGCCGAGTTCGGAGGCCTCCTCGTCCGACAGCGCACCCCAGCCCTCGCGCTCCTTGCGCGCCCGGCGCAGGTCGTTGACCCGGGAGAACTGGATCGCCACCTCGAACAACACCGTCAACGCCAAGGCCAGCGCCAGCATCGAGAAGGGATCCTGCGGAGTCACGATCGCCGCGAAGACGAACAACCCGAAGGTGATCCCCCGCCGCCACGCCTTCAGGCGCTCGTAGGTCAGCACGCCGACCAGGTTCAACCCGACGATCAGCAACGGCGTCTCGAAACTGACCCCGAAGATGATCAGCAACTGGATGATGAACGAGAAATATTGCGACCCGCTCAACGCCGTGATCTGCACGTTGTCGCCGATGGTCAGCAAGAAGCTCAACGCGTGCGCGATCACCACGTAGGCCAGCACCGCGCCGGCGGCGAACAACACCGTGCCCGAGGAGACGAACCCGACCGCGTACTTGCGCTCCTTCGCGTACAGCCCGGGGGTGATGAACGCCCACAACTGGTACAGCCAGATCGGCGCCGCCAGCACCACCCCTGCGGTCAGGCCGACCTTCAACCGCAGCGTGAACTGCTCGAACGGCGCGGTCGCCAGCAGACGGCACTCACCGTCCGGGGTCAACGACGCACGGGCCGACGAGGGCAGCGAGCAATACGGCCCGCGCAGGATCTCACCGAGGCTCTCGATCCCGAGGAACCCGTGCCCGTACCACAGGAACCCGAGCACCGTCGTCGCGATCACCGCGGCGATCGACACCAGCAACCGGTAACGCAGCTCCTGCAGATGCTCGACCAACGACATGGTGCCGTCGGGATTGGTCCTGCGCTTACTGCGCCGCGGATCGAACGGGATTCGCATGGTTGGTGATCGCCCCTGGGTTCACGTGCCTCGCACGGCTCGGCAACAGCACTGAGTCCGGAGTGAGTTCTTCCTCACTCCGGCGCGAGCGGCTCCGCTCAGACCGATTTCTGCTCGGTGCGGGGCTCGGTGGCCTGCTGCGTCGGCTGCTGCGCGGCGGGCAACTGCGGTGCGGGCTGCTGAGCCTGCGCGCCGCTGGTTGGCGCGTTGCTCTCGTTCTGCATCTGACTGACCTCGCTCTTGAAGATGCGCAACGATCGGCCCAAACTGCGGGCCGCGTCGGGCATCCGCTTCGCGCCGAAGAACATCACGAAGACCACCGCAATGATCAGCCAGTGCCAGATGCTCAGACTGCCCATGATCTACCTCCCAAGACTGTGATGTTTCGATGCTACCGGAGGGTGACGTGCGCGAACGCCGCCGTCACCGCTCGTTCGCCCTGCGTTCGGGCGGGGCGCCCGCCGCTGCGGCCCGCAGTTGGCCGAGCAGCTCCCGTCCGGTCCACGCGCGCCTGCCGCCCTGCTCGGCCGCGACGATCAATTCGATCAGCCGCTGATTCACCGGCGTCGGCATCCCGACCATCGCGCCCAGTTCGACGATTTCCCCGCACAGCCAGGATATTTCGGTGGTACGGCCCAGCTCCAGGTCGTCCGCCATGGACGAACGCGCCATCGGATCGATGGCCAGCACCTGCCCGGCTACCCGCCGGAAGAGGCCGTCGGGAACGGTCAGCAGCGCGGCCATCACCCGGGGCGGCAGTGGGGTCAGCCGGGCGGGGCGAATTCGCGCCTTGTTCATCACCTCGAGCGCTTCGCGCTGGGTGAGCGCGAGGCAACGGCGGTAGTCCCGGTCGGCGAGTTCTTCCCGCAGCGGGCGCCCCGACAGCGCGTTGACCGGGTTGTTCAGGTTCAGCAGCAGCTTCGCCCACTGCACCGGCCGCAGGTCGGGATACCGGCGCAGGCCGAGCCCCGCTCGCTCGAATACGTCCAGGAACGGCGCCAGAGCCGGATCGTCCTGTACCGCGAGACCGCCCTCGGTGCCGCGATGGAAACGCCCGACGGGGTGGTGCACGACGTTGAACATCACCATTCCGGCCAGGACCACGCAGTGCGGCAGGATCTCCCGGATCACCGAGTCGTTGCCGATGCCGTTCTGCAGGCTGAGCACGACGGTGCCCGGCCGGATCTTGCCCGCGAGGTCGCGCACCGCCTCCGCCGTCGCCGCCGATTTCACCGTGACCAGCACCAGGTCCGCCGAGCCGACGTCATCCGGTTCGGTGGCGCGGTGGAATCGATCCGGCGGCAACGCGTCGTCGCCGCCGTCGAGGTCGGTGAGTCGGAGCCCGGACGCGCCGAGTTCGTCGAGCACGCGCCTGCGGCCGACCAGGGTGACCTCCGCGCCCGCTACACCGAGCTTGCCGCCGACGAAGTTGCCGATGCTGCCCGCGCCTACCACCAGCACACGACTGTTCATGCTGGTAGGGCCTCTGCCTTCCTCATCTGGCCTCCAGGTATCCGGCTTCCTCGTAGGCGGCCAGCGCGGCGTTCGACCGCTCACGCACCGCCGCCACCAGCTCCGGCGGGCCGAGGACGGTGACACCCGCCCCGAAACCGAGCAGCAGGCGGGCCATCCAGTCCAGCGTGGCGAACCGCATGGTCGCCTCCAGGCTGCCGTCGGGATGCACCGCCAGCCGATGCATCGGGTACTGATCCAGCACCCAAGCGTAATCGGCGTGAATCCGCAAGCGCGCCAAGGCGACCGCGGGATCGTCCTGGAACAGGTCCAGGCCCGCCGTCGCGTCGGTGGCATGCACGGGCGGCCGGGCGAGTTCGTCCAGCTCGGTCGCGGCCTCGATCCGGTCGAAGCGGAACAGCCGCACCCCCTCGGCCTGCCTGCACCACGCTTGCAGGTAGCTGTTGTCGTCCACGAGGACGATGCGGATCGGGTCGACGATGCGTTCGGACACCACGTCGCGACTGGCGGAGTAGTACACCAACCGCAGCGCACGGCCGAGCGCCAGCGCCGACCGCACGGCGGCCACCGCGGGCGCCTCCGGCGGCGGGGTTCGCGACCGCCCGTTCTCCGCGAGTTCCGCGCCGCCCGCGATCGCCGCTTCGATCTTCGCGATGGCCGCGTGGGCCGCCGTCGGGTCCACCATGCCGGGCATGTCGACGATCGAGCGCAGCGCGACCAGCAACGCGGTCGCCTCGGTGGAGGTCAACCGCAACGGACGGTCGATGCCTGCGGAGAAGGTGACTTCGATGCTCTCCTCGGAGAACGACAAGTCGATCAGGTCGCCCGGACCGTACCCGGGAAGCCCACACATCCACAGCTGATTGAGGTCGCTCATCAACTGTTTGGTGGTCACGCCCAGGTCAGCGGCGGCCTCGGCCGCGCTGATGCCCGGGTGGGCGATGAAGTACGGGATCATGTTGAGCAGCCGGGACAGCCGGACCGAGAGCCGCGAGCTCATGCCCGCACCTCCGTGCGGTCGAACACCGAACGCAGCCGCGCGATGACATCGGCACGCAGCGACTCGGGGGCGAGTACCACGGCGTCCGGGCCCAGGCCGGTGATCAGCCGGGCCAGCCAATCGCGGGATCGCACCGGAAGCTCGACGACGGCGCCCGTACGGCCGCCGACGACGCGCTCACCGGTCACCTGGCCGAGCCTGCGGATCTCCCGCCCGCGCCCTTCGGCCACCCAGACCGTCGCCGAGCCGCTGACCGGCGCGGTGCTGGTGACCTGGTCGACGATGGCGCGCAGGTCGACGCCCTCCGGCTTGTGGACGGCGTTGCGCGGGCCATACGCGGTCACATCGTCGCCGATGCGGGACAGCCGGAAACTGCGCACCGCGTCCCGGTCCCGGTCGTGCCCGACCAGGTACCAGCGGCCGTGATGGGTGACGACGCCCCACGGTTCGACGTCGCGCATGAGATAGGGGGCGTTGATCGCGCCGCGGTGCTCGAACCGCACCGCTTGGCCCGCGTCGATCGCGGCGAGGAGTTTGCCGAGCACGGGTTCGGAGCCCCGAGCGCGGGCCGGAACCGCGGGCACGGACGCCACGGCGGCGTCGGTTTCCACGTGGATGCCCGCCGCGCGCAGTTTGAGCAACGCCCCCTCCGCCGCGGCGGCGAGTTCCGGCGATTCCCACATCTGCACGGCCACCGCGACGGCGGCGGCCTCCTGGTCGCTCAGATCGATGTCGGGTAGCTCGTAGGCGTCGCGGTTGATCCGGTAGCCCTCCACCGTCGAGTACCGGCTCACCGGACCGACTTCCAGCGGAATCCCCAGATCACGCAGTTCGTTCTTGTCCCGCTCGAACATCCGGCTGAACGCCTCGTCGCTGGCGGAGTCCTCGTATCCGGCCACGCTCACCCGGATCCGCTCGGCGGTCAGGAACTGCCGGGTCGACAGCAGCGCGATGACCAGATTCATCAGCCGCTCGACCTTGGATATCGCCACCCGATAGAGGGTAATCTGCGCAGCCGGGCTGTGTTGGTTCGGCCGCTACTTCGTAGCGGCGTGTTCGCGGCCCTCTCATCGCTCACGTTCGCGCGACCGCCGCTTGCGCCTTCGTCGCCTACGCGGCGGCCGCGTAGGCGCGCGCCGGGCCGCGAACGGCGCATGCTCGGTCTGGCTTCGCTCGAAACCTGTGGTCGAGGTGCGCTGGGCGCGTCGGTGAGCAACGTACTGACCTCGGCATCCGCCGTTACGAGCGAGCCGCGCGCAGGTACGACTTTGTCGGTGTAGCCGAAGTTATGGAAACAGCAGACCGAACGGCGTTCCGCTAGGTGGCTCGACAGTCGTTGAGGGCTCGACAATCGTTGAGCCGCCGCGGCCAGTCGTTGAAATGCGCGGACCATCAGTCTTCCGACAAGTAGCGCTCGACCTTCTCCACCTTGGCGGTCATCGCATCCGTCACCCCGGGACGGATGTCGGCCTTCAACACCAAGCTGCAGCGTGGAGCGACGGCGAGGATGGCGTCGGTCGCCTGTTTCACGACGGCCACACCTCGTCCCATTCGCCCTCGATGGTGGTGAACATGGCATCGGTGCGATTGGGCAGTCCGCTGGCGCGCACCACGCGGACCGCTTCGGCGACGGCGCGCCCGACGTCGACGCCGGTCCCGAGCGGTGTGACGGAGAAGGCGATGATCATGCCTCGATCATGCCCGCAGGCCCGACTCGTCTCCGCGACGAGGCGGTAGACCATCGCTCGAACGCGAGCCACACGGTCAACCGCTCGCGCCCGATATCAATGGGCACGACCGAACGAACTGCTGCCAGGACCTCAGTGTTCAGATCGAAACTTCATTCACCGAAGCGCCCAACGCACCCCAACTACGTCTTTCGAGCGAAGCGAGACCGAGCCTGTTCCGTTCGCGAGCCACCAGGGGGCCGCGAACACCCAGCGCCGCAGGCGCTGGAAAAACCAACACGGCAGTTACATCGACGCGATCAGGCGATCTACGCGCTCGTCGACCGAACGGAACGGGTCCTTGCACAGCACGGTGCGCTGCGCCTGGTCGTTCAGCTTCAGGTGCACCCAGTCGACGGTGAAGTCGCGGCCCGCCTCCTGGGCCGCGGTGATGAAGTCACCGCGCAGCTTGGCCCTGGTGGTCTGCGGCGGGGTGTCGACCGCGGCGTCCACGGCCTCGTCCTCGGTGACCCGTTTGGCCAGCCCCTTGCGCTGCAGCAGGTCGAAGACGCCGCGTCCGCGCTTGATGTCGTGATAGGCCAGATCCAGCTGGGCGATCTTGGGATCGGACAGCTCCATGCCGTACCGGTCCTGGTAGCGCTGGAACAGCTTGCGCTTGATCACCCAGTCGATCTCGGTGTCGACCTTCGCGAAGTCCTGCGCCTCGACCGCGTCCAGGGTGCGGCCCCACAGGTCGACCACCTGATCGATCTGGGGATCGCGGTCCCGATTGCGCAGATGCTCCACGGCGCGGGCGTAGTACTCGCGCTGGATGTCCAGGGCGCTGGCCTGCCGACCGCCTGCCAGGCGCACCGGGCGCCGACCGGTCAGGTCGTGGCTCACCTCGCGGATCGCGCGGATCGGATTGTCCAGCGCGAAGTCGCGGAACGAGACACCCGCCTCGATCATCTCCAGCACCAAGGCGGCCGTGCCGACCTTGAGCATGGTGGTGGTCTCGGACATGTTGGAGTCGCCGACGATCACGTGCAGGCGGCGGTACTTCTCCGCATCGGCGTGCGGCTCGTCGCGGGTGTTGATGATCGGCCGCGAGCGAGTGGTCGCCGAGGAGACGCCCTCCCAGATGTGCTCGGCGCGCTGCGACAGGCAGAAGGTGGCGGCCTTCGGCGTCTGCAGCACCTTGCCCGCGCCGCAGATCAGCTGACGGGTGACCAGGAACGGCAGCAGCACGTCGGAGATCCGGGAGAACTCGCCCGCGCGCACCACCAGGAAGTTCTCGTGGCAGCCGTAGGAGTTGCCCGCCGAGTCGGTGTTGTTCTTGAACAAGTAGATGTCGCCGCCGATGCCTTCTTCGGCCAGACGCTGCTCGGCGTCGATCAGCAACTCTTCGAGGACCCGTTCGCCCGCACGGTCGTGGGTCACCAATTGCGCCAGGTTGTCGCATTCCGCGGTCGCGTACTCCGGATGCGACCCGACATCGAGGTAGAGCCGGGCACCGTTGCGGAGGAACACGTTCGAGCTACGGCCCCAGGACACCACCCGGCGGAACAGATACCGGGCCACCTCGTCGGGGGACAGTCGACGGTGACCGTGGAAGGTGCATGTCACACCGAACTCGGTCTCGATCCCCATAATTCGTCGCTGCACACCATCGACATTACAGCCAAGTCGAGGTCTTGCGTGGGGCACCGAACAACCCGTATGCATACGTCTTCACAACGATTTGGCCCGCTTTGTCGGAATTTGCCCGGGTGAAACGCCGGTTTCGCCGGAGGATGCACAGTTCGGCCCGGCCCCGGACATGCCGATACGGCCCGCGAACCAAGCGTCGTTCGCGGGCCGTCGAGGTCGTCGGCCCGGCGGATCACTCCGCCGACGGAGTCTCCTTCGCCGACGGTTTCTCATCCTTCGGCTCGGAGCCGGTCTCCTCCACCGCGGGCTTCTCGGCCGCCTGCGCCGGACTCAGCAGACGCTCCAGCGTGGCGTTGGGCACCCGCCGGAACGCCCGGCGCGGACGCGCCTGCTCCAAGGTCGCGACCTCGAGCGAGCTCACGCCCAGCACCCGCTTCTCCTTCTCCGCGCCTTCCGGAACGCCCGCCTGCAACGCGCGCACCGCGACGCCGACCGCGGAGGCCAGGTCCAGACCCGGCTGGTACGACGACTTCAGCGCGGTGACGATCGGCTCCGTGGTGCCGCCCATCACCACGAACTCGCGCTCGTCCACGATCGACCCGTCGAAGGTGATCCGGTACAGCACCGATTGCGCGGCCTGCTCCGGATAACCCACCTCCGCCACACAGATCTCCACCTCGTACGGCTTGAGCTGATCGGTGAAGATCGTGCCGAGCGTCTGCGCGTAGGCATTGGCCAGCGCCCGGCCGGTGACATCGCGGCGGTCGTACTGATACCCGCGAATGTCGGCCTGCAGGATGCCGCCCCTGCGCAGATTCTCGAACTCGTTGTACTTGCCGACCGCGGCGAACCCGATGCGGTCGTAGAGCTCACTCACCTTGTGCAGCGTCGCGGACGGGTTCTCCGCGACGAACAGCACACCCTTGTCATACGTCAAGACCACGACGCTGCGCCCCCGAGCGATGCCCTTGCGCGCGAGCTCGGTCTTGTCGCGCATGATCTGCTCGGCCGACGCGTAGTACGGCAACGTCATGATCAGGCGCTCCCTTCTTCGGCGGCCTCGCGGTCGGCGACGATGCCGCGGGTGATCTCCGCCAGCCGCGACTCGGTCACCTCGACCGCACCCTCCTCATCGATCACGATCGCCGTCGGGAAGATGCCGCGCACCAGATCCGGGCCACCCGTCGCGGTGTCGTCGTCGGCCGCGTCGAACAGCGACTCGACAGCGATGCGCAACGCGCGATCCTGATCGATTCCCTTGGCGTACAACTTCTTCAGCGAGGACTTCGCGAACATCGAGCCGGAACCGACCGCGGCGTACCCGAATCGCTCCTCGCTGCGTCCACCCACCACATCGAACGAAACAATGCGGCCCGCCTTGTCGGCATCGGTGGCGTCCAGGTCGTAGCCGACCAGCATCGGCACCACCGCCAGACCCTGCAGGGCCGCGGGCAGATTCTCGCGCACCATCTTCGACAGCTTGTTGGCCTTGCCGTCGAAGGTCAGCGGCACGCCCTCGAGCTTCTCGTAGTGCTCCAGTTCCACCGCGAAGATCCGCACCATCTCCACCGCCATCCCCGCGGTGCCTGCGATGCCCGCCGCGGAATAGCTGTCGGTGATGTAGACCTTCTCGATATCCCGGCTGGCCAGCAGGTTCCCCTGGGTGGCACGGCGGTCACCGGCGATCAGCACACCGCCGCGATAACTCACCGCCACGATGGTGGTGCCGTGCGGAGCGATCTCCTTCGCGGAAGTGCCGCCGGGGATTCCGGCGGCACCCTGTCCGAACCTGTTGCTGGGCAAAAGATCCGGAGCATGCATGCGGAGATAGTCGGAGAAGGAAGAAAGGGCGTACCCCAGGTGGAGACGCGAGGGGTCACCGACTGTCACTGGCCACCTTTCTGCACGTACGCGCGGACGAAGTCCTCGGCGTTCTCCTCGAGCACGTCATCGATCTCGTCGAGCAGGTCGTCGGTTTCCTCCGCCAGCTTTTCGCGGCGCTCCTGACCGGCGGCGTCTACACCGTCGGGGCCCTCGTCCTCGTCGCCACCCCCGGCGCGCTTGGTCTGCTCTTGTGCCATGGCAGCCGACCTCCTCTGTCCTCACCATGATCGGGACCCATGGTGAGCACGGTCCCGATCATGAGCATTGTCCGTGCTCGTCCCTCAACACTACCTACCAGCACCGACAGTGTGCCTATTTTGTGTGGCGGTGTTGGTCTCGCGCAGGTGGACTATGTCGTCAGCTGCTCCACCAGGTCCGCGGCGGTGGTCACGCCGTCGAGGAGTTTGCCGACGTGGGCCTTGGTGCCGCGGCGGGGTTCCAGGGTGGGGATGCGGACCAGGGAGTCGCCGCCCAGGTCGAAGATCACCGAGTCCCAGCTGGCCGCCGCGATGTCGGCGCCGAAGCGGCGCAGGCATTCGCCGCGGAAGTAGGCGCGGGTGTCGGTGGGCGGGTTGGTCATGGCGTCGAGGACCTGCTGCTCGGTGACCAGCCGCTTCATCGAGCCGCGGGCGACCAGGCGGTTGTAGAGCCCCTTGTCCAGGCGCACGTCGGAGTACTGCAGATCCATAAGGTGCAACTTGGGGGCCGCCCAGCCGAGGCCCTCGCGGCTGCGCATGCCCTCGAGCAGGCGCAGCTTGGCCGGCCAGTCGAGCAGGTTCGCGCACTCCATCGGATCGCGTTCGAGCAGGTCCAGGACCATCGCCCAGTTCTCGATGATGTCCTGGACGCGCTTGTCGTCGTTGCCGGTGCGGTCGACGAACTTGATCACCCGGTCCAGGTAGACGCGCTGCAACGCGAGACCGGTCAGCTCGCGGCCGTCGGCGAGCGCGACCGTCGCCCGCAGCGTGGGGTCGTGACTGATGGTGTGCACCGCGGTGACCGGGCGGGCCAGCTGCAGATCCGACAGGTCCTCGCCCGCTTCGATCAGGTCGAGGACCAAGGCGGTGGTGCCGACCTTGAGGTAGGTGGACATCTCGGCCAGGTTGGCGTCACCGATGATGACGTGCAGCCTGCGGTATTTGTCGGCATCGGCGTGCGGTTCGTCGCGGGTGTTGATGATGCCCCGTTTGAGCGTGGTCTCCAGGCCGACCTCGACCTCGATGTAGTCCGAACGCTGGGACAGCTGGAAGCCCGCGTGGTCGCCGGACTGGCCGATGCCGACCCGGCCGGAGCCGCACACCACCTGGCGGGACACGAAGAACGGCGTGAGCCCGACGATGATCTGGTTGAACGGGGTGTCCCGGCTCATCAGGTAGTTCTCGTGGGTGCCGTACGAGGCGCCCTTGCCGTCGACGTTGTTCTTGTACAGCTGCAGCCGCGGAGCCCCCGGCACGCTCGAGGCGTGCCGCGCGGCGGCCTCCATCACCCGCTCGCCCGCCTTGTCCCAGATCACCGCGTCCAGGGGGTCGGTGACCTCGGGCGCGGAGTATTCCGGGTGGGCATGGTCGACGTAGAGCCGGGCGCCGTTGGTGAGGATCATGTTCGCGGCGCCCACCTCGTCGGCGTCGATCACCGGCGCGGGACCGTTCATCCGGCTCAGGTCGAATCCGCGGGCGTCGCGCAGCGGCGACTCCACCTCGTAGTCCCAGCGCGTGCGCTTGGCGCGCGGCACGCCCTCCGCCGCGGCGTAGGCCAGGACCGCCTGGGTCGAGGTGAGGATCGGGTTGGCCGACGGCTCGGTCGGGGTCGAGATGCCGTATTCGACCTCTATTCCGATGATGCGCTGCATGGCATCGAGCCTAAGTCACGCACCCGGCCCGACCCCCCGCGACCGGCGGAGTCCAATGTCATACCGCAGGTGGTACTTCCGGAGGACCCCTCGCGGCGCAGGTCGGCGCGATAGTCGGGACATGTCCGAATCGATCGCAGCCCGCCGCCTGGAGACCGCCGAGCAGCATCGCCCGTCGCCTCCCCCACCCCCCGCGCCCGCCCGGCTCGTCGCGTTGGACGTGCTACGCGGGATCGCGATTCTCGGCACCCTCGCCACCAACATCTGGATCATCACCAACCCGGAGGGGCTGGTCGGGTATCTGCACGACATGGGTGGCGAGGCCGGCGGATGGACGTGGACCGAGCGCGTGCTCCAGCAGCTGGCGCAGGGCAAGTTCCTCGGGCTGCTCACCGTCATGTTCGGCATCGGCCTGGCCATCCAGCAACGCTCCGCGACCGAGGCCGGGCGCCGCTGGCCGGGGAAGTACCCCTGGCGGGCGGGCTTGCTGTTCCTGGACGGTCTGGTCAACTTCGTTTTCGTCGCCGAGTTCGACGTCCTCATGGGGTACGCGGTGACCGGACTCGTGGTCGCGTTCGTGCTCGCCGCCGGTGCGCGGGCGCGGCGGCGCTGGCTGGTGGGCGCGGCGGCCGTGCACGTGTCGCTGTTGACGCTCATCGGGCTCGCTCTGGCGTTCGCGCCGAGCCAGGACGCGCAGGCGCGTCGTGCGCTGGACCCGAATCCGTATGCGGACGGCTCGTTCTGGGAGCTCGCGGCGTTCCGGCTCGGCAACGCCGGGCTGTTCCGGATGGAGACGATCTTCGTCTTCGCGATGTCGGTCGCGCTGTTCCTGACCGGCGCCCGGCTGTTCCGGGCGGGCGTGTTCGGCCCGGAAGGCGCGCGACTGCGCAAGCGGCTGATGATCCTCGGCTTCGGCGTCGCCGCGCCGATCGACCTGGGCGTCGGCATACTGGGCGGTGGCGACCTCATCCTGTTCACCCGGTACGGCAGCGCGCCGTTCGTCTCTCTGGGCATTCTGGCCGCGGTCGCCGAGTGGTACCTGCGGCGTCCCGGCGCCGGGTTCGCCGGGCGTCGGTTCACCGAGATCGGCCGCACCGCGCTCAGCTGCTACATCCTGCAGAACCTGGTGGCATCGATCCTCTGTTACGGCTGGGGTTTCGGACTCGCGGCGCGCGTCTCGCCCGATGACCGTGTCCCGTTCACCGTCGGTGTCTACGTGCTGGTATCGCTGATCATCGCCTGCGGAGCGCACCTGTGGCTACGACGCTTCGAGCGCGGGCCGGTGGAGTGGTTCTGGAACGTGAGTTTCCGAACGCTGGCGCGGGAACGCTGAAACGCTGAAACGCCATGATGCCCGTATCCCAGGGCCGGGGATACGGGCGTGCCCATGCCGACCGGCTCCGTTGTGGCGCAGGGCTTGTCGTACCCGCACATGCCGCGAAGGCCGGCGGCCCCGGCGCGCGGCAGCCGCTACCGTCGTGCTGTGACGCTTGCCGACCGCTACCCCTTGCTGCACACACCGGCTCACTGGGCGTGGGGCGACCTGGATGTCCGGTTCTCCACCACACTCCCGTCCGACGAACTGGTCACCAATATCCACGTCGTCTGTTTCGTCGGCGACGAGATCGTGCTCTGTCGCGACGATCGCGACGTCTGGCTGATTCCGGGCGGCACCAGGGAACGCGGCGAGTCGATCGACGCCTGCGTGCGCCGCGAACTGCGGGAGGAGGCGGGCGCACGCCCGGTCGGACCGATCCGATGGTTCGGCGCGCACCATGCGACGAGCAACGGTCCGGCACCGTATCGCGAGTGGCAGCCCCATCCGCACAAGGCGTGGCTGTGGTGCACCGCGGACGTGGTGCTCGAATCCGCCCCGACCAATCCCGACGACGCCGAGCAGATCCTCGAGGTGCGCACCTTTCCCGTAGCCGAAGCGATGCGACGGGCCGGATCCGACGGCGAGCACCTGAGCGAACTGGTGGCATTGGCGGTCGAACTACACCGGCCGGAGCGTCCCGAGTGATGTAGGCGGCCGGCCGCACATACTCGGCCGCCGCCCACCGGTGGGATCGGGGCAGAATCGAAGGATGGCAACGGCAACTTGGCACGGCCGCGTCCTCGCGACCAGCAATGACACCATCATCGTCGAGGGCAATCACTACTTCCCGCCGGACTCGATCCGACCGGAGTTCTTCCAGCCCTCCGACACGCACAGCTACTGCCCGTGGAAGGGCACCGCCAGCTACTACACCGTAGTGGTCGACGGAGACAGCAACACCGACGCCGCCTGGTTCTACCCGGAGCCGAAGACCAAGGCCGCGCAGATCAAGGACTATGTCGCGTTCTGGCGCGGCGTCGAGGTGACGGAGAGCTGAGCGGCGTCTTTCGCTGCGAGCAATCGAGTGGCGAACTCATGATCGATGCCGGAATCCGGTCGTAGGCGCGGCCGTGCGGTGATCGGCGGGCCGGGGCGGCGGCTCGGACCGCACTGCCCCGGCGAACGGCGGCAATCGGAGGAATCGGGAATACCGCCTGCGCGAAACCGATACGCTCATCCCAGGATTCAGCGCGAGTGTCTCAGCCGGGAGCATCCCATGATGAAGGCTCTGGTCACCAACGGCTTCTCGATGGCGCCTGGCGGCGCGGCGGACGAACCGGCGCGAGCGGGTGTCGCGCTGCTCCGGCCGGGGGTGCTGGCTTTCGCCGGATCGGTCGGTCCGACGGAGTTACACGCGCATCACGCGGTGCAGATCGTCGCCGCGAGCACGCCGATCGTGGTGGTGGACGGTAGCGGCGTCCGCAAGCAGGGCACCCACGTCATCGTGCCGACCGACGCGCCGCACCGGATCGACGTAGGCGCCGCGCACGGCACGGCCGTCTACCTCGACCCCGAGACGGCCGCCGGTGCGGCGGCGGATCGCAGAGCGCACCTCAACGGCTGGGTCGACAGCGCCGACGCCCTCGGCATCACCGCCGGTGGTGGAGACCTGACCGCGCAGGTCACCGCCGTCGTCGACGATCTGCTGCCGCAGGACGGCGCGTCCGGCGCGAGCGAGCGGCACGCGGTGATCACGGCGGCCCTGCAACTGCTGCCCGCACTGGTGCGCACCGGGTCGGTGCGGGGCGCGGATGTCGCACGACAGTTGGGTATTCCCGCGCCCCGACTGTCCCACCTGTTCACCGAGCAGATGGGAATTCCGTTGCGCCGCTATATCCTCTGGCTGCGGCTGCACATAGCGCGGACCCGCGCGCTGGCCGGAGACGACCTCACGGCCGCCGCGCACGCGGCCGGTTTCTCCGATGGCGCGGATCTCACCCGCACCTGCCGCCGGACGTTCGGGCTGTCTCCATCGGTGCTCAGCCGCACCAGCGAATCGGTCCCGGACGCATAGCGGCCGGGACGGCTCGCGTTCCGTATCAGTCCGCCGGACGGGACTCGACGTAATAGTCCGCCGAGATCGTCTTCAGCATCTGCCGCACGCCGAGTGGCGCCCATACCGCGGAGGGGTCGTGCCGCACGACCGGATCGGTCAGCTCGACCACATGGCCGCGGGTTTCCAGGGCGAAACCACCCGCCGCGCAGATGTTCTTGACCCAGTCGACATTCCGGCCGTACGTCAGCGCGATCCGGTAGGCGCCGTCCTGCTCGAAGACCATGACCGGGGTGCGGTAGGACCGGCCCGACTTCCTGCCCTTGTGCAGCACGATGCCGAACCCGGGCGCGCGTCCCGCGACCAGGCCCGCGGTCGGATTGGTGACATGCCGGTTGAAATTCGCCAGTGCGTGCGGAAGCACCATGGGCGGCGATCCTCTCTCCCTGTGGCCTGCGGTGTTCACGTTACTCTCGACCCATGTCCGCTCCGCCGCCTCATCGCGAGCCGCCCCACACCGGAGATCCGAGCGCGGAAACGATCGCCATCTACGATGCGGCGGGCAACCCGGTGGGGGCCGCCGAGCGGGCCACGGTCTACCGCGACGGATTGTGGCACGCCAGCGCGGGGGTGCTCCTGCGCTCCGGTGACGGCGAGCGGGTCTACGTGCACCGCCGCACCGACACCAAGCTCGTTTTCGCGAGCATGCACGACTGCCTGGCCGGTGGTGTGGTCGCGCCGGGCGAAGCGCCGCGCGAGACGGCCCTGCGCGAACTGGCCGAAGAACTGGGCGTCACGCCGAACCCCGCCGACGTCTCGCCCGAACCGCTGGCGACGGTCTCCTGGGATGGCGAATGGGCCGGTCGGCCGATGCGGTGTCATCTGTTCGCGTACGAGTCGCGCTACGACGGGCCGGTTCGCCACCAACCCGACGAGATCGCCGCGGGATGGTGGTGGACCGACGCCGAACTGCTGGCGCGTCTGGCCGATCCGGACTGGCCGTTCGTCCCGGACACCCGCCTGCTGATCACGGATCTGCTGATCGGCGCCCGGTCAGCGGCAGACGACGGGACGAGGCCCTGATCAGCTGGACGAGGCGACGGAGGCGGCCCAGGCGGCGAACGCGCCGGGATTGCGTGTCTGCAACAGCACCCGGCCGGGGCCGGTGAAATCGAAGACGAAACCCTCGCCGGACTTCAACGACTGGATCGATCGACCCGAGACCGCTCGCCGGATGCTGAAATTCATCGCCAGGTCGTAGGCGACCACGTGCCCGGTGTCGATCGTGATCGGCTCGCCCGGTCGCAGATCGATCACATCGATCGCGCCGAACACGCCCACCACGATCTCACCCTCGCCGTGCGCGCGCAGACCGAATCCGCCTTCGCCGCCGAACAGATTGGCGAACCCGCCCCACTTGCTCTCCACCTGCACACCGTGCGAATTGGCGATCCATCCCCCGCGGCTGATGAAGAAAGGCCGATCCGGCGTGATCTGCAAGTTCAACATGTCGCCGGGAAGCGCGGGCGCCACGTCGACCCACCCGCCCTGCGGCGGCGCGGTGAACGTCGAGACGAAGAACGACTCCCCGGCCAGCACCGACCGCTTCAGTCCGGCCAGGATGCCGCCCTCGGCCTTGGCCTGCAACGTGACTCCCGCCGAATGAGCCACCATGGCGCCGCTCTCGACCCGCATCGGCTCGCCCCCGGCGAGAAAGCACCGCGCGACGGCGGCGGCGGGACTGTGGCGCAGTTGTACTTTCATGTCCGCCGACCCTACCGCCGAATCCCACACGGCGGGAACGGGTGTCAGAGCAGATCGCGCAGTGCGTCGTCGTCTCGGGCCACCACCGCCCCGCCGTCGGCGGTGAGCACGATCGGCCGCTGGATCAGCCCGGGATGTTCGACCAGCGCTTCGATCCAACGGTCCCGGTCGGCGGCGCTCCGCGCCCAGCTCGCCATGCCGAGGTCCTTGGCGATCTGTTCGCCGGTGCGGGTGATGTCCCAGGGTTCGGCGTCCAGCCGCCGCAACACCTCACGCAGCTCGGCGGCCGTCGGCGGCTGATCCAGATACTTGCGCACGGTGTAGTCGACACCGGCGTCGTTCAGGAACGCGGTGGCGTTGCGGCTCTTGCTGCACCGCGGGTTGTGCCAGATCTCGGTCTGCCCGGAAGTCATGTACGCAGGGTACCGAGGACGTGCACCCGGGCCGCCCGGCGCCCACTGGCGGATCTCGGACGTCGCCCCGCCGAGCGCCGCGTGTGCTCCGATACTGGAAGCCATGACTGAGCACGCGTCGCCCGAAAACCCCTACGGCACACCGACCACATCCGGTCCCGAGCGCATCCCTTCGTATCAGGGCGTGATGAATCGGGTCGTGCGCGCGCTGCTGCGTGTACCCGGGCTGTCCGGCGTCGTCGGCAAGCGGCTGATGATCCTGCACGTCGTCGGGCGCAAGTCGGGGAAGGTCTACGACGTGCCGCTGGCCTACACCCGGCACGGCGACACTCTGCTGATCGGCACCGCCCTGCGCCCGTGGGTGAAGAACCTGCGGGAGGGCGATCCGGTGCGGGCCTCCTTCGGCGGCGAGCCGCGCACCTTCGACCCGGTGGTCCACACCTCCGAGGTCGACGTGCTGCGGCTCTACGAGATCGTCGCGCGGGACAACAAGCAGAACGCCAAGTACAACGGCATCGGCTTCACCGCCGATGGTTCACCCTCCAAGGCCGATATCTACCAGACCTGGCAGCAGGGCGGCGTCGTGGTGGAACTGACGCCGCACTGAGCGGCCGGTCAGCTCGCGACGTAGCCGTCGGCCACGTCGAGCACTTCGTCGACGATCTCGAGGCCGGTGCGCAGTTCGTCGGCCGTCGTGGTCAGCGGCGGCGCGATCTGAAAGCGATTGCCCGCGTTGAACGGCCACAGCCCGCGTGCCTTGGCCGCGGCGGTGACCGCGGCCATCGGCTCGGCGTCCGCGCCCGCCGCCGCGAACGGGATCAGCGGCTGTCTGCTGCGCTGGTCCCGGACCAGTTCCAGCGCCCAGAAGAAGCCGAGTCCACGGACCTCGCCGACGCTCGGATGACGACCGGCGAGTTCGCGCAGGCCTTTTCCGAGCACATCGGCGCCCACCGCCCGTACGTGATCGAGGATTCCTTCGCGCTCGAAGACCGCGATCGAGGCGACACCCGCCGCGCAGGCCAGCGGATGACCCGCGTAGGTGAGACCGCCCGGATACACCACATGGTCGTAGCGCTGCGCGATCCGCTCGGCCATGAGTACGCCACCGAGCGGGACGTAGCCGGAGTTCACCCCCTTGGCGAAGGTGATGATGTCCGGCTCGACGCCGAACGCCTGTACCGCGAACCATTCGCCCACCCGTCCGAATCCGACCATCACCTCATCGGCGATGTAGACGATGCCGAACTCGTCGCACAGCGCTCGCACGCCGGCCAGATAACCGGGCGGCGGGACGAGCACACCGTTGGTGCCGACCACCGTCTCCAAAATCAACCCCGCGATGTGCTGCGGGCCCTCGAGCTCGATGACCTGCCGCAGGTGCCGCAGCGCGGCGGCCGTCTCTTCCTCGGGAGTCGTCGTGCCCCACGGTGACCGGTAGGGGTAGGGGCCGAAGAACCGCACCACGTCGACGTTTGTCGGTTCCGCGCCCCAGCGGCGCGGTTCCCCGGTCAGGCCGATCGCGACGCCCGTGCCGCCGTGGTAGGAGCGGTAGGCGGCGAGCATTTTCGTCCGCCCGGTGTAGCTTCGCGCCAAACGCACCGCGTGCTCGACGGCCTCGGCGCCGCCGGTGGTGAACAGGATCCGGTTCAGCTCGCCGGGAGCCCGCTCGACGATCAGCCGGGCCAGTTCGCTGCGGACGTCGTTGCCGACCGTCGGCGAGATGGTCGCCAACCGCTGCGCCTGGGCGACGATCGCCGCGACGATGTCCGGATGCTGGTGGCCGATGTTCACGTTGACCAGCTGGGAGGAGAAGTCCAGATAGCGCTTGCCGGTGTCGTCCCAGAAGTAGGAGCCGAACGCCCCGGTGATCGGAGCCGGGTTCAATTCGGCCTGTGCGCTCCAGGGATAGAAGACATGATCGGCCACGCTAGTCGCTCCCTTCGGTCGACTTGGTCGTGGTCACGAGGGAAGCGAGACGAGGCAGCACCGATTCACCGTACGCCGCCAAAGTCGCGTTCTTCGCGTCGTGCTGGAGATAGACGGCGAACTGGTCCACACCGAGCCTTTCCAGCTCCCGCAACCGGGACAGCTGGTCGTCGGGCGTGCCCAGCAGGCAGAAGCGGTCCACGATGGCGTCGGGCACGTACTCGGCATGGACATTGCCCGCGCGTCCGTGCAGGTTGTAGTCGTAGCCGCGCCTGTCTTCGATGTAGTCCGTGAGGGCAGCCGGGATGTCGCCTGCCGTACCGTATCTCGCCACCATCTCCGCCACGTGGTTGCCGACCATCCCGCCGAACCATCGGCACTGTTGCCGCGCGTGCGCCTGCGCCGCGTCCGTCCCGTCGGTGACATAAGCGGGTGCGGCGACGCAGATCCGCACCGCCGCCGGGTCCCGGCCCGCGCGCTCGGCCGCGGCGCGCACCCGGGCGACGGTCCATGCCGTGATGTCGGGGTCGGCCAGTTGCAGAATGAATCCGTCGGCCACGGCACCGGTCAGCTCGAGTGCGCGTGGCCCGTAGCCCGCCACCCACACGTCCAACCGGGAGCCGGCCGCCCACGGCAACCGCACGACCGTGTCGTCCACACGCGCGCCGCGACCGTTGCCCAGTTCGCGGATCACCTCGATCGATCGGCGCAGCGTGGCCAGCGTGGCGGGCTTGCCGCCCAGCGTGCGCACGGCCGAGTCGCCGCGGCCGATCCCGCATACGGTGCGATTGCCGAACATCTCGTTGAGCGTGGCGAAGGCCGACGCGGTCACCGTCCAGTCCCGAGTGGCCGGGTTCGTCACCATCGGACCGACCATGATCTTGCGGGTGGCGGCCAGGATCTGGCTGTAGATGACATAGGGCTCCTGCCAGAGCAGATGCGAGTCGAAGGTCCAGACGTGGGAGAACCCATATGTCTCCGCGAGCCTGGCCAGTTCGATCACACGCGAGGCCGGGGGCGTGCATTGCAGCACCACACCGATGTCCATGCGGCACTTCTCCGTTCCGAGGATCGAAAGTCAGATCAGGTTCTGCGCGAGTCCACGCGCGACGAACCGGCCGTGCCCCGCGTGCCCGAGGTAGCCGCCGTCGTCCACGACGACCCGGCCCCGGGACAGCACCGTGTCGACGTGACCGTCGATCTCGAATCCCTCGTAGGCCGAGTAGTCCATGTTCATGTGGTGGGTCTTGCCGAGACCGATGCTGGTGTGGCCGTCCGGGTCGTAGATGACGATGTCGGCGTCCGCTCCCGGGCTGATCACCCCTTTGCGCGGGTACATGCCGAACATCCGGGCCGGTGTGGTGCAGCAGACCTCGACCCAGCGTTCCAGCGGGATCCGGCCGGACCGGACGCCCTGGAACATCAGATCCATCCGATGCTCGACGCCGCCGATACCGTTGGGGATCTTGCTGAAGTCGCCGAGCCCCATCTCCTTCTGGCCCTTCATGCAGAACGGACAGTGATCGGTGCCGACGGCCGTGACGTCGCCGGTGCGCAGGTAGCGCCACAGCTTGTCCTGATGCCCTTCGGCCTTCGATCGTAGCGGTGTGGAGCACACCCATTTGGCGCCTTCGAAACCCGGCGCGCCGAGCTGATCCTCGAGCGAGAGATACAGGTACTGCGGGCAGGTCTCGCCGAAGACGTTGCGCCCGGCGTCGCGGGCGGCGGCGATCTGAGCCAGCGCCTGCTCGGCCGACACGTGCACGACGTACAGCGGCACGCCGGTCAATTCGGCCAGCATGATCGCGCGGTGGGTGGCCTCCTCCTCGAGCTGCCACGGTCGGGTCGTGCCGTGGAAGTACGGCGCGTTGTCCCCTCGCGCGAGCGCCTGTTCGACCAGCACATCGATGGCTATCCCGTTCTCCGCGTGCATCATCACCAGCGCGCCGAGTTCCGCCGCTGACTGCATGGCGCGCAGGATCTGGCCGTCGGTGGAGTAGAAGACCCCCGGGTAGGCCATGAAGAGCTTGAAGCTGGTGACGCCCTCGGCCACCAATTCGCTCATGCCCTTCAAGGATTCGTCGTCGACGTCGCCGATGATCTGATGAAAGCCGTAGTCGATCGCGCATTGCCCGGCCGCTTTCGCGTGCCAGGCGGCCAGCGTGTCCTGGACCCGTTCCCCTTGCCGCTGGACGACGAAGTCGATGATGGTGGTGGTGCCGCCCCACGCGGCCGCGCGGGTGCCGGTCTCGAAGGTGTCGGAGGCCTCGGTCCCACCGAAGGGCATCTGCATGTGGGTGTGACCGTCCACGCCGCCGGGGATGACGTATCTGCCGGTCGCGTCGAGCACGCGATCGGCGGACGCGGCGAGATCCGCGCCCAGCGCGACGGAGCCCGGCCGCAGGACGGCGGCGATGGTCTCGCCGTCGACGAGCACGTCGAGCGGCTGCGCTCCGGTGGCGGAGACCACCGTGCCACCGTGGATGAAGGTGCGCGCCATGTCGTTCTCCCCGGTCTCAGGGGGCCACCAGCGGCCCGTAGGCGTCGGGGCGCCGATCGCGGTAGAAGGCCCAGCGGTCGCGCACCACCTTGATCAGGTCCATGTCCAGATCACGGACGACCAGCTCGGGGTCGGTATCGGAGGCGACCTCGCCGACGAACTTGCCTTCGGGGTCGACGAAATAGCTGGTGCCGTAGAAGTCGTCGTCGCCGTACTCCTCGGCGCCGACCCGATTGATGGCACCGATGTAGTACTCGTTGGCTACCGCGGCCGCCGGTTGTTCCAGTCTCCAGAGGTAACCGGACAAGCCGCGCGACGTGGCCGACGGATTGAACACGAGTTCCGCACCGGCGAGGGCCAGCGCGCGCCACCCCTCCGGGAAGTGCCGGTCGTAGCAGATGTATACGCCGACCTTGCCCACCGCCGTGTCGAACACCGGCCAGCCCAGGTTGCCCGGCCGAAAATAGAACTTCTCCCAGAACCCGTGCACGTGCGGAAGGTGGTGTTTGCGGTACTTGCCGAGATAGCTGCCGTCGGCGTCGATCACCGCCGCCGTGTTGTACAGCAGACCCGGCTGTTCCTGCTCGTACACCGGCAGGATCATCACCAGGCGCAATTCTTTCGCCAGTTCCGCGAATCGTTCCGTCGTCGGCCCCGGGACGGATTCGGCGTAGTCGTAGAACTCCGTGTCCTGCCGCTGGCAGAAATACGGGGCGTAGAACAGTTCTTGGAAGCAGATCACCGCGGCTCCGTGCGCGGCGGCGCGGCGCGCGTAGTTCTCGTGCGCCGCGAGCATCGACTCCTTGTCACCGGTCCAGTTCGTTTGGACCAGCGCCGCTCGAACGATTCCCATGCCTCGTTATACGTCACCGGGAACCTGTTCCGTTGTCCGATGAGTGCCTGGAGGCATTTTGTAGCCAATCCGTGGCAACCGCGGTTACGGCGGCATCCCGACCTGCCCGTGCTCGAGTAATCGAGCCGTACTCCCCCACTTGGTCGGGCGAGATGGAATGATTCGCGCTGCATCGTCCGGTGCGCAACCCCGAGTGAAGGAGATTTTCAGCGGTGAGCAGCGAAGTGCAAGCGCGAGAACTCGTCAACGGCCGGCGCACGGGGCGCCGCGGCGTGCCGTGGCGATCGCTGCGGATCCTCGGGGTCCTCGTCGTCGGCGCGGCGCTGGTCGCGTCCGCGACCGGTGTCGTCTCGGCGACCCCGTCGCCTGCTCGGGAGCAGGGCCCGGCCGGCTGTGGCGTACCGACCGCGGGGCAGCCGAACGGTAAGCAGTGGCCCGCCGAACCCGGCATGACCATCGATCCCAACGCGCAATACACGGCGACGCTGATCACCACTTGCGGCACCGTGACCGTCGCCCTGGACGCCGCCCACGCACCGCGCACCGTCAACTCGTTCGCGTTCCTGGCCGGGGAACGGTACTTCGACCACACGAAGTGCCACCGGATCACCACCGACGGCATCTACGTCCTGCAGTGCGGCGACCCCACCGCGACCGGCATGGGCGGGCCCGGCTATCAATTCCCCGACGAGAACCTGGCGGGCGCGACCTACCCGGCGGGCACGATCGCGATGGCGAACGCGGGCCCCGGCACCAACGGCAGCCAGTTCTTCCTGGTCTACCGGGACGCGCCGCTGCCGCCGAACTACACCCCGTTCGGCCGGGTCACCGCGGGCATGGACGTGCTGAACGCCATCGCCGCCGCCGGAGTCAAGGACGGCTCGTCGGACGGCGCACCGGCCGCCGACGTGGTGCTCGATTCCGTCGCCGTCCGCAACTGAATTCCGGACGACCATGGTGGCGGCGACGATCGGACGCCGCCACCATGGTCGTCAGCGGGGCCGGCTCGAACGAATCGGTCAGGACACCGCGGCGCGCCGACGCAGCAGCAGCGCCATCGCCGGTTCGACGAACCGGCTGACGACCGGCCCGAGCACCGCCATCAACAGCACGTAGGTTGTGGCCAGCGCGGCGAATTCGGCGGGGACCGCGCCAGCGGCCACCGCGAGACCCGCGATGACGATCGAGAACTCGCCGTGAGCGACCAGGGCGGTGCCCGCGCGCGCCCGGCCCAAGCGGCCCGCACCGGCCCGCTTGGCCGCCCACCATCCGGTGGCGATCTTGCTGGCCGTCGTGACCAGTGCCAGCAGGCACGCCCAGCCCAGCACCGGCGGAATGCTCGTCGGGTCGGTGCTCAGGCCGAACAGCACGAAGAACAGTGCGGCGAACAGGTCGCGCAGCGGTTCCAGGAGCTTGGTGGCGTTGTGCGCGGTGGAGTCCGAGATCGCGATGCCGAGCAGGAACGCGCCGACCGCCGCGGACACTTGCACCGCGGAGGCCGCGCCCGCCACCAGCAGCGCGGAACCCAGCAGCTTCAACAGGAAGATCTCGCGGTCGGCGCTGTCGACGATCGCGGAGACGTAGCGGCCGTAGCGCAGCGCGACGATCAGCACGACCGTGACCGCCGCGAGGGCGATGGCCAGCGTCTTCAGTCCGGCGAGGAAACCGACTCCGGCCAGCACCGCGGTCAGCACCGGCAGGTATCCGGCCATCACCAGGTCCTCGAACACCAGGATGGACAGGATCACCGGCGTTTCCCGGTTACCGAGCCTGCCCAGATCGTTGAGCACCTTCGCGACGATGCCGGAGGACGAGATGTAGGTGACCCCGGCCATCGCGATGGCGCCGGTGAACCCCCAGCCGAGCCCGAGCGCGACGAGCACACCCGGCGTCGCGTTGAGCACGATGTCCACCACGCCCGCGGCCCACGATCGGCGCATGCCCGTGACCAGTTCCGGCGCGCTGTATTCCAGGCCTAGCAGCAACAACAGCAGGACGACGCCGATTTCGCTGGCGAGATGGATGAAGTCGTCCACCTGCCGCAACTCGACGAGGCCACCGGTGCCGAACACCAGTCCGCCGATCAGATACAGCGGGATGGGCGACATGCCGATGCGCGCGGCGATCCGCCCGAGCAGGCCGAGGCCGAAGAACACCGCGCCCAGCTGGATCAGCGCGAGCGCGGTCTCGTGTGCGACCATGCGCTCAGCCGTCTAACAGGATCTTGGCGGCGGCCTCGAGGCCCTCCACTGTGCCGACGACGACCAGCACGTCTCCCGCGGTGAAGGTGAAGTCCGGCCCCGGCGAGGGAATCGGCTGGCCGCTGCGGACCACGGCGACGATGGACGCCTTCGTCCGGGTGCGCATCTGAGTTTCGCCCAGCCTGCGTCCGTCGAAGCGGGAGCGGTCCGGGATGGACAGCTGCCGGGTGGTCAGTCCGGTGAACTCGCGGTGTTCCTCGCGCAGTTGTTCGACCAGCTGCGGCGCGCCGAGCAGGCTGGCCAGCACGGCCGCCTCCTTCCCCGACAGCGGTACCTGTTCGGTCTCGTCGGGGTTGTCCGGCTTGCTCACGATGAGGTCCATCGTGCCGTCGCGATGGTCGATCACCCCTATCCGGCGTCGTGTATTGGTCAGCGGAAAATCCTTGCGCACACCTATACCCGGCAGGGGTGTCACCTCAACATTCACGACCCCACCCTATCGACCCACCCGTTACGACCCGTCGACGGGTGACCGAATTGTCCGTATTTCTCGCCGTTTCCGCACGCCACTCCGGCCTTGCGAGTTGGACCACGGTTCACCGCCCGTGGTAAGAGAAATGACGTGTCCCGTTCATGCCTCCGTCGCCGAGCCGTTGGATTCCGTTTCCGCGACGACCGCGCCGCGCGAGTCCGGTGACGGTCGCCCGAGCGGTGAATCGGTTGCTCCGGCCGGGTGCGGTCGCCACCGCGGCGGCCGTGCCGCGGGCGGGCGCCGGCGGGTACCGGCACGATCTGGACGGGCTGCGCGGCGTGGCGATCGCGCTGGTCGTGGCGTTCCACATCTGGTTCGGCCGGGTGTCGGGCGGCGTGGACGTGTTCTTGGCGCTGTCCGGGTTCTTCTTCACCGGCTCGCTGCTGCGCGGCGTGGCGGCCACCGGCACGGTCCGTGTCGCGCACACCGCTCGCCGGCTCGCCCGCCGATTACTGCCCGCCCTGGTCACGCTTCTGGCGGCCGTGGTCGCGGCGACCGTGCTGCTTCGCCCGTTCACCCAGTGGGGCGAGATGGCGGCGCAGACGCTGGCGTCGCTGCTGTACTACCAGAACTGGTATCTGGCGCTGTCCTGGTCGGACTACCTGGCCGCCGATCCGTCGGTGAGCCCGTTGCAGCATCTGTGGTCGATGGCGGTGCAGATGCAGTTCTACCTGCTCGCGCTGATCCTCGTGGCGTCGGTCGCTGGCCTGTGCCTGCGTTTCGCTCGCCCGGGGGCAGTGCGTCCGGCCTTGGCGATCGCGCTCGCCGCGGGCGCGGTGGCCTCGTTCGTCTACGCCGCGCACGGTACCGCGGTGCATCAGGGCTGGAACTACTACGACAGTTTCGCCCGCGCCTGGGAACTCCTCGCCGGGGCGCTGCTGGCGATCGTCGCGCCCTGGCTGTCACCGCCGCGTTCGGTGCGGGTCGCGGCCGCCGTCCTCGGCGCGGTCGCGGTGCTCACGTGCGGTTGGTTGATCGACGGCGCCGATCGGTTCCCCGGTCCCGCCGCCCTGGTGCCAGTCGGGGCCACACTGGCGCTGATCGTCGCGGGCGGCGGTCTCGCCGCCGCCGATCAGCCACTACCGAACCGGCTGCTCGGCGCACCGGCCGCGGTGCGCCTCGGCGAACTGTCCTACGCGCTGTATCTGTGGCACTGGCCGATCCTGATCTTCGTCCTGGCGCGGACCGGAGCCGCGACCGCGGGACTCGGCGTGGGTCTGGGCGTCGTCGGGGCGTCGCTGGTACTCGCCCACCTGACCAACCGGTTCATCGAGCAGCCGCTACGAATGCGGTCCGGTCGTCCGGCCGGAAAGACGCCCGCCCGCGGACGCCGCACCGGCCGGCTGGTCGCTGCGCTCGGCATCGCGGTACTCGCGGCGGCGCTGGGCGAGCAGGTGGTGACCAAGGCGAATCCGCCGCGAGCGGTGGCCGGGCTGGACTCGGCGCGCTATCCCGGCGCGGAAGCACTGGTCAACGGCGTGAGCGCGCCCGAGGCTCCGATGCGGCCGAGCATGTACGAAGCGCCGGCGGACGCGGCCTACCCCTCGCGCGACGGCTGCATCGCGGACTGGGATACCCGCGAGGTCATCACCTGCACCTACGGCGACGCCGCCGCGGAGCGCACCATTGCGGTGGTGGGCAGCTCGCATGCCGAGCACTGGGTGCCCGCGCTCGACCTGCTCGCCCGCGAGCACTCCTTCCGGGTCGAGGTCTACCTGAAGATGGGCTGCCCGCTGACCGTGGCGGCGGAACCGATGTACAAGGGTGAAGCGAATCCGGACTGCCGCGACTGGTCTGTGGAGGTGATCGACCGCCTGGGCGTCGAACGCCCGGAGTGGGTGTTCACGACAGCGACCCGCCCTCGTGACGGCGCGGGTGACGAGACCCCGGCCGACTATCTGGACGTCTGGACCCGCCTGGCCGACCGCGGACTCAACGTGCTCGCCATCCGTGACACGCCGTGGCTGCGCCGCGACGGCGTGCGGTACCGGGCCATCGATTGCCTCGCCCAGCACGGCGACCGGATCAGCTGCGGGATGCCGCGCGCGGAGGCGCTGAACGCGGTCGATCCGGCGCTGGAGTTCGCCGCCTCGTTCCCCAACGTGTTCCCGCTGGACCTGTCCGACGCGCTGTGCGAACGCGACGTATGCGCGGTCACCGAGGGCAACGTCCTGATCTACCACGACGAGCATCACCTCACCGCCAGCTATTCGCGGTCGCTGGCACCGGAACTCGGCAGACAGTTGTCGCCGATCCTCGGCTGGTGGTGAGCCGGAACCGGATCAGTTCAGCCGCAGCATGCCCGGCCAGGCTCGCGACCACGGCACGAGCGGTCGCGCGCAACGCCAGACAGTGCCGCCGCGGGTGACCCCCGGGAACCCGAGACGAGCGTCGACTTGCCCGATCGCGGTCACCTCGGCACAGTGCGCGCGCACATCGGCCTCACTGCCACCCACCCACAGCACCGTCGTCGCCGTGTCCGGCGGGGTGCCGAAGTAGCCGAACCCGCGATTCGGACTGAAGACGGCGGGCAGGCCATGGGTCGCGCGCGCGAGGTCCAAGGCGCTTGCCTGCCAATAGGAATCGGCGATCACCACGGCCGAAGCCCGCTCCGGCTCCGGCAGCGCCGCGTAGGCCGCCGCGGTCCCGGCCGCGAGTTCGGACCAGCCGAACCGACCGTAGACCGCGATCTCCAGCCCCGCCTGGGCTTGGGTGTCGACCGGGTCGATGTCGGATTCCGGGCGCAGGGGCAGCGAGAAAATCACCAGCGCAACGGATATCGCGGCCACCGCAACGGTGAGGATCACACGCGATCGCCGCCGGTTCTCCATCCACCGCACCGCACCGACCGCGATCAGCGCTCCGTAGCAACCCGCCGCATAGTACGGTCGTCCACCGGTCGCGATGAAGACCATGATCAGCACCAACGGCAGGACACCGAGAAAACGGTACGGCCGCAAGCTTTCGGCACGGAACAGGGTCCACACCCCGTACACCAGCAGCAATCCACCGATCAATCCGGCGGAGGCGAGCGCGAGCGGCAGCCAGATGTAGCGCCCGCCGATCGTGGCCTGCTCCGCGGCGACCACACCACCCAGACGCAGCTGCGGCCACCCGTGCGCCGCCTGCCACACCAGGCTGGGTACCGAGGTGAGGACGACGATCGCGGCGCCGCACCACAGGGCGGGGCGGCGCAGCAGCTCACGCGGTCCGTAGATCGCCACCCCGATCGCCAGTGCGAGCCAGAAGAAGGGAATCAGCCACTTGACCTGCATATCCACCGCGGTGAACAGCGCCGAGGCCAGCAGCAAACCGTCGTGGCGGGTGCGGACCCAGCGGATCACCAGCCAGCTCACCACCACCCACAACGCCGTGTCGATCGTATTGGTGGCCAGCTGATCACCCTGCACCAGCAGGAACGGCGAGGTGGCATACGCGGCCGCGGCCAGCACCTGCGCCGGGCGACCGCCCCCGAACTCCCTGGCGATCTGGGCGGTCACCACCACCGCGGCCACGGTGACGAGCACGGCCGGAAGACGCAGTGCCATCAGCGAATCCGGGGCGAGCAGATCCGTAATCCGCGCGATCGCGGGTAGCAGCGGCCCCTGATCGGCGTAGCCGAACGCGAGCCTGCGGCCTGCCGCGACGAAATACAGCTCGTCGCCGAAGAATCCGTACCGCCCGATGGAAACCAGCAGCGCCACCGCTCCCAGCGCCGCCACCGCGCCGACTCCGCCGAAGGCGAACGAGGGCAACGGTGTCGTGGCATCGTCCCGGCGCCGCGGGGTGTCCAGTACCTCAGTCATCCTTACCCGCTTTCCGGGTCGCCGTGTCGAACAACCGGCACACGTGTGCCGCGTACGCGTCCATCACGAAGTCCTGTTCCCGGACCGCCCGTCCGGCGGCGCCATCGATGGCGTCGCGGATGGACTTGGCCATCAAGAGCGGATCGAACTCGCCGAACTCGCCGGTGCGCTGCCCTTCGGTGAGGATGTCGACCAGCGGCGCGATGATGTCGCGTTCACCGTCGGCGGAGGCGAACTTCGGGTTGCCGTCCGCGTCCCGCAGATTCGTCACCACCTCGACCAGCGCCGCCACATACGTGGTATTCGCATCGATGAAACCGAGGTTCGATTCGAGGTAGGCCAGCAGGCTCGCGCGCGGTCCGGCCGCCGCTCCGACCCGTGGCGCGATGTACTCCGCGGCCGAGACGTAGAGCTGGACCACCAGCTGCGTCATCAGATCGTCCTTGCCCTCGAAGTGGTAGGAGATGACGCCCTTGGAGATGCCCGCGCGCTCGGCGATCCGCGCCAGCGAAGCATTCGCGTACCCGACCTCGGAGATCACCTCCACCGCGGAGGCGATGATCTGCCGCCGTCGCGCCTCTTCGATGAAAGACCGCCGTTGGCCACTCGTACTGTTTTCTGGCCGCATGGTCAAATTTTAGCACGAGCGGACTGTAGACCTGCTGATGAGCGACGACGTCGAATGGAGCGCCGTCGAGAGTCATCCGGATACGAGTGGCGCGGCCGTCGCCGTGCACCGTCACCTGCGCCCTGGACAGCGAAAGGGCCGCGTCTCCGGGGAGACGCGGCCCATCGTGGTCGGCGCAACCTTTACAGGTACTGACCGGTGTTCGACTCGGTGTCGATGGCGCGGCTGGCACTGGCGTTCTTGCCGGTGACCAGCGTGCGGATGTAGACGATCCGCTCGCCCTTCTTACCCGAGATGCGTGCCCAGTCGTCCGGATTCGTGGTGTTGGGCAGGTCCTCGTTCTCGGAGAACTCGTCCACGATCGAATCGTAGAGATGCTGGATGCGCAGACCCGGGTTGCCCGTGTCGAGCACCGCCTTGATGGCGTACTTCTTGGAGCGGTCCACGATGTTCTGAATCATGGCGCCGGAGTTGAAGTCCTTGAAGTACAGGACCTCCTTGTCACCGTTGGCGTAGGTGACCTCCAGGAAGCGATTGTCCTCGCTCTCGGCGTACATCCGGTCGACGACGCGTTCGATCATGGCGTTGATGCACAAGAGCTTGTCGCCGCCGAACTCGGCCAGGTCGTCGTCGTGCAGCGGCAACTCCTTGGTGAGGTACTTCGAGAAGATGTCCTGCGCCGACTCCGCGTCCGGACGCTCGATCTTGATCTTCACGTCCAGGCGGCCCGGCCGCAGGATCGCGGGATCGATCATGTCCTCACGGTTGGAGGCGCCGATCACGATGACGTTCTCCAGGCCCTCGACACCATCGATCTCCGACAGCAGCTGCGGCACCACCGTGGTCTCGACATCGGAGGAGACGCCGGAGCCGCGGGTGCGGAAGATGGAATCCATCTCGTCGAAGAACACGATCACCGGCGTGCCTTCGGACGCCTTCTCGCGGGCCCGCTGGAAGATGATCCGGATGTGACGCTCGGTCTCACCCACGAACTTGTTGAGCAGCTCGGGGCCCTTGATGTTCAGGAAGAACGACTTGGCTTCCTTGGCATCCTCACCGCGCGCCTCGGCGATCTTCTTGGCCAGCGAGTTGGCCACCGCCTTGGCGATGAGCGTCTTACCGCAGCCGGGGGGACCGTAGAGCAGCACACCCTTCGGCGGACGCAGCGCGTACTCGCGGAAGAGGTCCTTGTGCAGGAACGGCAGCTCCACCGCGTCGCGGATCTGCTCGATCTGCCTGCCGAGACCGCCGATGTCGCTGTAGTCGACGTCGGGCACCTCTTCCAGCACGAGGTCCTCGACCTCGGCCTTGGGGATGCGCTCGAAGGCGAAACCGGCCTTCGTGTCGACCAGCAGCGAGTCGCCCGGCCGCAGCTTGCGGATGGGGGAATCGGGATCGTCGAGGTCGTCCATCTCGGCGACCTTCGCCAGCGGGCCTGCCAGCCACACCACACGCTCCTCGTCGGCATGGCCGACGACCAGGGCGCGACGACCGTCGTCGAGGATCTCCCGGAGGGTGCCGATCTCGCCGACCGCGTCGTAGTGCCCGGCCTCGACGACCGTGAGCGCCTCGTTGAGGCGGACGGTCTGACCGTATTCGAGCGTCGAGGTCTCGATGTTCGGTGAACACGTCAACCGCATCTTGCGACCCGAAGTGAACACGTCGACCGTCTGATCGTCGTACACACCGATCAGAATGCCGTATCCGCTCGGCGGCTGACCCAGCCGATCGACCTCCTCACGCAGCGCGACCAGCTGCTGGCGCGCTTCCTTGAGGGTGTCCATCAGCTTCGTGTTGCGAATGGTCAGCGAATCGATGCGGGCTTCCAATTCCCGTGTGCGATCCGGCGAATCGGCGAGTTGCCTTCGGAGTGCAGCCGCCTCGGCGCGCACTGCCTCGAGCTCTCTCCAGGCCGCCGAATCCGAATTCTCGATGGGGCTCATGTGCTGCTCCTCCCAGTCCCGGTCTATCAACGCTACCGGGCGCGACCCGTTCTCGCTTTCCGACATGGTTTCGTGGTGATCACATCTGGGCCGCGATCGGCGGCCGGATCACCATGTTAGCCTGCCCTAACCCGACCCTGGCGAGCCTCCTCGCCGCTCGAGCCGAAAGGTTGCCGACCATGCTCCTTCCCGCGAGAACCCTGCGTTTTTCCCTCGTCACCGCCGCGGCGGCGCTGGCCATCTCCGGCGCGGTGGCGGCGTGCGGCTCCGACGACGACTCCACCGGCGCGGCGACCTCGGCCGCCACCAGCACCGCCGCGTCGGGTACCCACGATCACTCCGCCCATGCGACCGGTGCGCCGACCGCCGATACCTTGCAGGCCGTGCTGGTAAAGCTCACCGATCCGACTGTACCCACCCCCGAGAAGGCCAAGCTGATCGTCAACGGTGAAAAGCGCACAGCGAACATCGACCAGATGAACAAGGGCCTGCAGGGCTACGCGCTCACCTTCGCCGTCGCCGACATCACCACCCAGGGCAACACCGCGAACGCGCAGGTGACCATCACCTCCCCGCATGGCGCCGCCCCCGCCGTGCCGCTGAGCTGGGAAAAGGTCGACGGCACCTGGAAGCTGACGGACGCGAGCGGCTGTCTGCTGCTCGGCTTCGCGCAGGCGCCCTGCGTCCCGGCCTGAGTCGGCCACCACCTCGCCCGCCCGGCCGCGCTCAGCCCTTCGAGGGCCTGCGCTGCGGCTTGGGCGTGACGGTGCCCTCGGCGAGCCTGCGGGCGCTGACCAGGAAGGCGGTGTGACCCTGCATGCGGTGCTCGGGCCGCACGGCGAGGCCGACCACATGCCACGGTCGCACCAGCGACTCCCAGGAGCGTGGCTCGGTCCAGCACTCCTGCTCGCGCAGCGCTTCGACCACTTTCGACAGCTGGGTGACGGTGGCCACATAGACGATCAGCACGCCGCCCGGCACGAGCGCCTTGGACACCGCCGGTAGCGCATCCCACGGCGCGAGCATGTCCAGTACCGCGCGATCCACCGGCTCCCCGGTGTAGTCGGCCACGTCACCCACGGTCAGCGACCAGTTCGCCGGCCGCTCGCCGAAAAACGTCTCGACGTTGCGGATCGCGTGCTCTGCGTGGTCGGCGCGGATCTCGTAGGACACCACCTGCCCCTGCGGCCCCACCGCCCGCAGCAGCGAGCAGGTCAGCGCACCGGACCCCGCGCCGGCTTCCAGCACACGCGCGCCGGGGAACATGTCGCCCTCGTGCACGATCTGCGCGGCGTCCTTCGGGTAGATCACCGCGGCGCCGCGCGGCATGGACAGCACGTAGTCGATCAGCAGCGGACGCAGTGCGAGGTAGGGCGTGCCGTTGGTGGAATGCACCACGCTGCCCTCGTCGGCGCCGATGAGGCTGTCGTGCTTGATCCCGCCGCGATGGGTGTGGAATTCCTTGCCCGGCTCCAAGACCACCGTGTACAGGCGTCCTTTGGCATCGGTCAGCTGCACCCGGTCACCGATGGTGAATGGCCCGGTCCGTCTGGCCGTCATGAATCTCCGTTCCACTTGTCGGAATCGTGCTGTGACGCACCGGCGTGTCGGTGCCGCCGGATAGCCTGCCAGGTATGTGCTCGCCCGTGTCCACGCCCCCTGCCGACGACGCGCGGACCGCCCGGCCCGATCCGACGGCCACCCGCGCCCGGCCCGCGCTCTCGCCTTCCCGGGCAATGGATTTCAAGCAGTGTCCGCTGAAATACCGCTTCCGCGCGATCGATCGGATACCGGAGCGGCCTTCGGTGCACGCGGTGCGCGGCACGGTGGTGCACGCGGTGCTGGAGGACCTCTACGGGCTGCCCGCGGCCGAGCGGGTGCCCGAGCGCGCCGAGGCCCTGGTGCCGACGGCGTGGGCGCGGGTGCACGCCCAACAGCCGGAGGTGGCGGAACTGGTCGCCGCGGGGCAACTCGACGCGTTCCTCGAGGAGGTGCGCGCGCTGGTGCGCCGCTACTACCGGCTGGAGGATCCGACCCGGTTCGATCCGGAGTCACGCGAAGCGCGGGTGGAGGTGGAACTGGCCGACGGCGCGCCGCTGCGCGGGTTCGTCGACCGGATCGACCTCGCGCCCAGCGGCGCCCTGCGCGTCGTGGACTACAAGACCGGCCGTGCGCCGGGGCCGACGCAAGAGACCAAAGCGCTGTTCCAGTTGAAGTTCTACGCGCTGGTCGTACTGCGCACCCGCGGCCTGGTGCCCGCCCAGCTGCGGCTGATCTACCTCGCCGACGAGCAGATCCTCACCTACGCCCCCGAGGAGCAGGAGTTGCTGCGCTTCGAGCGCACACTCTCGGCACTGTGGGCGGCCATTCTCGAGGCGGGCCGCACCGGGGACTTCCAGCCGAACACCAGCTGGCTGTGCTCGTACTGCGACTACAAGCCTTTGTGCCCGGCATTCGGCGGCACGCCGCCGCCCTACCCTGGCTGGCCGAGCGGCGGCGTCACCGAATCCCCGGACGAGACCCTGGCCGAAGCCGTCTCGGACTGACGAGCTAGTGGCCCAGCGCGGCCACCAGGAAGTCCAATGACGTCCCGCGCTCGCCGAGCAGGAAAACCGCTCCGATCAGGACCACGACCAGTACCGCGTCGCCCGCGATGATGAACAGGTTTCGTATCCGCGTCCACGCCGTGCCGCGCGCGGGGACACCGTCGGCCGCCGGGGTGGTCGCTCGTCGGCCCGGCTCCGCCGCGGCCTTCTCGTCGTTGATCCTGTCCGACACGCCCGACAGTCTTCCCGATGAGGCCGGTGGTTTCGAGCCGACCCGCGTATTCGGCCGGTGAACATTTCCCGAACGGCGGGCCGCCCGGCCCCGATGTCCAGGACCGGGCGACACCGCGTGCCCGAGTTTCGGCTGCGTATCCATGGGGCCGACGCTCAGGCGGTGAAATTGTGGAACAGCAGCACCGAGAGTCCGAGACCCACCGCGAGATTCACGACCGCCGCGGACCCGAACACCACGACCGGCCGCCAGCCCGCTTCCCGCAGTCCGCGCAGCGAGAACTCCAAGCCGATGGAGACGAACGCGAAGATCAGGAACCAGGTGCGCAGATCGTTGATGATCGCGATGTGCGCCGCACCGGACTTCTTGTCCACCGCCTGCAGGTACAGCGTGCCGATGACCGAGGCGGCGATGAAGCCGAGCACGAACTTCGGGAACCGCTCCCAGAACTGGCGCGGCGAGGGCCGCACCGCACCGGGCGCCCGCTCGACGCGCAGCGTGAAGTACGCGGTCAGGGCGATGGCGACCACACCGATCAGCGCGTTCTGCGTGGTCTTGACGATGGTGGCGATCTGCAGCGCCTTCTCCCCCGCGATCGCGCCGGAGGCCGCGACCGCCGCCGTGGTGTCGATATTGCCGCCGATCCAGGCGCCCGCGACCGCGTCCGACAAGCCGAGCACCTCCGCCAGCCAGGGCAGCAGGAAGATCGAGGGCAACGCGAAGACGATCACCAGCGAGGCCGCGTAGGCGATCTGCTCGCGCCGCGCTTGCACCGCGCCCGCCGCGGCGATAGCCGCGCTGACACCGCAGATCGACACCGCCGAGGACAGCAGCGCGCGCAGCTTGTCGTCCAGCCCGAGGCGTCCGCCCAGCCACCAGGTGAAGCCGAACACGGCCGTGATCAGCAGCAGCGCTTGCAGGATCGACGGACCCGCCGCGGTGACCAGGACCTTCAGGTTGATCGAAGCGCCGAGCAGCACCACGCCGGTCTTGATGAAGAATTCGGTGCGGAATCCCGCCGAAAGCCGGTCGCGCAGTGCGAGTTTGCTCAGCACGACATTGCCGAGCAGACCAAGGGCGATGGCGTACACCGGGTATTCGACGGACTTGGCGACGCGCTGGAACGGAGTGCCCACCGCCCACTGCGGGACGTGTGTCTCGAAGTAGCGGGTGAGGGCGCCGAGCACGATCACGACCGCGATACCGGCCGCGATGGTCCCGGCGGTCGGCCGGGACGTCGCCTGCACCGCTTCCGTCTCGGATGACGGGATTCCGCCGGGCGCGGCCACGCCGGAATCCTTGTCCGCCAGAGCCTTCGATTCCTTCGCCGATTCGGCGCCGGTCTCGGCCATCACGGCACCAGCCAATCCGGAATCGCGCCGAGCAGGACCAGCGCGATCAGGATCAGCCCGGCGATCGCCGCCAGCCAGTCCTCGTTCCAGGTGAATGTGCTGCCCGACTGCTCCTCGGGTGGTGACTGTGACACGGGGGCTCCTTGCGTTTCCTCATCGAGAGGCCGCACGGTAGCAACCCCCGGTCACAGGGCACACCGATTGCGCTCAGCCTGAACGAATCAGGCGTATCGGACGAATCCGGCGTTCAGAATGCGCGGCAGGAGCGGATGTCCGTGGCCAGGATGGCTTTCGCGCCCAGATCGGCCAGCTGGTCCATCAACTCGTTGCTCTGCTTGCGCGGCACCAGTGCGCGCACCGCGACCCAGCCGGTGTCGGCCAGCGGCGCCACGGTCGGCGATTCCAACCCTGGGGTGATGACGAACGCCTCGTCGAGCAAATCCTTCGGGCAGTCGTAGTCCAGCATGACGTACTGCTGGGCGAAGACCACGCCCTGGATCCGGGCGACGAGCTGATTCCGTGCCCGGTCGCCGCGATCGGCGTCCTTGCGCTCGACCAGCACACCCTCGGAGTCGCACAGCGATTCACCGAACGCGACGAGGTTGTGCTGGCGCAGCGTGCGCCCGGAGCCGACGACGTCGGCGATGGCGTCGGCGACGCCGAGCTGGATGGAGATCTCCACCGCGCCGTCGAGGCGGATCACCTCGGCCTCGATGCCGCGGCCGCGCAGATCGTCGAGCACCAGGTTCGGGTAGGAAGTGGCGATGCGCTTGTCGGCGAGGTCCTCGACCTTCCACTCCCGTCCGGCCGGGGCGGCGTAACGGAAGGTGGAGCGGCCGAAGCCGAGGGCGAGCCGTTCCTGCACCGGTGCGCCGGAATCGAGGGCGAGATCACGACCGGTGATGCCGAGATCCAGCTCCCCGGAACCGACGTAGATCGCGATGTCCTTGGGCCGCAGAAAGAAGAACTCGACCTGGTTGGCCGGGTCGAGCACGGTCAGATCGCGGGAATCCGTGCGCTTGCGGTAGCCCGCCTCGGCGAGGATCGAGACGGCGGATTCGGAGAGGGCGCCTTTGTTGGGGACTGCGACGCGCAGCATGGAGGGAGTCCTTTCGGGAGGAGAAACGTGGTGTCGGACGGCCGTCATCACAGATGTCGGTACACGTCTTCGAGCTTCAGCCCGCGACCCACCATCAGCACCTGCACCCAATACAGCAGCTGGGAGATCTCCTCGGCGAGCGACTCGTCGCTCTCGTGTTCGGCGGCCAGCCACACTTCACCGGCCTCCTCGAGCACCTTCTTACCCTGGGTATGCACGCCTGCGTCCAGCGCGGCAACGGTTCCGGACCCCTCGGGGCGGTTGACCGCACGATCCTGCAGTTCGGCGAACAGGGATTCGAAGTTCTTCACGATGAGCCATTGTTTCAGACCCGGATGCGGGTCTGTTGCTCCGGCCCACGATGGCCGGTAACGGCGACCGCCCGGTCCTCCACCCCTGAGCGGGGGCGGAGGAACCGGGCGGAAAGCGGCTAGTTCCCGGCGAGCAGCGCCTGCAGGTCGGCGACCGCCGTGCGGAGGTGGTCGGCGAACGCGTGCATCTGGTCGGCGACCGGTTTCGGAGTGGCCAGGTAGAGATTCCAGCGGTCCGGCAGCAGGACGTAGGCGATGCCGATGCAGCGGGGACTGGTGGAGCCGAAACCGAAGTAGCGGATGTTGACCGACGGCGCCGAGCTGGTGCTCAGGTAGTCGTCGCGCATGATCGTCCAGCCGGGGCTGTCGTAGAGCGGGATCGGATCGGTGACGCCCAGTTCCGCGCCGCGGCGGCGCTGGATCCACTGCAGCTCCCACAGGTGCTGCTCGGGCGCGTCACCGGCCTGGCACTGCTTGGCCCGCTCCACGTGCGCGGACGCGGCCGTCCGCGCCGCGGCGAGCTTCGCCTCGGCGCTCGCGTCCTGGTCCTGCATCGCGTCCACGAAGGCGATCATCTCCGGGGTGATCACCCGCATGGCCTCGGTGCGGCCGTTGCGGTACTGCCTGGTCGCGATGGACTCGTAGGTCGCGCCGGTGAGCCCCTTGCTGCGCCGATGGGCCAGCTGGTAGCTCAACTGCGCGAACGCGTCCGGCGAGATGCCGAGCTGCTTGGCCCTGGCGGTGCCGAAGTCCGGGAACGACACCGTCTGGGTGGCGTTCGCCGCGGCGTACTGGGCGAAGGCGGCGGCCGCCGCGGCGATATCGCCCCGCTGCGCCTCGTCGAGCACGAACTCGACCGGCTCCACCGCGGGCAGTCCCTGCGCCTGTGCGCCGGAGTGGGCGGCGTGTTCCGGCACCGAGGTTTCCAGCAGGGTGTCCACGAACGACAGGATGGTGGTGCCGTCGAGTCCGCAGTGCTCGACATTGATGCCCGCCTGTCCGTCGGCGAAGACGACGAAGGACACCGATTTGTCGAACCACCGGTTCGCGCTGTCACCGTGCAGCAACTCGTCGCAGGCGTGCAGTTCGTCGCGCGGGGCGAAGTCCTCGAGGCAGACGGCGAACAGCGCGGTCTCGATGGTGTCCAGCGCCGCGGCGTTCGCAGGCTCGGCCAGCAGCCGCTGCCTGCTCTGGGCCCATTCCGCGCGGGCCTTGGTGGTGAGGTGCCCGACGGCGGTGTCGGTGCGGGCCGGGCGGGCGCCCGCCTTCAGCACCGCGCGCAGCCCGTCGGCGAGATCCTCCGGCGAGTACGGCGCTCCGTCCGGGCCGACCACGTCCATCCGGAACGTGCTGCCGTGGAAGAACACCACGATGTGCCGGGCCTGCGAGTGACCCGGCCATTCCGCGCTGTAGGGGACCCGGACCGTGTCCTGCTCCACGCCGGGAATCCTGGTCTCGGAGAACAGGTACTTGTTCTGCCACATGGACAGCTGCTGCCCGCGCTGGGTCACCGGCGGGATGGCCTCCCGGTCGAGGGCCAGCTTGTAGTCGACGGCGGCGGAGATGATGCCCGCCGCCCGGTCCACCTGAGTCGCGGCGGTGGAGGCGGCCAGTGGGGTGTCGTCCCGGAACAGAAAGAAGAAGTTCGCGTTCAGGGCGATCCGGTCCCGCCTGCCCAGGTATCGCGACGGCCAGAACAGGTCGAGCCAGCTGCCGACGCCGGGCGTCGCGTCGTACTCCGCGAGCGCCGCGTGCAGCGTGCGCCCCGGACCGTCGGGTCGCAACAGGTCGTCGACCGCGGCCCGGGTGGCGGCGATCTCGTCGGCGGTCAGCAGCGGCTCGCACCACTGCAGGAACCGGCCACAGCTGTCCTCCAGCGTCGGCAGGGGCACCCGGGGAAGGTGGTCGTCGGCGGCGAAGGTGCGTTCGGTCAATGCGAGTCCTCGGTGTCGGCGTGATGTTTCGGCAGCGGCCTCGACACGTACAGGTTGGCATACAGCCAGCCCTGGTCTTCCCGGCCGGTCGTGTCGATCCCGTTGGCGGACAGGGTGTTCAGCACTTGCGCCTGTTCGGCCGCGGAGGCGAACCTGCGTTGCTCGTACAACCCCGGCGCGTGCTCGGTCCGGTAGCCGAGCGCGGCGAGTTCCGCCTCGATCGGTGCGAAGTCGAACATGCGCAGTACGAAGTGTGCCATCCACGGCCGCCTGCGCGGGTGCGCGGTGGCCACTCGGGTCAAGGTTTTCTCGGTGATGTACCCGACGCAGCCGGTGGAGACGACCAGATCGGCGGTCGCGAGCAGGGCGCGCTGCTCGTCGGTCGGCTCGCCGGACTCGAGGTCGGCGTGCACGACGTCGTGCAGGAGCCCGGCCTCCCGCGCGTACTCCAGGGCTGGGCGGGCGGCGTCCATGCCGAGGAAGCGGACGTCCTCCACCGCGGCCCGCCCCGCCACGCGGTCTCGGTCGCACCGGATCAGACCGGCCCGATCGGTGTCGGCGGCGGCGTAATGCTCGGCCAGCTCGCCGATCGTGGTGTCGAGGCGCAGCAGCGCGGCGTTCACGCCGTAGGAGCAGCCGAGGTCGAGCACGGTCGGCACGGCGACCCGGGCGGACGCGCGGTATTCCCGAATCTGTTGCTGGAAGAACGGTTTCGCCAGTTCCGGAATGCGGTAGTCCAATTCGGACATGCGCGCGTAGTAGGCGCGCGGATCGGGGCGGACGTAGATATCGTCGAAAGACGCTTTCCCGGTGGTGTCTAACGGCACTGGCACTGTCGGTCCTCTCGGGTCGAGCTCGGTCAGTCGAGCCGTTCGGCTCAGTCGAGCAGTCGATCGCCCCGGACGGCGTCGGCCGCGGCGGCTAGGTGGTCGGGTAGCACGCGGCCGAACAACTGCCGGGTGCGCTCCACCGTGCCGACCATCCCGGGACGATCGGTGTAGGCGAAAATGGCCGAATGGCGCTGACGCGCACCGTCGACAGGTGAGACGCGGTGCAACGAGAAGCGACCCTGGAACAGCTGCAGGTCGCCCGGACGCAGTTCGAGCCGCTGGACGAAGCGCTCGCCGGTGCCGGTGAGCACGGCGCGGACGTCGTCGAGGTGTTCCGCCTCGGGTGTGCGGATGTTGGGGCAGTACTCGAAGACGCCGCCCTCCTCGGCGGGCTGGGTCAGCATCGAGACGGTGAATTCGTTGGTGTCGAAATGCCAGGGGTGCGACATGCCCGGCGCGACGACGTTCAGGCACAGTCCCGCCAGGGGATCGGCGAATTCGTGCAATTCCGACAGGTCGAAGCAGTCGGCGACGAATCGCTGGAACAGCTCGTCGGTGTAGAGCCGGTGGATCAGCGCGTCGGCGGGGATGCGGTCGCGGGGCACGAAAGCGTTGCCCCGCTCGAGCACGATCCGGCCCGGATGGTCCTCCGGCAGGTCGGCGTCCAGCGGAATGTTGTAGGCGTTGACCCGCTCGACCTCGTAGTGCGCGTGCGGGGCCATCAGCTCGCCCTGCGCCCGCAACGTCTCGGTCAGTTCCGGGCGGATGAAGCCACGCAGCACGGTGCAGCCGGTGTCGGCCAGTTCCGCACGGGCGCGCCGAACCGCTTCCCGCAGCGCGGGTCCTTCCGCCTCCGCCAGGGGATACCGTCCGGTATCTACGATCTCGTCGAGGACGCCCAACGCTGCCATGGCGTCATTTTGGTGGAGCGGTCGCCGACACGCCCGGGATTCGGCGAGATTGCCGGTGATCACGGTCACACCTATCATCTGCACGCACACCCGTTGCGGCACAGTAACTCTCGGCATGGCCCGTGCGCGAACGTCGCGCACCACAGCCACCCCGATGGCTCAATCCCGCACGCGCAGAGCGTTTTCGAGTTCCGCGACGGTCAGCCCGATCAATGAATCCCGGAACACCCGCCCCGGCGCGTGCGGCACCGGAATCTCGCACGGGACGACCACCACCGCACAGCCCGCGGCCTGCGCCGCACGCGTACCCGTCGGCGAATCCTCCACCGCCACACACTGTTCCGGATCGAGCCCGAGCAGCTCGGCAGCGCGCAGGTAGACATCCGGCTCCGGCTTGCCGTGCGCCACCTCGTCGCCGCAGACCGAGACATCGAAGAAGTCCCGGCCCAGCGTGTCGAGACCGAACTCCGTGAGCGACCGCTTGGTATTGGTGACGAGCGCGCTGGCCAGCCCCGCCGCGCGCACCATGGCCAGCGCATCCTTCGCACCAGGCCGCCACGGGATGGGGCCGGTCATCAATTCGGTCACCCGCCGCTCCAGGAACTCCCCCGCCGCACGCAACGAGTCCGGCGTCGGCTCGATGCCCAAGCCGGTGAACATGATCCGCAGCGCGTTCGGGCCGGACGCCCCGATCAGCGCGTGCCGGATCGCATCGGTCATCTCGTGACCGTGCTCACGTGCCAGTTCCCGCACCGCGACATCCCAGAGCTTCTCCGAGTCGAGGAGCGTGCCGTCCATGTCCCAGAGCACTCCGGCCAGTCGCGCTGTCACGTTTCGGTCCTTCTCCCAGCTCTCGTCCATGTCGCGGGCACCGTTGCGAACCTTCCGAGATCACCCGGCCGCCGCACGAACCGTACCGCCGGGACGGAGCCGCTCCGCAGCCGAGCCTGCTCACCCTCGGATGGCTGGGCTACTCGATGGCGCAGGCCAAGGCTCGGCCGTGTCCCCTAGGTACCCGATGCGGCGATCTGCAACTTGGCACTGTCGCCGACGACCTCGATCCAGCGGCTCTCGGAAGTCGTCGTGCCGTTCTTCAAGGTGTAGGTCAACGCGACGACCGCCCGATTCGCGCCGTTCTGCGTAACCGAGCCCACGCTCACCGAGCGAATCGTGCCCCAGAAGTTCACGTATGAGTCGTAGCCGGTCTTGGCCTGGTATCCGGGGGCCAGCTGCGTCCAGGCGCCGGACACGTTGGTGGGCAGCATGCCGTAGTAGCCCTGGATGAACGAGGCGATCCGGTCGGGTGTCGGCGGACCGGACGGGGTCGTCGTCGCGGTGGTGGCCGGGCCCGTGGTGGTCGGGGCAGGGCTCGACGTGGACTGCGGCGTGGTGCTGGGCGGCGGAGTGGTGCTCGGCGCGGGGTTCGTCGTTTGCGCCGGAGGGGTGGTTCCCGGGGCAGGCGGGGGCAGCGGGGCACCCGCTGAAGTGGGTGCGGGCCCCGGCAGGGGCCCAGAAGTGGGCGCGGGCGCCGAGGAGGCGGATGATTGCGCCTGGGCTGGAGCGGGAGCTTGTACCGGCGCCTGTCGCGGCTCGGCTCCGGCCGCGTCGGCCGGCGCCTGCGTGTTCTCGGGCGCCACGGCGGCCGGAGGCGCGACCGACGACGTCGGCGCGTCGCCACCCTCGCCGTCCACGCCGGCCAGCATTGCGATGATGCCGACCAGGATCAACACCCCGACCACCGCGGCGACTTCCACGGCGATCAGTCGGCGGCGCTGCCGGCCGCTCAGAACACTCCGCAACGTCGTCGCCACCCCGGCCCGCCTCGGCACCGGCCGTGACGTAGCTCCTTGCGGCACGGCCGGACCCGGCACAGCGGCGGGTACGACCGCGGTGACACCGGTGTCGTCCGACTGCTCCGGCGATACGGCAGCGGCGGGGTCGGGCAGCACGGTCGTCGTGGCGGCGGGGGCGGCAATCACCTTGGTCACCGATGCGGGCAGCTCCAGATCCCGTCCCGCCGCGACGGCTTCGAGGACCGCTTTCGCCTCCCGCATGGTCGGGCGGTCGGCGACGGCCGGGGCGAGCAGGTACATCAGCACCGGCCCCAGCGAGCCGGCCGCCTCCGGCGGCGGGATTTCGCCCCGCGCCACCGCGTGCAGCAGGGCCAGCGGGTTGTCGCTCTCACCGAACGGTGGAGCGCCCTGCACCGCCGCGTACAACGTCGAACCGAGAGCGAAGACGTCGGAAGCCGGTTCCGGGTCCTCGCCGCGCGCCACCTCGGGCGACAGGTAGGCCGGCGTCCCGGCGAGAAACCCGGTGGCCGTGACCGTCACGTCGCCGACCGCGCGGGAAATGCCGAAGTCGGTGATCTTGACCGTGCCGTCGTCGGCGACCAGCAGATTCGCCGGCTTCACGTCCCGGTGCATGATCCCCGCGTCGTGCGCCGCGGCCAAGGCGCTCGCCGCCTGCGCGCCGATCCGGGCGACCTCCAGCGGCGGCAGCGTCCGGTTGCCCGACAGCTTGGTCGCCAGGCTCGGCGCGTCCAGGTACTCCATGACCAGCCAGGGCTGGCCGTCTTCCTCGGCCACGTCGAACACGGTGATGGCGTTCGGGTGGTGCAGCCGCGCCGCGATCCGCCCCTCCCGCATGGCACGCCGTTTCGCCTCCAGCGCAGCCGATCCGGTGAGTCCGGGGCCGAGGAGCACCTGTTTGACCGCGACGGTGCGCTGCAGCCGGACGTCGGTGGCCCGCCACACCACACCCATGGCGCCGGTGCCGATCGGATCCGTGAGCCGGTAACGTCCCGCGATCAATCGATCCGCCGTCATCGTGGTGTGCCTCTTCCTACTTGCGCGCCTAGCCGTCTCGCACTCCACACGCAAGCCCGGAAGAATTCCGAAAGCGTACGCGCCGAGGTGCTTTGCACCACTGAGCAGGGACGCGAACGCATCCGCCGACTGCCCCGGATGCAGTTACAACGCCTTCGACAATGGCACATCCACCCGACACACAGCCACCTCCCGGTGCGGGCACGGACGATCGCCCAGGTAAACCGCGCGCGCCCGCCACTGTGACGCGCCGACGAGCGCCCCGATGCACGCGAGACATGACATCCGAGCAGGTAGCAAAGGCCCTTCACACGAGAGCATCTCGCTATTGCTAACAGTCCACCACTGATCGCCGTCCGGCCGCGACGCCCGCTGCGGACCACGAACGGACGGACAGGCCGAGAAAGGCGCTCACGTCCGCTGCACTCCGCGCGCCTACGCCCGATCCGCGAGACGAAGATGGCGCGCCCCGGGCACTCGGCAGACCGATCGGCCGGTCGAGAGCGTCCGGAAGCAGCGATGCCAACCTGCGGCAAAGGCGACGTACCGATACGGCTTCCAAAGCCTCGCGCCTGACGATCGGGCAGCCGCGTTCGCGCTGACAGCGCGGCGCCGAGACCCTCGGGCGTCGGCGCCGCGCCGCATCGGCGAACGGCTACGCGTTGAAGTACTTCGCCTCCGGATGCAGCAGGACAAAGGCGTCGGTGGACTGCTCCGGATGCAGCTGCAACTCCTCGGAGAGCACGACGCCGATGCGATCGGCTTCGAGCAGGTCGACCAGTTTGGCGCGGTCCTCCAGCTCCGGGCAGGCGCCGTAGCCGAACGAGTAGCGGGCGCCGCGATAGCCGAGCTTGAAGTACTCCAGCACGTCGGCCGGGTCGGAGTCGGCGACCGCGTGACCGTCGAGGACGAGCTCCTCGCGGATGCGGCGGTGCCAGTACTCGGCGAGCGCCTCGGTGAGCTGGACGCCGATGCCGTGCACCTCGAGGTAATCGCGGTAGCTGTCACCCGCGAACAGCTCGTTGGCGAAGTCGGCGATCGGCTGACCCATCGTGACCAGCTGGAACGGAAGCACGTCCACCTGACCGGTCGAGCGGGCGTACTCCCGCGAACGGATGAAGTCGGCGATGCACAGGAACCGGTCGCGCTGCTGCCGCGGGAAGGTGAACCGGTACCGCTCCGGCGCATCGGGTTCCGGTTCGGTGAGCACGATGACGTCGTCGCCTTCGGACACCGCGGGGAAGTAGCCGTACACCACCGCGGCGTGCTGCAACACGCCCTCGGTGCTCAATCGGTCCAGCCAGGCGCGCAGACGCGGCCTGCCCTCGGTCTCCACCAGTTCCTCGTAGCCGGGACCGTCGCCACCGCGCTGCCCACGCAGGCCCCACTGCCCCAGGAACAACGCCCGCTCGTCGAGCAGGCCCGAATATTCGTGCAGCGCGAGGCCTTTCACCACCCGTGTGCCCCAGAAGGGCGGCACCGGCACCGGCAGATCGGCCGCGACGTCGGAGCGCTCCGGCACCACGACGGGCGCCTCGTTCGCCCTGCGCTCCGCCGCGATTCGCTTGGAGCGCTCGTGGCGCGCTTTGCGCTCGGCGGCCTTCTCCCGCTCGGCGATGGCTTCCGGGCTGTCCGGGTCGAGGTCGCCACCGCGTTTGCGGGTCATGATGTCGTCCATCAGCCGCAGGCCCTCGAACGCGTCGCGCGCATAGTGCACGTCGCCCTCGTACACCTCGGTCAGGTCGTTCTCCACGTAGGAGCGGGTGAGCGCCGCACCGCCCAGCAGCACCGGGAACTGCTCGGCCACGCCCTTGGCGTTGAGCTCCTCGAGGTTCTCCTTCATCACCACGGTCGACTTGACCAGCAGGCCCGACATGCCGATGACGTCTGCCTTCTTGTCCACCGCCGCGTCCAGGATGGTGGCGATCGGCTGCTTGATGCCGAGGTTGACCACCTCGTAGCCGTTGTTCGACAGGATGATGTCGACCAGGTTCTTGCCGATGTCGTGCACGTCGCCCTTCACGGTGGCCAGCACGATGCGGCCCTTGCCACTGTCGTCGGTGGCCTCCATGTGCGGCTCGAGGTACGCGACGGCGGCCTTCATCACCTCGGCGGACTGCAGCACGAACGGCAGCTGCATCTGACCGGACCCGAACAGCTCGCCGACCGTCTTCATCCCGGCCAGCAGGGTCTCGTTGATGATCTGCAGCGGCGGCACCTCGGTCATGGCCGCGTCCAGGTCGGCTTCCATCCCGGCGCGTTCCCCGTCGACGATCCGCCGCTCCAGCCGCTCGAACAACGGCAGCGCGGCCAGTTCCTCCGCCCGCGACGCCTTCGACGAGGAGGTGGACACGCCTTCGAACAGCGCCATCAGCTTCTGCAGCGGGTCGTAGCCCTCCGCACGGCGGTCGTACACCAGATCCAGCGCGACCTCGCGCTGCTCCTCCGGGATACGGCTGATCGGCAGGATCTTGGAGGCGTGCACGATCGCCGAATCCAGACCGGCTTGGACGCATTCGTGCATGAAGACCGAGTTGAGCACCTGCCGGGCGGCCGGATTGAGGCCGAAGGAGATGTTGGAAAGACCCAAGGTGGTCTGCACCCGTGGATGCCGGCGCTTGAGCTCGCGGATGGCCTCGATGGTCTCCAGCCCGTCGCGGCGCGACTCCTCCTGGCCGGTGCCCAGGGTGAAGGTGAGCGTGTCGATGATGATGTCGCTCTCCGACAGCCCCCAGTTGCCGGTGATGTCGGCGATCAGCCGCTCGGCGATCTCCACCTTCTTCGCCGCGGTGCGGGCCTGGCCCTCCTCGTCGATGGTCAGCGCGACCACGGCGGCGCCGTGCTCGGCGACCAGGCGCATGGTCTGCTGGAACCGCGAATCGGGACCGGCGCCGTCCTCGTAGTTCACCGAGTTGACCGCGCAACGCCCGCCGAGGTGCTCCAGCCCGGCCCGCAGTACGGGGGCCTCGGTGGAGTCGAGCATGATCGGCAACGTCGAAGCGGTGGCCAGCCTGCTCGCCAGCTCCGACATGTCGCGGGTGCCGTCCCGGCCGACGTAGTCGACGCACAGGTCGAGCATGTGTGCCCCGTCACGGGTCTGGTCCTTGGCGATGTCCAAGCACTTCTGCCAGTCCCCGGCGAGCATGGCCTCACGGAATGCCTTGGAGCCGTTGGCGTTCGTGCGTTCGCCGATCATCAGGACCGAGGCGTCCTGCTCGAACGGCACCGCGGTGTACATGCTGGACACGCTCGGCTCGTGCACCGGCGCGCGCCGCTGCGCGATCGGCGGCAGGGCCGGCTCGACTTCGCGCACCGCGGCGGTGACCTGGCGGATGTGCTCGGGCGTGGTACCGCAGCAGCCGCCGACCAGGGCCAGGCCGAACTCGGTGACGAACCCGCGCAGCGCGACCGCCAGTTCCTCGGGGGTGAGCGGGTAGACCGCCCCGTCCGCGCCGAGCACCGGCAGCCCGGCGTTCGGCATCACCGAGACCGGCACCTGCGCGTGCCGGGACAGGTGGCGCAGGTGCTCGCTCATCTCGTCCGGGCCGGTCGCGCAGTTCAGGCCGATCATGTCGATGCCGAGGGGCTCCAGCGCGGTGAGCGCCGCGCCGATCTCGCTGCCGACCAGCATCGTGCCCGTGGTCTCCACCGTGACGTGCGTGATGATCGGGATCCGGCGGCCCAGCTTCGCCATCGCGCGCTTGCTGCCGGTCACCGCCGCCTTGACCTGCAGCAGGTCCTGGCAGGTCTCGATGAGGATGGCGTCGGCGCCGCCGTCCAGCATGCCGAGGGCGGCCTCGGTGTAGGCGTCGCGCAGCGCGGCGAACGGGGCGTGACCGAGCGTGGGCAGCTTGGTGCCCGGCCCCATCGAGCCGAGCACGTAGCGTGGCGTACCGTCGGGAGACGGTCCCATCTCGTCGGCGACCTCACGGGCCAGCCGGGTTCCCCGCTCGGAGAGGTCGCGGATCCGGTCGGCGATGTCGTAGTCGGCGAGGTTGGGCAGGTTGCAGCCGAAGGTGTTGGTCTCCACCGCGTCGGCGCCCGCTTCGAAATAGGCGCGGTGGATGCCGCGCAGGACCTCGGGGCGGGTGTCGTTGAGGATCTCGTTACAGCCCTCCAACCCGCGGAAATCGTCGAGGGTCAGATCGGCAGCTTGCAGCATGGTGCCCATCGCACCGTCGCCGATGACGACACGGCGGCGCAGCGTGTCGAGTAGCGTGGTGTCGAACTCGGCGGGGACGGACGCAGACATGCGTTCCAGCGTAGTGGGCGGGGCTGACGATCCAGGCCACGGCGTGGAGGCTCGGTGTCCTGGACCACACGCGCGGCCCGGAGCCGCCGCGTCCGCGCGCCGGAACACGCCACCCCGTCCGGCCGTTCTACGACACGCCATGTCGCCGCACACCGTAGGCTGACCGAGTGAACGCCAGTGAAACTCCCGATCCGGAACTGCCGACGTTGCGGGATCCGGTACTGGTCGCCGCCTTCGAGGGGTGGAACGACGCCGGTGACGCGGCCAGCGGCGCCGTCGAGCATCTGGAACTGATCTGGGACGCCGAGCCGTTGGCCGAGCTCGACTCCGAGGACTACTACGACTATCAGGTCAACCGCCCGACGGTGCGTCAGGTGGACGGTGTGACCAGGGAAATCCAGTGGCCGTCGACGATGTTGTCGGTGTGCTCGCCGCCCGGCAGCGACCGCGACGTGGTGCTGCTGCGCGGTATCGAACCGAATATGCGCTGGCGCAGCTTCTGCGGCGACCTGCTGGAGTTCATCGAGCAACTCGGGGTGCAGACCGTGGTCATTCTCGGCGCACTGCTCGCGGACACTCCGCACACTCGCCCGGTACCGGTGACCGGCTCGGCATACAGCAAGGAAGCGGCCGAGCGGTTCAGCCTGGAGCAGACCCGCTACGAGGGACCGACCGGGATCACCGGCGTGCTGCAGGACCAGTGCGTGAAGGCGGGGGTCCCGGCGGTGTCGTTCTGGGCCGCCGTTCCGCACTATGTCTCCCAGCCGCCGAATCCGAAGGCGACCATCGCGCTGCTGCACCGCGTCGAGGACGTGCTCGACATCGAGGTGCCGCTGGGTGAGTTGCCCAAGCAGGCCGAGGACTGGGAGACCGCGGTGAACGAGATGACCGTGGGCGACGAGGAGATCAGCGAGTACGTGCGCTCGCTGGAGGAACGCGGCGACGCCGCGGTCGACGTGAACGAGGCGATGGCCAAGATCGACGGCGACGCCATCGCGGCCGAATTCGAGAAGTACCTGCGCAGACGGGGTCCGGGCAGCTTCGGTCTCTGATCGGTTGCGCGTCGGCGCGTTCGGTGCGGGCGGCCGGCGTCCGCGGGGTTCACCGGAAGTTCGCCGGGGGGCCACCTTCAGGTCGGGAAACGACCCCCTCCTACACTTTCGCCGGTGACCGTCCATCCGATCGTCGAGCGTCTGCGCACCTTCGACGAGCGGATCGCCGTCCATTGCCCCGACCGTGCGGGCGCGGACGGCGGCGGATCCCCACCCACCCGGCAGGTGACCTACGCTCAGCTTGCTGCGCTCGTCGAGTCCTTCGCGGCCGAACTCGGCCCGGCCCGTCGCCTCGTCGCGCTCGCCGCGCGCAACGATCTTTCCTCGCTCGTCGCGTACCTCGGAGCGCTCAGCGCCGGATGCGTGGTCTTGCTGACCGAGCAGATCACTGCGGAGTTGCGGGACGCCTACGACCCGGACGTGCTCGTCGAAGACGGGCGCGCCGAGGTGGTCCGGGAACGCTCGGCGCATCGCCTGCATCCGGAGCTCGCGCTGCTGCTGAGCACCTCGGGCTCCACCGGGTCGCCCAAACTGGTCCGGCTCTCGGCGACGAACCTGCGTTCCAACGCGGCGGCCATCGCCGAGTACCTGGCCATCGGCCCTGGCGATTGCGCGGCCACCACCCTGCCGATGTTCTACTGCTACGGGCTGTCGGTGGTGCACAGCCACCTGTGGCGCGGGGCGAGCCTCATGCTCACCGACCAGTCGGTATTGGACACGCAGTTCTGGCACGCGTTCCGGGACTGCCGCGCAACGTCGTTCGCCGCGGTTCCCTACACCATCGAACTGCTGGACCGAATCGGTTTCGCCCGTATGGACCTGCCGCACCTGCGCTATGTCACCCAGGCGGGCGGCAGACTGGCGCCGGAGCGGGTACGCGAATACGCCGCGCTCGGCCGGGAACACGGCTGGGAGTTCGTGGTCATGTACGGCCAGACCGAGGCCACCGCGCGAATGGCCTATCTGCCCGCGCATCTGGCGAGCGCGCACCCGGACTGCATCGGGATCCCGATTCCGGGCGGCGAATTCACCCTCGAGCCGGTCGAGGAAGCCGACGACAATGGGGACGAACCGCGCGAACTGGTCTATCGCGGGGCCAATGTGATGATGGGATACGCGAAGTCCGCCGCAGACCTCGCCCTCGGCCGTACGGTCGATGCCCTGCGCACGGGCGACCTGGCACGACGCACACCCGAGGGCTTGTACCAGGTGGTCGGCAGGCGTAGCCGGTTCGCCAAGATCTTCGGACTGCGCATCGATCTGGAGCGTCTCGAATCCGGGCTGGCGGAGGCCGGATTCACGGCACGGTGCGCGGACGACGACGCGCACCTCGTGGTGGCCGTGGAGACCCCGCGGTCCGATCTCACCGAGCTCGCCGCGCGACTGTCCGGCCTGCCCGCCGCCGCCGTGCGGGTCCACGTGGTCGAACGGATCCCGCGGTTACCGAATGGCAAACCCGACTACCCCGCTATCCGGCGGCTGGCCGGATCCGCGCCGCAGACACGTGACATCCGCTCCCTCTACGCCACGACGCTGGGCATCGATCCCGCGCGGGTCCACCCGGACAGCACGTTCGTCGACCTCGGCGGCAACTCGCTCACCTACGTGACCACCGCGGCACGGCTGGAGCGGGCGATCGGCCGCCTGCCCACCGACTGGCCGAACACGTCCGTGGCGGAACTGGAACGGATACCACGAGGCCGCAGGCGTTTCGGACGGGCACTCGACACCGGAACGCTGCTGCGCGCGGTCGGCATCGTGCTCATCGTCAGCTCGCACGCCGGAGTGTACGTGCTCTGGGGCGCGGCGCACGTGCTGCTCGGCGTGGCCGGCTTCAACTTCGCGCGGTTCGGAGTGACCACGGCCCCAGCCGCCGAGCGACTGCGCCACACGTTGCGCACCGTGGCATACATCGCGGTGCCGACGGCGCTCTGGGTCGCGCTGACCATGACTCGCACCGACTACTACGGCTGGCAGAATGTCCTGTTACTGAACAAGATTCTCGGCCCGCACGACAGCGCCACCGCCGGGCACCTGTGGTTTCTCGAGGTGCTCGTGTATTTCATGCTGGCCGCCGCGCTGTTGATCCGGATCCCCGTGGTGGACCGGTGGCAACGGGCCGAGCCGTTCTGGTTCGCGATGGCGCTGGTCGCGCTGAGCCTCGTCTTTCGATACCAAGCGTTCGGTCTGTATTCGGCGAAGGACATCCCGTTCTCTCCGCTGGCGGTGTGGCTCTTCGCGCTCGGTTGGGCGGCGGCGAAGGCGACGTCGATGTGGCAGCGGATGACGGTGAGTGCCGTCGTACTGATCACGGTGCCTGGTTATTTCGGCGTTCCCGAACGGGAACGTTTGATCATGGCGGGCTTGCTCGCACTGGTGTGGTTGTCCGCGGTCCGGGTTCCCGCCGTCGTCGCCGTCTGCGCCGCGGTGCTGGCCGACGGCTCGTTGTTCGTCTATCTGCTGCATTGGCAGGTATACCCGCTGTTCGAACAGCACCGGCTCGCGGGGCTGCTCGCTTCCCTGGCAGCGGGTGTACTCGTCACCGGCGCGGTGACCGGACTGCGACGCTGGGGTTCGGGGCGGTACCGGGCAGTTCGGTCGCGGCGATCAACTCTCCACCGTCCACACCCGCGCCGCCGCCTCCTGAGCCAGCTTGGCGATCAAGATGTCGCGCGGAATCGTCTGGCCGGCAAAGTGATCGAGTGAGGGAACCACCACATGGTGCGCGTCCGCGCGCTTGAGTTCCGCCGTGAGCTCGGCGAAAGCCGCCCCGTCACCGCCGGTCGATTCATGGAACGTTGCGGCGAAGCACAGCCCTTCCTCGCGGGCGAGGCTGCTCATCGCGGCCTCGAGCTCCTTGCTATGGCCATCGGCCAGATCGTCACGCAAGTATCCATAGATCAACGCTTCCACCCGAACCTCCGTTGGATTGGGATCGCTGTTCTCTTATGTGGATCCACCCGTTTTACGGGGTATTTGCGCTTCGTGCAAGAGCAGATGTACTTGCAATTGCTCTTACAGGAGGGGCTGGCTAACTTCTAGCGCCATGTTCAGCATGCACAACGCGGCGGCGCGAAAGTAGCTGTCAACACACGGACATCTGCCTGCCCTCTTAAGGCCACCAAACGTTAACTGGTGCGATACTACAGACGTGGCCGCTACCGACGATCGACCCGTCTGGGCAGTCCGAATGCGTTCCGAGCGTGACGCGAGGGGGTGGTCGCAAGCCGACGCTGTTCGCGTGATGCGTGGAAAGTCTTCGCACAACCTGCCGACCGACAGTACTCTCCTACGCAACTGGCGCCGTTGGGAATCGGGCGAATCACGCCCCGACGACTTCTACGCGCCGATCATCGCCGCCACCTTCGACACGGTGACCGCGGCGTTCTTTCCCAAGGCCAGACCGAACCGGGACGACGAATTGCTCTCGGCCACCGGCATGGACACGCTCGAGTTCATCGGACGACTCCGTATGTCCGATGTGTCCTCCGTGACACTGGAGGCCGTCCGCATCACCGCAGAACGCCTGTGCTGCGAATACTCCTACGCCGACCCGCACGACCTGCACGCCGACGGCACCGCGTGGCTGCGCAGAATCACCTCGTTGCTGGACGGTCGCCTGACCCTGGCGCAGCACCGCGAAATCCTCGTTCTCGCCGGATGGGTGGCGTTGCTGGTCGGCTGCGTCGACTACGACCTCGGCAGGCGCACCGCCGCGGAGGCGACCCGCCGCGCCGCCCAGTCGCTGGCGCAGGAGGCGGAGAACATCGAGATCGCGGCATGGGCAGCGGAAATGACCGCGTGGTTCGCGCTGACCCAGGGTAACTACCGCGGCGTCATCGAGACCGTGCAGCCGACGCTGGAAGTAAGCCAGCACCTGCGCGTCGGTGTCCAGCTCGCCGCCCAGCGCGCCAAAGCCTGGGCCAGGCTGGGCAACCCGCGCGAGGTGGAGGCGGCGCTCGACGAAGGCCGAGCTATCTTGGAGCGACTCGATCATCCGGCCAATCTGGACAACCATTTCGTCATCGATGCGAACAAGTTCGACTTCTACGCGATGGACTGCTGCCGGGTCGCGGGCGAGGATCGGCTCGCCGAAACCTACGCGCGGGAAGTGATCCGCAACGCCACCCGCCCGGACGGCAGCGTGCGCAATCCGATGCGGGTCTCCGAGGCGCACCTGACTTTGGCCGTGGTCGCGGTGCGCGACCGTGACCTGGAACTCGCGGTCGCCGAGGGCATGCGCGCGTTCGCGGGCAGCAGGCGGTCGTTGCCCTCGCTGATGTGGATCGCGGGGGAAGTCGCGCGTGAGATCATCGAGCGGTTCCCCGGCGATCCGCGCACCCGCGCTTATCTGGACCAGTTGCGTTCGCTGTCCGTCGAGTGAGCCGACCTGCGCCGCGGCAGCGGCGAACGGTGACGAACCGGACGCGGCCACGCCGAACACCGGAACGTCGTGCGGGTGGCGATCGGCCCGCTACTACCCTGTTCCCGGTGACCGACTCCGATGACGGCTGGGCCGACGCCCACTGGGACGACCGGCTGCGGCTGTTCTCTTTCGCCACCGCCGAGCGGCGCGCCGATTACCTCCGGGTGCTGCGCGCGTTCGACGGCGCGCGGGCAGCATACGTGGTGCTGCTGCACGCGGATGACGTCGCGGAGTGGATCGACCGCAACGGAAACACGCTGCACACGCCCGATCCGGTCACTGCGAACCAACCGGTCACGAATGCCGGCGTGGATCCGGCGCAAGCGCGCACGCGTCCGTCGGATCCACCCGGGGGCGAGCCGGAAACCGGTGCGCCGGACCGGTCCCCGGAGACACCCGGCCGACCCGCCGCGCCCCCGCTGACCGCGGCCGAGATCGGCCCGTTGCTAGACCAGTTGCACCAGTGGGGCATGCTGGAGCGCAGTTACGACGGAACCCGCGCCGCGACGCTGGCCGAATATCGTAATCGGCACTACGTGTACCAGTTCTCCCAGGCTGGTTTCCAGGCCTACCAGGCAGTCGCCGGTGTGCTCAGCGCCCGCCTCGACGAAGCTTCGTTGTCGCGCCTGGTGCTGCCGGAACTGCTGGCCGATCTGCACACCCTGGCCGAGGCCAACCGGTCGGGTGACGCCGAACGCGTCTACCGCACGCTGCGCCGTCTCGACATCGCGTTATCCGACCTGGCCGCCCGCGCCGCGCACTTCTATCTGGGGCTCGGCGACCTGGTTCGCACCACCGAGATCACCCCGGAATCGTTTCTCGCGCACAAGGACGCCCTGCTGGCGCACATGCGGGAGTTCAGCCTCGACCTGGCCCGGTTCACCCCGCGGCTGGCGGCCGCGATCGCCGAGATCGAGGAGACCGGCGTCGACGACCTGATCGGCCGGGCGGCGCGCTGCGACGAGCGGGTGCTGCTGAGTGTCGAGGAACGCCGGTCGGATTGGCAGGCCAGGTGGGACGGACTGCGGACCTGGTTCGTCGCGTCCGGCGGTGAACAGGCGGGGACGACGGAGGCCGAGCGGTTGCGTGAGGCCACCATGAGCGCGATCGCCGCGGTGCTGTCGCTGCTGCGGCGGGTCACCGAGACGCGGCGCGGCGGGGTCAGCCGGGAGTCGGCGCTGCGGCATCTGGCCGGCTGGTTCACCGCGGCGCCGACCGTGGACAGCGCCCACGCGCTGTTCGACGCGGTGTTCGGGCTGGGCAAGCCGCGGCACCTGGCGATGGAGCACCCGGACGCCGACGTGATTCCGGCGATTCGATCTTGGTGGGACGCACCGCCGTTGGAGATCTCGCGCACGCTCGCCGAGACCGGACGCCCGCCCTCCGCGGGTGCGCCCGCCCGTATCCACCGCAACGACGCGGGTATCCGGCGTCTGCGCGAGGCGCAGTTGGACGCGCAGCGGGCCCGCGCGGAGGCCGCCAGGTCGCTGGCGTCCGGCGACGTGCACGAACGAGTGCTGGACGACCGGGAGACCGAGGTGCTGCTGCGGCTGCTGGACGCCGCGTCCACCGCGTGGGTTCCGGTGCGCGGCCGGGTGGCCGGCACCACCGGCTCCGACAGCGGCGTCACCCTGACGGTGTCCGAGCACGACGGTCCGACCGTCGTGCGCACCACCCGGGGACTGCTGCGGTTGAACAACCGGTCACTGAAGATCGAGCAGACCGCCGGAACACGGTCCCGCCCGCGCGGGGAGCACGGCTGATGCACGCACGCACCATCGATGCGCTCGCGCTGGACAACTACCAACGCGCCGCCCGAGTCGTCCTGGCCAACCACCTGGTGACCCGCGCCTATCCGGACCGGATCGCACTGCCGCTGATCCGGCGCTGGGCCACCGAGCTGCGCGAGGACCTCGCCGAATTGTTCGGGTACCGCCTGGAAGTCACCGAGACCACCGCGCGGGTCTTCCCGGTCGCCGACCGCCTGGACGCGGGCAGGCCCGCGCGTACCGCCGCCGAGCGCGTCTTCGACCGCCGCCGCTACGCCTACCTGGCTCTCGCGCTGGCCGCGCTGGGGCGCGCCGGGGACCAGATCACGCTGTCGGAGCTGGCCGATCAGGTCGCCGCCTACGCGAACCGGGTGGAGGGACTGGAACTGGCCACCGACCGGGCCGCCGACCGCGACGCGTTCGTCGACGCGGTGGGCTGGCTGACCGTGCGCGGCGCGCTGGGCCTGGCCGACGGTGACGCGGGCGGCTGGGCCAGCGATCCGGAGGCCGGGGAGGCGCTCTACGACATCGACCGGCCGGTCGTCTTCGCGCTGTTCCGGCCGCCGCGGGCCCTGCAACATCTGCACGGCGTGCGCGGGTTGCTCACCGAAGAGCCCATGGTCGGCGGTGTTTCCGCGCACGCGACGACCACCGCCGAAATCGCCCGCCGGGTACGCAGGGCGCTGGTGGAGCAGCCGGTGGTGTACGCAGAGGATCTCGCACCCGAAGAGCGTCCTGTTCTCGCCCAGGAGCGGATCGTCGCGGAGGTCGAACTGTTCACCGGGCTGCGCGCCGAACGCCGCGCGGAGGGCGTGGCGCTGATCGACACCTCGGGGCGGCTGTCGGACGTCCGCTTTCCGGGGACCGGGACGCTCGCGCAGGTCGCCTTGCTCCTGGCCGGTGAGATCGCCGACCGCGTGCTGGACATCGATCACCCGCTGCCGCGGCGCCACGCCGGCCCGGACACGGATGCGGCACTGGCCGACCAGCTCGATGAAGCCATTCCCGAATCCACGCTGTTCGTGCCGCTCGCGGAGCCGCGTTCGCCGGATCCGTCCGCCCCCGAACCGGATTCGGCGACGGATGCAGCGGAGCAGACAGACCGGTCTGTCGCGACAGGCTATCCGCTGATCGACCGGGCCTGGCTGTATGAGACGGTGCAGGCGCTGGCCGATCGCTACGGCACGACGTTCGCCGCGCAATGGCAGGCCGACGTTCCTCGCCTCACCACCGAGGTGGTGGCGCTGCTGGAACGGCTGCGGTTGATCCGGATGGTCGAGGACGGACTGCTCGTGCTGCCCGCACTGGCCCGCTACCGTGGCGCGGTCGTCACGGTCCGCACCAAGCAGGCCGCGGAGCTGTTCGTCACCGCGGCCGACACCTACGGGCCCGGCGGCACCGGGACGGAAGGGAACTGACGAATGTCGCTCATTCACGGCGGAGTGCGGTTCACCCCCACCCGCGCCGGGATCGTCAACCTGTGGGACTACCGCGACCAGGAGTTCTGTTTCGCGGACGGCAGATTGGTCCTGCGCGGGCCGAACGGGTCGGGCAAGACCAAAGCGCTGGAGGTGCTGTTCCCCTTCGTTCTGGACGGACGGATCGAGCCGCGCAGGCTGAACCCGTTCGCGGGCGAGGAACGCACGATGAAGTCGAACCTCCTCTACCGCAAGCAGGACTCGGCCTACTCCTATGTCTGGATGGAGTTCGCGCGCGGTCGCTGGGAAGACCCCGAGGCGGTCACCGTCGGCATCGGCATGCGCGCCACCCGTTCCTCGGACAAGGTGACCCGCTGGTATTTCGTCGCCGACGGCCGGGTCGGGATCGACTTCTCCCTGATCGGCCCCGACGATCGGCCGTTCACCCGTAAGCAGCTGGCCGAGCAGATCGGCACCGACTCGATCGTCGACCGGCCGGTGGACTATCGCAACGCGATCGACGCGCGCATGTTCGGCCTCGGGACGCAGCGCTACGACCAGCTGATCAATCTGATCCTCACGCTGCGCCGCCCGCAGCTGGCCAAGAACCTCGACCCGCGCGGTTTGTCGCAGGCGCTCACCGACGGCCTGCGCCCGCTCGACGAGCAACTGATCCTGGACGCCGCTCGCTCGTTCAGCGATATGGAGGAGGTCGGCAGAACCCTGGAGGGTTTGGTGCACGCCGACACGGCGACCAGGGCTTTCGTCGAGGTGTATCGCAAATACCTTGCGGTTCAAGCGAAGACGGATGTCGACCAGGTGCGGGCGCGGCTCGACGCGGTGACCCACGCGAGCACCGCGCTGTTCGCCGCCACCGCGCTGCGCGAGCGCAGGGAGACCGAGCGTGCCACGGCCGAGGCTCGGGCCGAGGACGCCGACCGCGCCTACGAGCAAGCCATCGCCGACCGGGAGAATCTCCAGCGTTCCAGCGCCTACGAGGGTAAACAGCAGCTCGACGACCTGGCCGACGCGGTGCGTCGCCTGGAGACCTCGGCGGGCGTGCACGCCGACAAGGCGCTCAAGTCCCGCCAGACCCTGGACCAGCGGACCCAGGAGGCCGAGCGCGCACGCACCGCGGTGCGCACCGCCGCCGCCGCGCTCGCCCGCGGCGAGGACGATCTGCGTGCCGCCGCCGAGGAGGCGGGGATCGCATGGACGCCGCTGCCGGAGTCGACGCGGGCCGAGCAGCTCACCGCGGCGGTGCGCGGGCACGCCGAGGAGCGCGACGTCGATGTGCGCGCGGCGCGCAAGGCGGTGGGCGCGGTGGACACCGCTGCCGCCGAACGCACCAGGGCCGAGCGACTGGCCGAGCGCGCGCGGGAACTGCGTGATGCCGCCGCGGCGGAGGTCGCGCACGCCGAAGCGACGGTCGCCTTGACCCGCTCCGAGGCCGCGGCCGCGTTGCGGACCTGGTGGGACGAGCACCGCGCGGTCTACACCCCGGTGCGCTCCGGCCTGTTGGAAGCGCTGAACTCGGCGCTGGCCGAGGCCGGTTCGGATGCGCCCACCGTGGCCGAAGTGCTGGCCGATCGCACGGAACCCCTGCTCGAGGAGATCCGCACCCGCCGCCAAGAGGCACGCGCCCAGGTGGCCTCGGCCACGGCACACGTCGAGGAGCTGACCGCCGAACTCGAGCGGGTCGCGGCCCGGCGCGACGACGCGCCACCGGTATTCGCGGGCCGCTCCGACCGGACCGGTGACCGGTCCGGCGCCGCACTGTGGCGGCTGGTGCGCTTCGCCGACGACGTGCCGCCCGAGACCGCGGCGGGCATCGAGGCCGCGCTGCACGCAGCGAATCTGCTGGACGCCTGGGTGTGCCCGGAAGGCGAGCTGCCGCCGGACTACGAATCCGATCAGTTCCTGCTGCCGCTGCCCGCATCGGACCGCCCGGCCGGTCGCACGCTCGCCGACGTGCTTATCGTGGAAGACGATTCGGACATGCTGACGGTGCCGCGGCAGGTCGTGGCCGATGTGCTCGCTTCCATCGCCCTGCACGAGGACGCGGGCGAGCCGAGCGGCGCGGTGACGATCGGAGCGAACGGCGCGTTCCGGCAAGGCGTGCAGATCGGCCGCCACCGCAAGACCGACGCGGAATTCATCGGCGCCACCGCGCGAGCCAGACGCCGCGAGCTCCGCTCGGCCGAGTTGACCGCGGCCGTGGCGGCCGCCGAGGCGGACCGGAGCGCCGCCGGACAGCGGGAGGCCGCCGCCACCGCCGAACTCGCGCGAATCTCCGCCGCCGCCAAAGCGCTTCCGCGTCCGACCGCGGTGACCACGGCGCTGCGCGCGGTGTCCGAGGCCGCGGGCGTGCTGCGGTCGCGTGCGGAGGCCGCCGCCCACGCCGAGCGCGAACTCGACCAGGCGGTCGCGGACGTGTCCGCCGCGGAGAAGAAACTGCGCGCCGCCGCCACCGCACACCGCACACCGCGCACGGCGCGCGAGATCGACGCCCTCGCCGCCGCCATCCGGCACTTCGAGAACACCGGCACGGGATTGTTGCGGTTGCGCGGCGACCACGAGCGGGAACGAGAGCGCGAACGCGAAGCCGACGACCGCTTGACCGAAGCCACCGACCTGGCCGAGGCGTTCGCGGAAGAGGCCGAGGCCGCGCGCACCGGATACCAGGAGCAATTGCGCAAACTCGAGACCCTGCGCGATGCCCTCGGCGCAGGCGCGGCCGACATCGACCGCGAATTGGAGCAGGCCCGGCAGCGGATCGAGGCGACCAAGGTCGAGCAGAAGGCCGCGCGCAAGGCAGCCAACCAGGCCATCGAGGCGGTCGGCGACGCCGAAGCCGCCTACCGTACCGCGCACGAGTCGCTGGCCACCGCGCTGACCGAGGTGCTGGCGGAGGTGAAAGCCCTCGCGCCGTACGCTCAGCCGGATCTGCTCACGCTGCTCGGCGCCCCCGCCGACGGACGCTGGCCCAGCAGCGACGCCGCGTGGTCGACGCCCGAGCAACTGCTGTACCGGATCGCGACGGCGGGGCCGGAGGCATCACCGCGGGTGCTGCCGGACGAAGTCGCCGCGCTGTTCGACAGCCTCTCGGCGGCCACGGCAGCGGTGCGCGTGAGCGAGGCGACGCGCAAGTCCACCCGCACGGCGGTGACCGGGGCGTTGCAGGAGTTCGACGCGGCGTTGGCCGGCTCGGGCCGCGATTACCGGTTGCAATGGGACGCCGCCGACGGCCTCACCGTCGTCCAGGTGCACGACGAACACGGGGCTTCCGCGCTGGCCGACTTCGCCGCCCGCGTCGACGCCGCCCGGCGGGATCAGGAACTGCTGCTCACCGACGCCGAGCGCCGCATCCTGGAGGATGCCCTGTTGACCGGCCTGGCCCAGCAGATCCACGAACGCACCAGCGACGCGCGCGATCTCATCGCCAGGATGGGCGCGGAGATGAAGCAGCGGCGGATGTCCTCGGGCAACACCATCGGCGTGCACTGGGTGCTGGCCGACAGCCTGTCCGACGCGGCGCGGGCGATGTGCAAGCTGCTCGACCGGGACGCGTCGGCGCTGACGGCGGAGGATCTCGCGGCGATCCGGGCGCACTTCGCCTCCGAGATCAGGGCGGCGCGGGCGGCGCACCCGGAACGCTCCTACCCCGAGATCCTGGCCGCGACCCTGGATTATCGCACCTGGCGGGTGTTCTCGTTCACTTTGATCTCCGCCGACGGCAGCGAGGACAAGCTCACCGTGGCCAGGCACAGCGCGCTGTCCGGCGGCGAGCAGTCGGTGTCGCTGCACCTGCCGCTGTTCGCCGCGGCGCACGTCATGCTCGATTCCGCCGACCCGCAGGCCCCGCGCCTACTGGCCCTGGACGAGGCGTTCGCGGGCGTCGACGACAACGGCCGCAGCGAATTGCTCGGACTGAGTGTGCAATTCGACCTCGATCTGTTCATGACCGGCTACGACCTGTGGATCACCTATCCGCACGTCCCGGCGTGCGCACACTACGACTTGGCGCACTCGGCGGCCGAGAACACCGTCAGCGCGACACTGCTGGTGTGGGACAGCGGCGACCTGCTCGCCGAACACGACGGAACGGATCTCACCGCCGCGCTCGGCTCCCCCGATCGGCGCAGGCTTCCCACCACGATCGAGGGCGCGCTGGAACTCACGCCGGTGAGCTGATCGCCTCCGGGCCGGGTTGATCGACGGCTCGGTCCGGGAGGTCGCAGCAGGCCGCGTCGAGCAGGGAACGACTACGGGCGGGATCTGCTCATCGACGGCAGTCTGCCCACCGCCGTTCCCGACCCGGCGGTCCAGCGCGCCGCAGCAGCGGCAGTCAGCGTGCGCGGCTGGTTCCCACGCCGGTCAGCTCGCGTACGGGATGGGCGATTCGCAGCGCCGCCAATGGTTTTCGAAGTGGTCGTATTCTGCCGAACCGACCCGATCACCGCACGCTGGCGTCGGGGAGCATGGGCGGGCACGGTGTGCCCGGCGCGGTCTGCAGCTCGAAATGCCAGTACTCGTTCTCGAACGAGCGGCAGAGCCCCCATCGGTAGCCGTTCGTCTCGAGCCACCGCGCGCCCTGTTGCGGACCGACATCGATGGCGTCTCCGGACACGTGGGTGGACTCCTCCGGCGGCAGGACCCAGCGGCGCGCGTTGTCCGGCCCGTAGGTCGCCACACCGTCCTCCCACAGCGCCTGCTGCTCGGCGGGCGTCCGGTACCCGGACGTGATGGACAGCGGCACCCCCTGCGCGTGCGCCTCGCGTTCGGCCAAGGTGTAGGCCAGCGCCAGCTTGGGATCGAGCCCTTCGGTCCCCGTCGCCGAGCCCACCGACTCACGCTGCTCGATGGCGACTGCCATGTCGGCCTGCGCCTCCCCCGCCGAAAAACCGACCGCGACCAGCGCCGGAAGCACTGCCACCGATAGTCCCGCCGCCACCCGACTCCGCCCAGCATTCCCGAACACCATGCGCCGATGCTATCGCTTGCGATCACCTATGCCGGATATGCCCCGATCGCAACGCGCTCCCGCGCTACCGGTGCAGGACTTTCGCGGTGACCGGCGCACGGCAGGAGGCAGGTCGCCGCCGCACCGGAGCCGGCTCGGCAGCCCGGGCGGTGCGGGAGCTTCACGCGGATGCGGTGATCGTGTCCTTCGCGAGCTCGCGGTAGTACTCGCTCGACGCCATCAGCTCGTCATGGGTTCCGATCGCTTCCACACGTCCGCCGTCGAGCACCACGACACTGTCCACGTCCCGAATCGTCGAATACCGGTGGGCGGCCACGAGAACGGTGCAACGTCCGCGCAGTTCGCGCAATGTCCGCAAGACAGCCGCCTCGCTGATCGGGTCCAGGTTCGACGTCGGTTCGTCCAGCAGAAGCAGGTCGGGCTCGGTCAGCAACGCGCGCGCGATCGCCAAACGCTGCCGCTCGCCGCCCGACAGGGACTGTCCGTGCTCGCCGACCTGCGCGTCCATGCCGCCGTCGAGCCGGGCGAGGACATCCTCGAAACCAGCGAGCTCGACCGCGCGCTCGACCTGCCGCTGGGTGGCGTGCGGATGAGCGTAGGTGAGGTTCTCCCGCACCGAACCGTGCAGGATCGGAGCGCCTTGCTCCACGAAGGCGATACGACGCCGATAGGGAGGCAGATGGAGGCGAGACACGTCGTGACCATCGAGGAGGATCACGCCACCATCGGGCTCATAGAAACGCTCGATCAGGGACAACACCGTGCTTTTACCACTGCCGGATCGACCGACCAACGCGACTTGTTCGCCACCCGGCACCGTGAAAGACACTTCGTCGAGCGCTCGGCGGGACGACTCATAGGAAAAGGTGAGCGTACGGAGTTCTACCGTGGCCGGTCTGCGCCGCCCATCGTGCACCACCGCCTGCCCCTTCCCGAGATCGGTCAGCGTGGCGGGACCCTCGGTACCGGTGTCGTCTTCGATGTCGACCCGAAGCGCTTCGGCGACGCGCTGGAACGCACCCATCCCTTTCTGTATCGATCCCAGCAGCGAGATGGCGCCGGCGAGCGGTGTGGCCAGAAATGTGGCGTACAGCAAGAACCCGACCAGTTCACCGACTTCCATCCGATCGCCTGCCACGCGAATACCACCGATCAGCAGCAGAGCGAGGAACGACCCATTGACCGCCGCCGAACTCGCCGGGCGGATGATCGCCTCCATGCGCGCGGCGCGGACACCGCTGTGCAACGCCTCGGCCGCCTTCGCGGTGAGGCGAGCCGCTTCCCGGTCCTCAGCCGAATTCGCGCGCACCGTTCGCAGTGAACTCAGGGCTCGTTCGGTGTCGGCGGCGAGTTCTCCGACACCGGTCTGCGCGCTCTCCGAGGCGGTTCTGATCCCCGCCAGAGCAGCCGCCACCAGCAATCCTGCCGTGGCGATGGTGACCAGGGTCACCACGGTCATGAACGGACTGAGCCAGACCATGGCCGCCAACGCCGTGATCGCCGAGACCACCGATATTCCCAACTGCACCACGCTCGTCACCGCGTGCTCGCGCATCGCCGAGGTATCGGCGCCCAGTCTGGATGTCAGATCCCCGATCCGCATACGGTCCAGTGCCGGCATTCGCACCCGCAGCAAGCGCTCGACGACACGCGCACGCAGATCGAATACCACTCGTTCGCTGGTGCGCGATACGAGAAAGTCGCCGCAGGTCTCGAACAGCGCCTGTGCGACGAACACCACGATGAGCAATGCCACGAGCCCGGCTATCGCGTGCCGACCGGCTACCGCGTCGATGATCCGCATGGTCACCCAAGGCTGCACGAGGCCCGCGCCGGTACCCGCCAACAGCAGCACGGCACCGGCACCGACTTCCCTTGCGTGCCGCCGCAGTAGAGCGACCAGATCGCGATACCGAACTCGGTCTTCGCGCCGCAATTCCGACACTTCACCCCCCTGTGTCCGACCGATGAAGCAGATATCGATCTACTGCCATAGTCGTACGGTTCAGGGTAGGCGAACAAGTTCATTCCGGCTTCGAACGGTGCGTGGGCGGACAAAACGTCCGCTTCCGCCTCGGCGTGTTGTGAGACACAAGATCGACTTCAGCCGGGGCATCCAACTAGCGCACTACTCCACATGCAGCGCACCGCACGTGTGGACAACAGTCAGCGAATTCCACAGAAAACTCCACAACTTGGGATAATGTCCATCTGCTATGTCCGTTATGCGCCCAATTGTCCTCTTGCGGCAAACATTTCGCCCATCCTGGAACGAGTGATGTCCACAATCTGTGGATGTGTTGTGGATCACTACGGCATTCAACCTGCTACCAATCGCGAATTGGCCGCCGATAAGCGACTTTTGGGTGATTTGTGCCCTGTCGTGGACAACCGGAGGGATGAGATCGAGCCTCCGCGAGAAACTTTCGCGAGGCGATGTGTCCCTTTCGGCCGGTATGTCAGGCATACCCGGACCAAGGCATCAGCACGGACATATTCCGCGAATCCCCGCGATCCGGGCGCGGCGAACCATTTCGAGCCGTAGACACACCGCGGGCGGCCGTGGCTCGCGCCGCCAGCCGCCCGTGAATCGGGTGAATCATCCACAGATGTCGGGAATTTCACATTCCCTCCCCAGTCATGTGAAGATCGGCCGCATCAGACGATACGGACCGGCCACACTCCCGGCGGGCCGCCCAGCGCGCTCGGACGCGACGGCGGCGCGGTCATCCGCACACCTGCCCGGCGAATCGACTCCGCCGCTTCCCTGTTGCGCGCGATCCGCTCCAGGATCTCGCCGCCGTGCGCGCGGGCATACGCGAGCGCCAGCCTGATCTTGCTCGCGTGCAGGTCCGATTTGGCGCTGAGCACGGCGATCCGGCGTTCCAGCGGTCCGTCCAATTCGCGCAGGCGCGCAACGACTTCCCAAACCTCCGGACCGGCCGTCAGCGCGGCGCGCCGGTCGTGCAGCGGGCCGCGGAAAACGATTCCGGGGTGGTCGAGCTGGTCGACGCCTTCGTGGATCAGCCGATCGAGCAGTGTGGTACAGCTGGTTCCCTCACGGGCAGCGCGATCGGCCAACCGGGAGGCGGCCGACTCGGTGATACACAACGCCGTCGGTACTGGCCTGGACGTGCTCATAGCTCTCCTCGACCTGCATCGGTGCGGAAATCGACGAAGTTCTTCGCTAAGCGTGCCCGCTGCGACCGCACCACCGCCCCGGTGATCGGGGTGACATCGTCGTGTCCGGGCCTGCCGAGGCAGGCCCGGAGAACGACTCAGACGCGCTCTTTGGAGCGGGTGCGCACGCGCAGCGCGATCGGCTTCTGCGTTTCGGCGAAGAAGTCGTTGCCCTTGTCGTCGACGACGATGAACGCCGGGAAGTCCTCGACCTCGATCTTCCAGACGGCTTCCATGCCCAGTTCGGGGTATTCGAGCACCTCGACCGACTTGATGCAGTCCAGCGCCAGCCGCGCCGCGGGCCCGCCGATCGAACCGAGATAGAAGCCGCCGTGTTCCTTGCACGCCTTGGTGACCTGCGCGGAACGGTTGCCCTTGGCGAGCATGACGAACGAGCCGCCCGCCGCCTGGAACTGGTCGACGTAGGAGTCCATCCGGCCCGCGGTGGTCGGGCCGAACGAGCCGGACGCGTAACCCTCCGGTGTCTTGGCCGGGCCCGCGTAGTAGACGGCCATGTCGCGCAGATAGTCCGGCATCGGCTCGCCCGCGTCGAGCCGCTCCTTGATCTTGGCGTGCGCGATGTCCCGGGCGACGACCAGCGGACCGGTCAGCGAAAGCCTGGTCTTCACCGGATATTTGGACAATTCGGCACGGATCTCGTCCATCGGCCGGTTCAGGTCCACGCGCACCACGTCGCCACCGAGGATCGCGTCGGTCTGCTCGGGCAGGTACTGCGCGGGCTCGCGCTCGAGCTGCTCCAGGAACACACCCTCGGCGGTGATCTTGGCCAGCGCCTGCCGGTCGGCCGAGCAGGACACCGCGATGGCGACCGGGCAGCTGGCGCCGTGCCGGGGCAGGCGCACGACCCGCACGTCGTGGCAGAAGTACTTGCCGCCGAACTGGGCGCCGATACCGAAGGACTGGGTCAGCTTGAAGACCTCTTCCTCCAGTTCCAGATCACGGAAGGCGTGCGCCGACAGCGAGCCCTCGGTGGGCAGGTTGTCGAGGTAGTGCGCGGAGGCGTATTTCGCCGTCTTCAACGCGAATTCGGCGCTGGTGCCGCCGATCACGACAGCGAGGTGGTACGGCGGGCAAGCCGCGGTGCCGAGCGAGCGGATCTTTTCGTCGAGGAACTCCAGCATCCGCGTGGGGTTCAGGACGGCTTTGGTCTCCTGGTACAGGAAGGACTTGTTCGCCGACCCGCCGCCCTTGGCCATGAACAGGAACTTGTAGGCGGGGTTCGCCGGGTCGCCCGCGGTGGAGTACAGCTCGATCTGCGCGGGCAGGTTCGAACCGGTGTTCTTCTCCTCCCACATGGTGATCGGCGCCAGCTGCGAGTACCGCAGATTCAGCTTGGTGTAGGCGTCGAACACGCCCCTGCTGATCCATTCCGCGTCGTCGGCGCCGGTCAGCACGCCCTCGGACTTCTTGCCCATCACGATCGCGGTGCCGGTGTCCTGGCACATCGGCAGGACGCCGCCCGCGGAGATGTTGACGTTCTTGAGCAGATCGAGCGCGACGAAGCGGTCGTTGCCGCTGGACTCGGGGTCGTCGATGATCTTGCGCAACTGGCCCAGATGCGCCGGACGCAGGAAGTGACTGATGTCGTGCATCGCCGTTTCGGTGAGCAGCCGCAGCGCCTCCGGGGCGACCTGCAAGAAGGTGCGCCCGTTGTGCTCGAACGTGCTGACGCCCTCCGTCGTGAGCAACCGGTAGGGGGTATCGTCCGCGCCGATGGGCAGCAGGTCTGAATAACGGAACTCCGGCGCGGTCACCAGTCGCACTCCTTCGAACGGGCCCGAACACCGCGAACGGCCGGGCTGGTCACGAGCACAGCGAGCCTAGTCACCGCCGCGCACGCCCCTGCTGGTTAGGCAACCCTATCTCGGACAGTTGGCCAGCAAAGGTTGCACGTTCAACCCCGGTGATGCTACCTCTCATCTCTGAGAAAGCGTTCGGGCGGCCGAGTCCGGCCGCGCGCGGACCGTTCCGCGCCGCACATCGCGACACGGAACGATCTTGGGACAAATCGGAGTTTGGAGCGCTGTCGTGACCGATCCCCAATGGCTCGATGACGTCGAGATGCGCGCCTGGCTGGGTTTCGTGCGCACCCGCGACCTCATCGCCGCGGCGGTCGGGCGGGATTCCACCAAGGAGTCCAACCTCACCTACGTCGAATACTCGGTGCTGGCCTATCTGGCCGAGTCGCCGGACCACCGGCTCACCTTCGCCGATCTGGCGGCCAAGCTCGAGTGGTCGCAGAGCAGGCTCTCCCACCAGATCACCCGGATGGAGAAACGGGAGCTGGTCGTCCGTGAGCCGATCCCCGACGACGCCCGCCGCACCGCCGCCAAGCTCACCCCGTTCGGCGCCGATGTGCTCACCGACGCCGCGCCCGCGCACGTGCAGAGCGTGCGCAGGCACATGATCGACATCCTCGATCGCCAGCAGCTCGCCGCCCTGGCCGACATCTACGACACCTTGCTCGCGCACCACCGTCGGGCGGCGGCCGAGAACTGACCGCTCAGGCGGGCGTGGCCGCGTGGTCCGCCGGACCGCTTGCCGCGGAGCGGTTTTCGGGCAGCCCGAGCGCTCGCTCGAACCCGGCGGGCACCACCACGTCCGAGCGGTCCAGATCGCCGACGCTCGTCTTGCGCAGACCCAGCAGCGCGGAATCGATGCCGCCGCGCAGGATGTCCAGCACGTTCTCCACGCCGGCCTGCCCGTTCGCGGCCAGCCCCCAGAGATAGGCGCGACCGATCATGACCGCCCGCGCGCCCAGCCCCACGGCCTTCACCACGTCGCTGCCGCGCCGGATGCCGCCGTCGAGCAGCACCTCGATCTGCGCGCCCACCGTGTCCGCCAGCACCGGCAGCGCGCGGATCGCGGCGGGGGTGCCGTCGAGATTGTTGCCGCCGTGGTTGGACACCGAGATCGCCGCCACACCCGCGTCGACCGCACGCAGCGCGTCGTCCACCCGCATGACGCCCTTGAGCAGCACCGGGCCTTCCCACTGCTCGCAGACCCAGCGCACATCGGCCCAGTCCGGCGCGGGCGTGCCCATCCATTCGCCGTAGGCGCCGAAGAAACCCGGCGCGGGCGCGTCGCCGATGGCCATGTTGGGCGCGGTGAGATCCGGAATGCTGCCCGACCGCGCATAGGTCGCCAGCCACCGGGGACGCGCCAGGGTCTGCGGCGCGAACTTCAGCATCGTGCGCAGGTCCAGCTTCTCCGGGATGACCGGGCTGCCCCAGTCCCGCCCGTGCGAGAACGACCAGTCCAGCGTCAGGATCAACCCGACCGCGCCGGCCTGCTTTGCCCGGTCCATCCGCTGCTGGATCGCGTCCTTGCCGCCACACCAGTACAACTGGAAGAAGGTCGTCGGGTTGGCCGCGATCACTTGTTCGATCGGCTTGCTGGCGAACGAACTCAGGCCCATGGCGATGCCGCGCGCCGCGGCCGCCCTGGCGACGGCGACCTCACCGTCGGGATGCACCGCCTGCACACCGGTCGGCGAGATCAGCACCGGCATCGAAAGCTGTTGCCCCAGTACGGTCGTGGACTGGTCGCGCGCGCCGATCGGCCCGGCCACGTGCGGCGCGAAACCCAGTTCGGTGAACGCCCGCTGATTGTCCTCGATGGTCTGGCCGCGCTCGGAGCCTGCGATCAACGCGCCGTACACCGATTTCGGCAGGCGCTTCTTCGCCCGCCGCTGCGCTTCGGCGACGGTCTCGAACCACGGGTTCATGTTGCGGTCCTTTCCGGGGAGTTCTCCGGCCACCAGTGCCGGGTTCGGTCGAGCAGGTCGGTGCTCAGGTGATCGAGCAGTGCCGCGCCCTCGGCGGCGGTCGCGCCCGCCGGGTCGCCGAGCACGCCGTTGGCGCTGACCGCGCGCACTCCGCCGCTACGCAGCAGCGGCAGCAGTTCGGCCAGCGGGCGGGTGTCCCCGGCCGCGGCGCGGTCGGCGTGCACTCGCTCGGGCGCGAGGGCCAGTTGCAGCGCCGTCTCCGACCGGCCCGCGTGCGGGTCGCCGTCGAAGCGCGGCAGGTACACGCGCACGTCACGCGATTCGGCGCGCAGCAGATCCTCGGCCCGGCGCAGCGGTTCGATGTTGCCGCCGTGCCAGTTGACCAGCAGGATCCGCTCGAAGGTTTCGGTCGCCGAGCGGCACAGCTCGACCACCAGCAGTTCCAGCGCCGCCTGCCCGATCGACAGCGTGCCGGGAAAGCCCGCGTGCTCGCCGCTGGCGCCGTACGGGATCGCCGGTGCGGCGAGCACGTCCGCGCGCGCCGCGGCCAGCCGGGCGCACAATGCCGCGGCGATGTCGGTGTCGGTGGACAGCGGCAGATGCGGGCCGTGTTGCTCGGTCGCGCCGACCGCGACGGCAAGAATCGCACCCGCGGTGGCGCGCACGCCCGCCTCGGGCCAGGTGAGATCCGCCAACATGCGGCGAGATTATCGTCAGTCACTGACAAAATCAAGGGCCGTGGCGGCCGAGCACAATCGAACAATGCTGGAGAACCGGGCCAGGCGCGGCCGCCCACGCGGCACCACCAAACGCGAACTCGAACTGATCGCGATGCGACTGTTCAGCGAACAGGGCTTCGACGAGACCACCGTCGAGCAGATCGCCGTCGCCGCCGGCATCAGCGGACGCACTTTCTTCCGGTACTTCCCCACCAAGGCGGAGGTGCTCTGGTCGCAGTTCGACGATGAGGTCGCCGCACTGCGCGCCGCGTTCGCGACGGTGCCTGACGACGTTCCGATGATGACCGCGGTGCGCCGAGTCGTGGTCGAAGCCAACAAGTATCGCGCCGAGGACGTTCCGGAACTGCGCACCCGGATGCAGTTGGTCGCGAACATCCCCGCGCTGGCCGCAACCGCGGGCGCGCACTACGACGCCTGGGAGCGCGCCGTGAGCGCGTTCGCTGCGGGCCGGCTCGGCGAACCCGAGGACGGGCTCATCCCGCTCGCCGTCGGCCGGACCACGCTGGCGGCGGCGCGCGCCGCGTTCGACGCCTGGCTGACCCGCGCGGACGCGGACCTCACGGTGTATTTGGACGAGGCGCTCGCAGCGCTGGAACGCGGATTCGCTACGGTGCCGTGAGGCACTCCCGCACTCGAACATCAGGCGAACAACCGGCAGGTTTCGTCGGCGACTCGGGTGGGGTATGACTAGGCTCGGAATCGGCACGCGCCGAATGCACACAGATCCCGACTGAACCGTCGAAAGGGGCAGGAGTCCATGTCCGAGGTGTCCATGAGCCTTTCGGCGGATTCCCTGACCGCGGGACCGATCGATCAATTGCTCCCGCAACTCGTCGAGCACCTGCGCCAGAACCGCACCGCGCTGCGTGAAGAGTGGGCCCGCCGCATCGCCGACGCCCAACTGCTCACCGCCATGACCCCGGAGGAGATCTTCTCCGAGGCGACCTCGATCTACGACGGCTACGTCGACGTGCTCGAGACCGGTAGCGTCGAAGCGCTGCAGGCGTACGCGCGGGACCTGTCCGAACGCATCATCCCGAGAGGCGTCGAGACCGACGAGGTCATCGGCATCGTGCTTCTGCTGCGCGACGTGCTCGCACGCAGCCTTTTCGAGAAGTACCAGTCGGACTTCGAACTCCTCAACAAGGTGCTCGACGCCTACGAACCGGCCGCCAACCGCATCGCCAACACCGTGACCGTGTCCTTCGTCCAGGAGCGCGAGCGCGTCATCCGGCAGCAGCAGGAAGCCATTCGCGAGCTGTCCACGCCGGTGCTGCAGGTACGCGAACAGCTGTTGATCCTGCCCATCATCGGCGTGCTGGACAGTCAGCGCGCCCGCCAGCTCACCGAGCAGTTGCTGCGCGCCATCCGGGCCAACCGCGCGAAGGTCGTCGTCATCGACATCACCGGTGTGCCCCAGATCGACTCCACCGTGGCCAACCATCTGGTGCAGACCGTCGACGCGTCCGGCCTGATGGGCGCGAACGTGATCATCACCGGGTTGTCCTCGGAGATCGCGCTCACCCTGGTCACCATCGGCCTGGATCTGTCGAAGATGAACGCGGTCGGCGACCTGCAGGGCGGTATCGAAGAAGCGGAACGGCTGCTGGGCTACGAGGTTTCCCGCGTGACCGAACGGGTCACCGAACGCGACGGCCGCTGATCGGGCGCGCCACATGCCGGTTCCGATTCTCAAACAAGGGACGTATCTCATCGCGTCGGTGCAGTCGGCGCTGACGGACGCCGATACCGAGCGCCTGCAGGACGACCTGATGAAACAGGTCAGCAAATACCGGGCACACGGCATCATCGTCGATGTCACCGCGATCGACGTGATGGATTCGTTCGCCGCGAGATCGTTGCGTACCATCGCGCACATGACGCAGCTGCGCGGCGCCGAAACGGTGATCGTCGGTCTGCAACCGGAAGTCGCGTTCGCCATGGTGCAGCTCGGTCTCACCTTCGAGGACATGCACACCGCCCTCGATCTGGAAGAGGGACTCGCCTGGTTGGACCGCAAGATCCCAGCCCGTCGCCAGCGAGACGGTCGTGACAGTGGCCGCTGAGAACGTGGTGATCGCGGTCAGGGTGTCCGGAGACATCGTGACCGCACGTCAAGCCGGACGCGAACTGGCAGCGAAACTCGGATTCACCCTCACCGACCGCACGATGATCTCCACGGCGATCTCCGAGATCGCCCGCAACATCACCAGTTACGCGGGCAGCGGCGAGATCCGTCTGCTCGTCGACGACCGGGAGGGCCGTCAGGCCCTGGTGGTGCAGGCCGAGGACCAGGGGCCCGGCATCATCGACATCGCCAGAGCATTGGAGGACGGCTACTCCACCGGACGCGGGCTCGGGCTCGGTCTGCCCGGCGCCCGGCGGTTGATGGACCGGCTGACCGTGGATTCCGCGCCGGGTCGCGGCACGCTGGTGGAGATGTGGAAGTGGGTACCGAACGGTGCATGAGGACGGGTTCATCGGCCGGATCGAGTGGGCGGTGGCCGGACGCGCACTGCCGGGTCAACAGGTCTCCGGTGACCGCGGTGTCGTCCTCGACGCCGGTGGCGGCACCGTCCTCTTCGCGGTCCTCGACGGGCTCGGACACGGCGCCGCCGCGGCGGACGCGGCCGATCGCGCCGCGCGGGTGCTGTCGGAGAACCGCGCCGAACCGCTGGACGTGCTGATGGTGTTGTGCCATCGGGCGATGGCCGACACCCGGGGGGCGGCGATCTCGCTGGCCCTGTTCGACGAGGGCGACACGGTGCGCTGGCTCGGCGTCGGCAATGTCGAATCGCAGGTGCTCACCGCGGGTCCGGCGGGCAGCCTGAAGGTGCACGCCACCGTCCTGCTGACCGCGGGCATCGTCGGCTATCGCCTTCCGGCCAACCTCCAGCCGCAGTCGGTCGCGGTCCGTCCCGGTGACCTGCTGTTGATGTCCACCGACGGTATCGTCACCGAATCCGCCTCGGCCATCGACCTTTCCAAGTCCACCGCCGACATCACCGCCGACATGCTCGCCCGGCACGCCAAGGACACCGACGACGCGCTGGTGCTCGCGGCGCGGCACCGCGGTGCGGGGGGGACGGCCAAATGAGCGCCCTGCTGGCCGACTTCCTGGACGACTATGGCGATGCGCTACGGCGGCACATGGATTCGCCGACCCAGGCCGGTCTCGCCGAGGGCTACGAGCTGGGCAGGCGGGCCCTGGTCGAAGGCATCAGCCTGCTCGACCTCACGGAGAACCACTTCCGCGTGGTCCAGGAAGCGGAGGAACAGCGACAGAAGGACGCGGCCACCGAGGGCCGCGAACTCGCGGCACGCCTACCGGAAACCGCGCTGGAATTCCTGTTGCAGACCCTGGTTCCGCTGGACATCGCGACCCGCGGCTATCTGGACGGCACCCGCCGCTACGAGCAGCAGCGCACCCGCGCCGACGATCTGGCCGGACGCGACGCGTTCCGCACGGCGCTGGTGGAATCGCTGCAGGACGGCTTCTTCGTCGCCGACGCGCAGGGCACCATCATCGAGGTCAACACCGCCTTCGGCGCCTTGACCGGCTACGGCGCCGCGGGCATCCCCTATCCGCTGCCGCATCCGTGGTCGAGCCCGGACGGTCCGCGCTATCCCGACCTCGGTACCGAGGCACAGCGCTTCGTCATCCCGATCCGGCACCGCGACGGGCGCAATGTATGGCTCGCGGTGAGCACCAGCGCCCTGATCAAGCCGGAGGACAACGAGCGGATCTTCGTCGGCACGCTCCGCGACATCACCGCCGAACACGACGCGCAGGCGCGCGACCAGGCCGCGTCCCGGCTCGCCACGGCTGTCGGCGCGGCCACCAGTGTGGTCGAAGTGCTCGCCGTCGGGCTCGACGAGCTGCGCCGTACCGTGGGCGCGGAAACGGCGGTGGTGGCGGTGTGGCCCAGCCGCAACGCCGTGCCGGAGGTGTACGTCTCGGGCACGGGCGCCGACCGCACTTCGCACGACGGCGCCGCGTCCCTCGACGACGGGTCGCGCGCCCTGCTGGAGCGGGCCAGACGCAGGCCGCCACGCAGCCTGCTGGCCATTCCGGATGGAGCCGAGAGCTCCGAGGGCATCGTCGCTCCGCTCGGCGAGACCGGCGACGCGGCGGTGTGGTTGCGCTTCGCCGCACCCCGGGCGATCAGTGCCGCGGACTGGACGCTGTTCTCCCTGTTGATCGGTCATCTCAGTCTCGCCGTGCAGCGGGCGCGCAACTTCGACCAGGCCCGCGCCACCTCGCTGACCCTCCAGCGCGCCATGCTCGGCCCGATCGATCTGCCGCCGCGTTTCTCGGTGCACTACGAGCCGGCGCTGCCGCCGCTGGAGATCGGCGGCGACTGGTACGACGTGGTGCCGCTGCGCGACGGCACCATCGGCGTCGTGGTCGGCGACTGCGTCGGTCGTGGCTTGTCCGCCGCGGTCGTGATGGGACAGCTGCGAACCGCCGCCCGTGCGCTGCTGCTGCGCGGCGCGGGACCTGCGCAGCTGCTCGCCGAACTCGACACCGTCGCCGCTCGCATCCCCGGCGCCATGTGCACCACCGTCTGCGCCGCCGTGCTGGACCCGGTGCGCGGTCTGGTCCGCTACAGCAGCGCCGGTCACATGCCACCGATCCTCGCGGACGTCGCCAGGACCGGCAGGCTGCTGGAAGGCGGGCGCTCGGTGCCGCTGGCGACCTTCGATCCGCCGCGCAGGCCGGAGGCCACCACGGCGCTCACACCCGGTTCGACCCTGGTGCTGTTCACCGACGGTTTGGTCGAACAGCGCGGCGTCGACATCGACGAGGGGTTCGCCAAGATCGCCGCGGTCCTCGCCGACACCTCGGGACGGCTGCCGCGCGAAGTGGCCGACGCGGTGCTGTCGCGCCTGCGGCCGTCCGCGGGGTACGACGACGACGTCGCCATGGTGGTCTACCGCCAGCCGCCCGCGCCGCTGCGGCTGGACGTGCCCGCGCGCGCGGACGAGCTCGCGGCCCTGCGGCGCACGCTGAAGGGCTGGCTGGCCGCCGCGGCGGTGCCGCACGACCTGGCCGCCGACCTGGTCGCGGCGGCCAACGAGGCGTGTAGCAACAGCATCGAGCACGCCTACCGCAACGACGACACCGGCCGGGTGCGGATGTCGGCCACCTGCGACATCGACACCGTCGTCATCGTGGTCGCCGACGCGGGCGGCTGGAAGCCACGGGCATCCGATCCGGGGTATCGCGGCCGCGGTATCGACATGATGCGCGCCCTGACCGAGGAACTCGACATCGACCACTCGGAATCGGGGACGACCGTGCGGATGTCGGTGACGCTGCCCGCGATCACCTTCCCGGTGGCCAATCCGTTGCGCGGGACGAACCGGCGCGTTCCCGGCTGAGGACCCGCCTTGCGCTGAGCGCAGCGGCGGGCCGAACTCCGTAGATCCGGTATTGCATACCCCGATACGGGTTACCGGGTTCCGCCCATTCGCTGACGATCATGCAGAACGCGCCGTCGAACCTGCTGTCCGGGTGGACATAACAACCATAGAGGCGCGGCACGATATCGGGACCGCCCGGCGCCCAGAAAGATCCTTTCACCGGGCGGTAGGTCCAGGCTGTGCGCCAGTTGTCGGTGATCCTCCTGGCCACCTTGACGAAGGCACCGTAGGCCCCGGCGTCGAATCCCGACATCACCCAATTCCCTTGGATCCGCCGCAATCCGATCTCGCCCAGTTTCGTGTCGTCGGCCAGGATGCCGAAACGCGGATCGCCGCCCGGATCCCGGCCCCAGCCCCAATCCTGTCCGTTCCAGCCCCATCCTTGCCAGGCCGCCGGGTCGATGAGCGCGGCATGGCTCTCGCGTACTCGCCACAGCAGCATGTTCTTGTTCCTGGCCAGTCCGCCGGTGGAGATGACGTAGACGTAGCCGTCGCCACCGCGTTCCCACGAGATCATCGTGCGTTTACCGCCGTAGGCGCTGGTCGACCACCGCACGGCGGTATCGGTCCAGCTCTCGCCGTTGTCGTCGGAATACCGGATCTCGCACCACCGCTCGTTCGCCAATCCCTGGGTGACCATCACCCACAGATAGATCCGGCTGCCGATGGTGATGGCGTCGCAGGGCAGAACCGTGGAGTACTGGGGATTGTCGTGCGGGTAGTCCCAGAGTTGCCGGGCATCCCGCGCCGCCGATCGGAATTCTATCGGTGCGGACATGTCGTGGGTGCCGCTGCGCAACAGCATCGGGGAACGCCAATTCGGCCCTCCCACCGCGGGTTCGGCGCCGGAGAACGTGTCACCGAGCAGGTACCCGATCTCACCGCTCGGCATGCGGAAGGGGATGAACAGATCCGACCCTCCGATGTCGGCCATCGGCAGCGGGTTCAGGTTTGCGATCTTGGGCATCGCCGGATCCTGTCGATTCTCGGAGCGTCGCTGATGGATCGGCTCGTAGGGATCACCGCGAGTGTGCACGGGCTGTTCACCAGTATCGGCTGCCGATGGCTGCGACGTTGCTGATTCGGGCGGATGAGGGCACGCGAGAATGCGGAAACCGACTGTGCAGCTTGTATTCCGGCAGCTCGATGCGGTGACAGGCCGCGCTATAGCGGTGGCTTAGGCCGCTTTTCGGGTGCCGCTTCGGATGTGCACGGTGTTCGCCGACGGCTGGGAACGCGCGGGATCAGCTGGTGCCGATCGAACGACCCGACGGTGTCGATTCCATCGGGCCGCGGACCCCCGATGACGTGCGGGCGTGCCGTCGCCGCGGTGCGATTCCGCGCCGGTGCGACACCCTCGGCGCGTAGACCGGCCATCACCGCTCCGGACGCCGTGTTTGGGCGGCCGTACAGCGGGTAAATCGCGCACTGCCATACCGGGCCAGCACACCCACGGATCGGACGGAAGGTATGTCCGAAAGAGACACTCCCGACGAAGAACATCCCGCCCCCGATGCCGCGGACAGCGGACACAGCGGCGACATCGCACAACCCCACGGCACCGACGAATCCGGTCCGATCGTCGCCGCCGAGGCCGAAGCCGCCCGTGCGCGCAGTGCGGAGTTCCCCCTGGGCCGACCCGGGCGTCCCTTCGATCGGCGCTCGCCGTTCATGATCGGGATGACCGGAGCCGCCGGTGTCGCGGTGACCTACGCCGCCATTCGCACCGTGCTCGCGGCGGGCCAGACGCTGATCCTGATCGTGGTGGCGTTGTTCCTGGCCGTCGGGATGGAGCCGTTGGTGTCCCGGCTGGTACGGCCCCGGTTCCCGCGCTGGGCCGCGGTGACGACCGTCTACCTGGTCGGGCTCGGCCTGTTCGCCGGATTCCTCGCCGCGGCGATACCACCGCTGGTCACGCAGGGTGAGGCGCTCGCGCACAACGCGCCCGATTACGTCACTCATCTGGCCGACCGCTATCCCTACATCGGTAGCCTCGACCAGCGATTCCACCTGCAAGACCGGCTGCGGCGAACACTCGAATCGGACTCCTCCGGCTTGACCACCGGGGTGCTGGACGCCGGGCGCGCGGTGTTCTCGATTCTCAGCAGCACGGTCATCATCGCGGTGCTGACCGCCTACTTCATGGCGAACTTCACTCGCGTGCGCGCTTCGGTCTACCGGCTCTTCCCCCACTCGCGCCGCTCCCGCGCCATTCTGATCGGCGACGAGATCTTCGCCAAGGTCGGCGGCTACATCCTGGGCAACCTGGTCATCTCGCTGATCACCGCCGTCCTGACCGGCATCTGGCTGCTCATCTTCGACGTGCCGTACCCACTGCTGCTGGCGGTGCTGGTAGCTGTGCTCGACCTGATCCCGATCGTCGGTTCGACGCTCGCCGGGGTGATCGTCGCGCTGGTCGCGTTGACCGTCTCCCTGCCGGTCGCGGTGGCGACCGTCGCGTTCTTCATCGCGTTGCGCCTGTTCGAGGACTACGTTCTGGTGCCACGCATCATCGGCCGCGCGGTGCACGTACCCGCGCTCGTGACCGTGGTGGCGGTGCTGCTCGGTGGCGCGTTGCTCGGGATCATCGGGGCGTTGCTGGCCATCCCCGTCGCCGCGGCCGTCTTGTTGATCATGCGCGAGACCGTCCTGCCCTCACTCGACGAGCGATGAGCGAGACCGGGTGGCGGCCACATTCCCGGTACCTCGGTATCACCGTGTCCGGCGCAGCATGCGGATGACGGCGCTGTCGATGACCGCCCGCTCCGCGTCGGCGGATCCGGCCCGCTTCGCGCGCCGCAGCGCCGCGGCGACGGTCGTACCGTTCTCGAAGGCGGTCACCACCCGTGGATCGACATAGGACGCCTGGGCGACGGCCGGGGTATTGCCGAGTGCGGCTGCGACCTCGTCCATGACCTCCCGGACCGCACGCTTGCGCGCACGGAGGTTCGACGGCCGTTCCATCGAACCGAGCGCGGCCGCGGCCAGGACGGTCGCCTGCCAGGTGCGCAGGTCTTTGACGCTGCACTCGCAGGCGGCGAGTTCTTGGAAGCGCGCGTTGATGTCGTCGGCGCGCAGTTCGCCGTAGCGGTCGCCGTCCCGGTACACCAAGAGCCGATCGGATTCCGTCCTGCCGCGCTGCAGTGATCGAACGGCTTTGGCCAGCAATGGGTCTCGGACGCTCACTCGTCGCCGGATACCGCCCTTGGCGCGATAGTCGAAGAGCATCTGCTCCCCCGACACCCGGACCTGCTCGCGCAGCAATGTCGCGACTCCCCGGGTGCCGTGCTCCTCGGCGTACTCCTCGCCCCCGACCCGGAACACTCCGCGATCCACCAGATCGATGGCCACCGCTTCCACCCGCCGCCGGGCCGAGCCGCGCAGGGCCAGATCCTCCCGGACCTGCGCGCGGACCTCCGGCAGGCGGCCCGCCAAGGCCAGGACCCGGTCGAACTTCTCCTCGTCTCGCTCCTTGCGCCACTGCTCGTGGTACAGGTACTGGCGGCGGCCCGCGGCATCGACGCCGACGGCTTGGATGTGACCGTTCTCCTGCGCGCAGATCCACACCTTTCGCCAGGCCGGCGGAATCGCCAACCCGCGGACGCGCTCCAGTGTCGCGTCGTCCCGCACCGGTTCGCCGTGCACGGTGCGATAGCCGAACCCGCGTCCACGCCGGACGCGTCGGAGTCCGCCGTCGTACGGTCGGCTACGACGCAATCGCATGCTCACATCACATAGCTGCCCTGTCCTGGACGGGCGAAACAGTTCGAGGCGCCGGGACCCGGCAGGACGACCCGGCGCGGCACGTGTTCGGTGATCCAGCCGGAGAGTTACGGGGCCGACGGGACGAAGGGCTGGTTGACGGTGGTGAAGTACTGCACCAGAGCGGCGACGGCGATCGGCGCGGTGACGAAAAGCTGACCGGCGAGTGTGCCCAGAGCCCCCACGGCCAGGATTCCGCCCAGACAGCCGACGGCGGCGGCCGGGATGAACGGGCCGAACATGCCGACGATCGTCGCGGCCGCGACGGTCGCTCCCGCGATGCCGCCGAGCACGCAGCCGACCAGGCCGCCACCGAGGCCACCGGCGACGGTGCCGATCGCGGCGCCCGTCGCGATGGTGTCCTTCAGCCGGGTGAATGCCGCGACCTCCCGCTCATACGGCGTGCGCCAACGCGCCGAGTCCTCGAACGGCAGGGCGACCGGGCGGTACGCCGCGTGCTCGAGGTCGAACAACGGTGTGAGCGTGGCGGTCCGGCCGCCGATGTCGGCCGCGATCGGGAAAACGAAGTCGTCGACCCGGAATTGCAGCGGCGTGCCCGCGAGCACGGTGCCGTCGTTCGCCGCGATCGCGAACACTCCGTTCTCGGCCTGCAGCGAGCCGGAGTCGATCCGGACGACCACGCTCTCGGCGGAAGCGGTCGCGGTGTAGTTCACGGCTTGCCCACCGGCTTCCGGTGGTGCGGCGCCTACGTTTCCGGCCGGAACGCAGGCAATCGCGACAGCGAGCGTCGATATCGTGGCGATCTTGCGCACAACCATGTCCGTCAGTCCTGCCGCACCGTGCCCAGCACGGCCCCGCTGTTCGCGTCGACGGCGGCCGCGAGCAGCCCGCGCCGACCGGGAAGTACGCGGCGAATAGCGACTTTCATAGGAAAACCTACTGCGGGAATCGTCATCTCGAAGACGACGATCACCTTCGCAAGCGTTGGCTTAAGACAGCCTGAAGTCGCCTGAAAACCGTTTCAGGCAAGCGTTTCTCTGTCATTGTCGGGCCGACGGCGTTAAGGTCGGTGACGGGTCGGGGTTTCCGGGGGTTTTCGCATTCGTTTCCGTCGGTCAGTCCCGACGCTGCCCGCGTCGGCTGTGCCCGCTGCTCAGCTGTCGCCGAGGCGCGAGGGTGGGTGCGCTCGATCCCCTCCGAATGCACCCACCTTCCCCGAGCACATGCTCGCCGCTGCCAGTTGATCGAACCGGTGCACCAACGCCCGGTCACAAAGGTTCATTCGGCGACGAACTCCGCCTCGCGCTCCACCGCCTCGATGGTCCGGCGCGGCACCTGGATCGGACCGGGCGTGTAGGTGACAGCTCGCAGCGCGCCGGTGTAGCGGAAAGTGCCGCGGCGTTCGCGCAGTTCCCACGCCACCGGACCGCGAGCGTCGACGCCGACGGAAATCCCGGTCCACGGTGACATACCGACCAGCTGGACTCGATCCACCAGCCGCGCGACCTGGACGCCATCGAGCTCGATGACGAAATCCCACCGCAGCCGGGGCCGCACCGTGGCGCGCACGGTGATGTGCCGCGTTCCTTCCGCGAGGGTGCGCGTGGTGACGCTGTCGTAGCGGCCGTAGCTGTTGACACCGAACGTCACCCGGCCGTTCTCGAGGTAGAGCACATAGCCGCCCAGCGGGTCGCCGTGCGCGACGAGAACCCCTTCGTCGCCGGACGCGTACCCGGCGAGTTCCGCCTCGATGACGAAGTCCCGATAGGCGATCAGTCGCTGCGAGCGATACCGCTCCAGGGTCGGGGTGCCCGGCAGCAGCCGGACCGGCGCGGAGAATCGATCCTCCTCCGGCCGCCGCCGTGCCAGATCCTGGCGCGTGAGCAAGGGGAACACGGTATTCGCCCAGGCGGATTCGTCCCATGCGGCGGCCAGTTCCGCGACCTTCTCCGGGAACCGCTCGGAAAGATCGTGCAGCTCCGTCGGATCGGCGCGAACGTCGAACAGCTGCCATCTCGGCTCATCGATATCGGTCCCGGGCTCGTACAGCGACAGCAGTTTCCATCCGTCGCGATAGAAGCCGCGATTGCCGACCATCTCCGAGTACTGCTCGGTGTGCTCGGACACCGCATGGGGGTCACGCAGCGTCCGCACGGCCGAGACGCCGTCGAACTCCTTGGCGGGCAGCCCGTTGCGTACGCCCGGCCGCCGCAATCCGGCCAGTTCCAGCAAGGTCGGCGCGAGATCGGTGACGTAGGTGTACTCGTGCCGGATGCCGTTGTCGCCCGCGCCGCGCGGCAGCCCCTTGGGCCAGGAGATCACGAACGGCACGCGTACGCCGCCCGCGAAGGTCTGGCCCTTGTAGAAGCGGAACGGCGTATTGGACGCCTGGCCCCACCCGCGCGGATAGTGGACACCCAGCTTCGCGGTGCCGATCAGCTCCTCGTCGTGCGGGACGTCGCCGATCCAGTCCGGATCGGTGATGTGGGCGAACTCCGCGAAGTAGGTGCGGGTGCCTTCCGGCCCGCCCTCGGCGGTGCCGCCGTTGTCCGAGGTGAACACCACGATGGTGTTGTCGAGCTCGCCGAGTTGTTCGAGCGTGTCGACGAGGCGCCCCAGGCTCTGGTCGATGCTGTCGACCATGCCCGCGTACACCTCCATGTACCGCGCGAATCGCCGCTGCTGTGCGGGAGTCAGCGAATCCCACTCCGCCGCTTCGTAACCCGGCTCGGTGTTGCGGGGCTTCTGCTGCGTGCCCGCGGGAAAGAGGCCCTGGGCGAGTTGGGCGGCGAACCGGCTCCTGCGCAGATCGTCCCACCCCTTCGCGTAGCGGCCGCGGTATTTGGCCAGGTCCGCGGGCTTGGCCTGCAACGGACCGTGCATGGCGACGTGCGCGAAGTACAAGAAGAACGGCTTGGTGGCGTCGTGCGCGCGCAGATCCTTGATGTAGGCGATGGCCTTGTCGGTCAGATCGTCGGTGAGGTAGTACCCCTCCGGGTACTCCTCGATGTCGACGACCGAGGAGTCCGACACCAGCTGGTTCGGGTAGTAGAAGGAGTTGAGGCCCTCGAGCGAGCCGTAGTAGCGGTCGAAGCCGCGCTGGGTCGGCCAGGAATCCCGGTGCGCGGCCGGGTTCATCGTGGCGTCGCGCACCAGGTGCCATTTGCCGACGGCATAGGTGGCGTAACCGTTGCCGCGCAGGATCTCCGGCAGTGTCAGCACGTCGTCCGCCAGTTCCAGGCGCAGCCCCGGATATCCGGGATCGGCGTTGGCGACGAAGCCGAAGCCGGCGCGGTGGGCGTTGATGCCGGTCAGCAGCGACGCGCGCGACGGCGAGCACAGCGGAGTGGTGTGGTAGTTGGTCAGCCGGAGACCGTCGGCGGCCAGGCGGTCCAGCGTCGGCGTCTCGATCTCGGAGCCGAACGGGCCGATGTCGCTGTACCCCATGTCGTCGATCAGCACCACGACGATGTTCGGAGCTCCCTCGGGAGCGGTGGGCGGATAGCTCCACTCCGGTGTCGAATCTGCCGTGGTGCGGCCGACGGAGCCGCCGAAGTCGTCATAGCCGCGAGCATGGGGTGGAACAGGCATTCGTGCAGTCAAAGCCACCTTCGCCCGGGTCACCACTCTTTCGCGCATCGTGCGCCGAACGGATGACCCGGTGGTCCGCGGTTGCTAACTTCGCTGTCGGCCCTGGGCCGCGTCGAGCGACGGGCGCACCTCACCGCTCCGGTGCAATGCTTGCACCAAGTCTGCGACGTCCGCCGCATCCGGTGTGTAACCGGGGAAGTAGCAGCACACCTCTTCGATCCCGGCGCCGAAGCGGGCGCTGATCTGCGCCGCACACTCTTCCGGTGTGCCTGCCACCCCGATCGTGCGCACCATCTCGTCGGTGACCGCCGCCCGCATCTCGGCGAAATCGCCCGTCTTGGACAGCGCGTTGAGTTTGGGATGCAGCGCCGCCCATCCCTCGACTTCGAGGACCGGACGATACGCGGGCGTGGACCCGTAGAACGCGATCAGCGAGCCCACGCCGCCCATCGCGGCGGTCAGAGCTTCCTCGGTGCGCCCGAGCGCGACCATGACTTGAGCGATCACCGGGAATCCGTCCGCGGTCCGCCCGGCCCGGCGCAGGCCCTCGGCGACGGCGGGCAGTGTGCGCTCGGTGAAATGGCGACCGCTGTTGAACGGCATCACCAGCAGTCCGTCGGCGACCTCCGCGGCCTTGCGCGTCATCACCGGTCCGAGCGCGCCCATCAGCACCGGAGGCGGACCGAACGGGTTCGGCCCGGGATCGAAGGTGGGCGGCATCAGCGTGTGCGTGTAGTACTTGCCGCGAAAGTTCAACGGGCCCCGCCCTTCCCACGCGGCGAGGATCGCTTTCACCGCCGCCACGCTCTCCGCGGTGCGCTCCGCGGGCGCGCCCCAACTGCTGCCGTAGCGCTTCTCGATATGGGCGCGGATCTGCGAGCCCAACCCGAGCCGGAACCGTCCCTCGCTGTAGAGTCGCAGATCGTAGGCAGCGTGGGCCAGATGCATCGGGCTACGCGGCCCGGCGATCGCCACGTTCGTCATCAGTTCCAGGGATGTCACTCCGGCTGCGACGACGAGGGGAAAGAACACGTCGTGCGGGCCCTCGAAGGTGAACAGGCCGTCGGCCCCGGTCTCGGCCAGCGCTCGCGCGTCGGCCGCGACGTGCGGTGGCGCTCCGGTGACCTGCACATGAACCTTCACGCCGACCTCCGCCGGTCTCGGTGCGTCACGCTTTCCGCGACACGACGACCCCATCGTATGGACAGCGCTCTGTGCACGTGTCCAGTTCGAGCGAACCGCTCTCGGATCGGCTTCGCGCGATGTCACCGCCGGACCGCGGAACTCCCGAGGGGTGAGGTCACGTACCGAGCAGCGAGTTCTCGCTCACGGTGACGACGACCACGATGTCGCCGTAGGGCGCCGCGCCCATGGCCAGTCTGTGGCCCAGACGCGCCAGACCGAGCCATCGTCCGTATTTGGTCTGCATACCGGTCCGCACCTGGTGGAACAGTGGCCCGGTACGAAGCAATTCGGCCGTGCCCTGATGCTGCCGCGACCCGAGAGCCGGCGCACCTCGCCAGTCCGCGGCCTGCACGATGACCCGAGGTTCGCGGGCCAGATGCCGAGCCTCGCTGGAATGCGACGAGATACAGAAGGCCAGACGCCCGTGGTCGACCGGTAACACGAGGTGCGGCACGGTGTTCCAACGCCCCGTGGCCTCCGGCCGTGGGTACGTCACGCGCACTGTGCTCGCATCCCACCACAGCATCCCCGGATGCCATTCGCTGGGACGATTCGGGACGGCGAGAACGCGATGCGCCGCCGGGAGCCGGTTGTACCGCCGCGGGGTGTAGCCGCGGAGTCTGCTGCGGAGCGAGGAGCCGCCGTGCACTGGATAAGTCATCGCGTGGAACCTCCGGGACAGGGGCGAGTTCAGGGGGTACCGATCCGAATCTCCGTACTGCGATCGGCGCTGTGGCGCCGTGAAGAAGTACCACCGGGCGCATCCAGGTGCAACGACCTGTCCGTGTCGCCGCGCAATGGAGAGCGAATCGTCATGCGCCGCGCCCGGCCGAGAAAGCGTTATGGCCGTCCGGCTGGGACCGATGCGCGCGAACCGCGTTCACGGCGGCGAACAGCAATCCGATGCCGATCAGAATGCAACCCCGCAACCACACGACCCCGTCGATCCGGGTGAACAGGAACAGACAGGAGGCCAGTCCCAGCCAAGGCACGACGCGTGGCACGCGAAAATGCTCGGCCACGTCGGGCTCCCGCCGCAGGATCAGCACCGACGCATTGACCGCCGCGAAAACGACCAGCAGCAACAACACCAATGTCTCGGCGAGGGAGGCCACCTCGCCGGTCAGCGAGAGCGACAACGACGCCGCCGCGGTCACGGCGATCGCCACCCACGGCGTCCGGCGGCCCGGCAGAATCCGGCCCAGCGCGCGCGGAAGCAGCTCCTCGCGAGCCATGCCGTAGGCCAGCCGCGAGGACATGATGCCGGTCAGCAGCGCCCCGTTCGCGACGGCCACCAGGGCGACCACGGCGAACAACTCGTCCGGGACGCCACCGGCCAGGCGCACCACCTCCAGCAGCGGACCGCTCGAATTCGCCAGCCGATCGGTGGGCACCGCCGCGCCGGCCACGAAGCCGATCAGCAGGTACACGCCACCGGCGGTAAGCAGCGCCCCGAACAGCGCGCGCGGATAGGACCTGCGCGGCTCGGCGACTTCCTCCGCCAGATTCACCGAGGTCTCGAACCCGACGAAAGAGTAGAAGGCCAGCACCGCGCCCGCCAGGGTCGCGCCGACGACGCCGTGCTGTTCGGTCCCCACCTCGGCGAGCCGGGCCGGTTCGGCGTCTCCCCGAACGATCACCCACGCGCCGAGCCCGATGACCACGACGAGCCCGCCGAGTTCGACCACGGTCGCGGCCACGTTGGCGCCGAGCGACTCCTTGATGCCATAGATGTTGAGCAGCGCCAACGCGCCGATGAACACCACCACGACCAGCGCGGTCGGCAATGTGACCAAGGCGCGGAGGTAGTCCGCGGCGAACGCCCTGCTCAGCGCGGCCACCGACACCACACCGGCCGCGAGCATGCAGAAGCCGACGAGCGATCCCGCGGCCGACCCGAGCGCACGGCGAGCGTAGTGGGCCGAGCCGCCCGCCTTGGGATACTTCGTCGCCAACTCGGCATAGGAACCGGCAGTGAGGCAGGACATACCGAGGGCCACCAGAAGCGGTAACCAGATCGCACCACCGGACTCCCGCGCTATGTTGCCGACCAGCACGTAGACGCCCGCGCCCAGGATGTCACCGAGAATGAAGAAGTACAGCAGAGGCGTGCTCACCGCCCGTCGCAGAGTATCCACCACAGGGCGGCGGATACCCGCGTCATCGACGCCGAAGCTCGCGCCGTGTCACGCCGGCGTCGCCGCGATCATCCGGGTGGGGGCCGCCTGCACGGCGCCGTGATAGAAGTGCCTGCCCAGACCGACCGTGAACACGAGGATTCCGTACACCGAGTGCTCCACCGACGCGGTGAACAGCGACCGGGTCCGCGAGTACCGCGAGGCGAAGATCCAGCCACCGACGCCGCTGGCGGCGACCGAGAACCAGCTGCCGAAGACGATGTGCACGAAGCCGAACGCGGCCGCGCTCGCGATCACCAACCCCGCGCCTTCCCCGAAGACGGGCGCGTACCGGTGGAACAGGAACGATCGGAAGATCAATTCCTGCGGGTACACGCTCAGCACGGGATACAGCACCGTCACCGCGAGCCATATCCCGGGATTCCGCCGGGGCAGATCGAACAGATCCTCCCGCCGCACCACCGCGACCGCCGCGGTGAGCGCCACCGCGCTCGCTGCCGCGCCCGCCGCCATCGACCGCGCCTGGGCGCACAGTGCCTCGCTGCGCCAGAACGCGGCGCGATCGAAATCGGAGGAACGCCGCAGATAGACCGCCGCGCCCGCGGCCAGCGCGAGCAGTGCGGGAATCGGCGACTTGCCGCGCGACACCGCGTTGTAGACGGTCGCTCCGCCGAAGAACAGTGTCGCGTACTCGGCGCCCAGGTACACCCGACGCCGCAGTCTGATCCGCACGGCCCCAGCATAATTCCGCAGCGACAAGCGCGCCGATCACATTCGGACGATGGGTACCGACATCCTCAGCGGGACAACCACCCTGCGAACCACCGGGACAGCAGCGGCATGATCACCCACACCATCGCGGCCACCGCGACCGGCACGGTACAGGCCAGCCGGAGCGGCGACGGCAGATGGTCCACTTCCCGCTCCTTGCTTCGCCGCTCACGCCCCGCGTTCTCTCCGAGCAGACGGAGCAGACCACGCCACTGTGACATTCGCGAATGCCTCGCACAGTGTGCCTGCTGCCGGAGCCACGACGCGCATGGTCGGTCTTCCCGCACCAGGGCACGATGGTCGCGCAGGCGCTTCCACAGCTGTGACGCCCGGCCGCCCGCGGATGCGTCGCGGCGTCGTGAGGCGGTTCACGCCTGCGCGGTACACACGCATACCCATTACGCGGCGGGGAATGCCGGACCAGTGAACGACAATGCGCCATCGGGGGCCGTGCCCACGGTCCCCGTCTCCAAAAGAACGGGAAGTTTCCAATTCTGGTTCGCCGATCAACGCTGGGAATGGTCGGAGGAGGTCGCGGCCCTGCACGGGTACGCACCGGGTGAGGTGACACCGACGACGGAACTGGTCCTGGCGCACAAGCATCCGGACGACCGAGCGGAGGTCGCCGACACTTTGGCGACGGCGGTGCGGACCGGGCTGCCGTTCAGCGGCCGCCACCGCATCGTCGATACCGTGGGAGTGACGCACCACGTGCTGGTCGTCGGCGATCAGATGCGTGACGCCACCGGTGCGGTGGTCGGCACGGCGGGGTACTACATCGATGTCACCGACACCGTCGACGAGGAGCGCCAGGAGATCATCGACGCCACGCTGCCGGAGATGGTCGCCGCCCGCGAAGTGATCGAGCAGGCGAAGGGCGCCTTGATGCTGGTGTACGGGATTTCGGCCGATCAGGCATTCCGTGTGCTCACCTGGCGATCACAAGAGACGAATACGAAACTGCGTGTTCTGGCCGAGGAACTCGTGGCCGCGCTGATCGATTTCGGCGGTGCGGATGTGCAGACCCGCACGCGCTTCGACCACGTGCTGCTCACCGCGGACGAACGTCGTGTGCAGGGCTGCTCTTGACCCGATGTCGTCGGGGTCTCGGCTCCCCCGTCGTGTCAGTGGTTGTCCGGACGGCCGTGGTCGATCTCGGCCATGTGCGCTTCGGCCCACGCGCGTAGCGCCGCCAGCGGAACTTCCAGCGACAGACCGAGTTCGGTGAGCCGGTAGTACACGCGGCGGCACGGTGGGTTCCACGCGCCGTGCGACCAGGCCGTCCCCGGTCAGATTCCGGAGTGTCACGGAGAGCATCTTCTGCGAGACACCGGGCATGCGGCGCTGGAGTTCGGCGAAGCGAATCTCGCCGGGCGCGGCCTCGGCGAGCAGTTTCACCACCATGGAGACCCATTTCGTGCCGATGCGGTCGGGCAGCCGCCGGGTCGGACAGGCGGGATCGAACAGGTCACCGGCGGCTTCGACGTGCTTACGCAGGGGATCGGTAGTCACCTCGGGCTCACCACCTGATTCGAAGGTGCGGTCTTGGCAGCGCCGCTCAGCTTACCTACGGTCACCTGATAACCAATAGTGACCAGGAGTAGGTGATGACCACCTTGTCTTCCGAGATCTCGTTGCGCCGCATCGCGACCAATGGCATCGAGGTGAATGTCGCGATCGCCGGACGTGGGCCCGCGGTCCTGTTGTTGCACGGGTTCCCGCACACCTGGCAGCTGTGGTCCGAGGTGATCGGGCCGCTCGCGCGAGGGCACCGAGTGATCGCACCGGACCTGCGCGGCCTCGGGGCGAGCACGCGCGCGGCCGACGGCTACGACGCGGGGAATCTGGCCGTCGACGCCGCAGGACTGCTGGACGCGCTCGGCGAGCCGACCGCGGCGGTGGTCGGAATCGACGCGGGCACGCCACCCGCCTTTCTGCTGGCCATGCGGCACCAGCACCGGGTGCGGCGACTGGTGCTGATGGAATCGCTGCTGGGCACGCTGCCCGGCGCCGAGGATTTCCTGTCCGCCGGGCCGCCCTGGTGGTTCGGGTTCCATGCGGTGCCGGGCCTCGCGGAGAAGGTCGTCGCCGGAAACGAGGCGGCGTATATCGACTGGTTTCTGGACGCGGGCACTTTGGGCCACGGTGTCCCCGGGCCGATTCGGGACGCCTTCGTCGAGGCCTACGGCAACCCGGAGGCGCTGCGATGCGCGTTCTCCTACTACCGTGCGATGCCGGCCAGCGCCCGGCAGATACACGACGCGGCGGCCACCGTACGGCTCACGGTGCCGACCATGGCCGTCGGCGCACACCCGGTGGGTGACGCGCTGGCCCGGCAATTGGCTCCCATCACCGATGTGCTGATCCACCATGAGATTCCGGGTTGCGGGCACATCATCCCGCTGCACGCACCGACGGAACTGGTGTCGCTGCTCAGCGATTTTCTTGCCGCCGACCGCGGGGCCGCACTACGGCCGGATTGACGGGAAAGCGCGGACAAACCAACCGAGCCCCGAACCGGTATACATCGGTTCGGGGCTCGCTCGGGGGTATTCGCGCCTATCCACCGATCGCTCGGTAGTTTGACAAGACGAATGTACCGGGCTGTACGCGAAATCACCAAACCCGGGTTCCGCGGGGGCGGAATGGTTCAACGAGCAACTTGTTCGGACTCATATGAGGTTCTTCTGCTTGCGGATTCGCCGACGCAGATCGACCATCAGCGCGTGCGATCCGCCGTGCCGCACGAAGCGCGGAATGAAGCGGTTGACAAAGGAAACGAATACGAACAGGTTCTCGAACCTCCGCTGGTCGGCGTCGGTCCACTCGACCCGGAGCTGTTCCCGGAAAATCGGGGCCAGGAATCCGATGGTGAGGAACCGGAGCAGGTTCCGGAAAGGCAGCCGCAGGTACCAGTGGATCATGCGAAGATTCAGCAGGCTCTCGAGGTAGCCTCGGACGTAGTCGTCCAGCACGACTTGCTCGCACGCGGTGTTCCAATATTCGTCGAATTCCGCGCGGGTGGCGGGCCACATGTCCTCCGTGACCTGCAAGGTGGTGCCCAGAGTGGAGGACGAGGTGTAGAACGCTTCGGCCTGCTCGTCGTTCATTCTACCGTGTAACAGCTGGTAGGTATCCTCGAAACCGATGTAAAGGCAGGCGGCGACCCACAGTTGGAGGTTGCGGTCGAAGGCGTTGTACTTCACGGCGGCGCCCGGGGCCGAATGCACCTGCCGGTGCGCCACATTCACCGCTTCGCGATATGCCTTGCGCTCTTCGTCGGTACCGAGGATGGCGACCGCGAGATATTGCGTGGTCGTACGCGCCCGTTTCCACGGGTGCTTCATCAGCGAGCCGGACTCCACCTTGCTTTCGGCCACGCCGTAGCCGACGCCCGGCCGGGCCATCTGCATGACGACGTTGGCCGCGGCGCCGGCGAAGGACCAGAAGTCCAGAGCGTCGGTGAGTTTGATCGGCCGCTTGGTGTACGGCCGATGCGTGACGCTGATACCGATGCGGGTGCGGTCCTTCGTCAGCGACGCACTGTGTTCGCGATCGGGTTGATGAGCGACTGCGGTCATCGGGATGTCCTTCCATCTGCGTTCATACGTCGCGCGACCAGGCGAACCAGTCGCGCCGACGTCAGCCGGACACCGCCGAACACCAGCCCGGCGGCGGAGAGCACGACGAGGAACTCGAACACGGTCAACTCCGCTCCCAGCACCTGACTGACGGTCGACGGTCCGGACCCGACCGTGTCGCGCCACCCCGCGGACTCCGAAGCCGGGGTACGCCCGACTCCGGCGCGTTCCCACTTCGGTCGCTCCTCCACGAGAACATCGGCGGGCATCGGACTCTCCTGCGTTCGATGACCTGGACCGGTCACCCGTGCTTATGTTACTGATGATTCTACTCGACTCCCAGTTACTGACGCAATAAAACTAGGAACCAAGGCGATATTTACTGGGCGCATAGAATCATATGTGGTCCTATGTTCTGAGTCTCGCACCGATCGCCAGGCCGTCGGAATGGCCGCCGTGCCAGGTCGCTCATTTCCGCACGCCGGGCGGTCGTGTCGCCGTATCGAACAAGATGACCCGCATCAAGCGCGCCACGGCATCCTGCGGACAGCCGTGCCCGCCGTCGCCGAGGGCCCTGCCGAGGTCGACGACCAGACCGAACGCGGCGTGCACGAGAATTCGCGCTTGCGCTGCGGAGAGATCGGAGCGCACGGCGACCAGCAGCTTGCCCCACTCGGCCACCGACAGACGCTGAATGTTGCGCAACACGACTCGGTCTTCGGCCGGGACGTGCGAGAACTCCGTGTAGTAGACGAATGTCAGTTCCCGCTCGGCGAAGGAGCCCGCGACGTAGAGTTCGATCAATTCTGTCAGCGCCGCGGAGGGAGTGGCCGAAGACGCGATGACGGGACCGATGGCGTCCGCCACCTGGTCGGCGGCGCGACGGAAAGCGGCGGTCAACAGGTCGCTTTTGCTGCGGTAGTAGCGGTAGACCGCGGACGCGGCGGCCAGGTCCGCCGCGGCGGCGATGTCCTCGACGCTGACATTCGGATATCCGCGCTCATGGAACAGTTCCACGGCTTTCGCCAGCAACAACTGATGTTTGAAAGGGGTCGGCGGGTCCGTCGACGGCTGCGCGACGGGGGATTCGGCGAAAGTCGGCAACACCGCGTGCACCGCCGTCCAACAGGCGGAGGCCAGCAGGGCCGCGAGGGATTTCGTCGGCAGGGCGGCGTGGTGATCACCGATGCTGCTGACGATGCTGAGTATCGCCACCGCACGGACGAATTCGTCTCGCTTGCTCAACCCTGGGCGCACCGCAGCGATCAGCCGGCGAAGCGCGGTGATCGAGGTCGCGAATTGATCGGTGAGGGTCTTGCCGTCTTCGTCATCCAGATAGCGGCCTTCCCAGCGCGCCAGAGTCACGGTCGGGCGATTGGTGACGGCCTGGGCGATCAAGGCATCGATGACGTATCGCAATCGAGCCTCGGCGCTCCAGCTCTCGGCCTCGGCGGGAAGTGTCACCGCGTCGACGGTGATCTGGCCCAAGCGGAGCAACTCTTCGCGGAACAGCGAATACTTGCTGGGGTAGTGGCGATACAGCGCCGCGGAGCTGATCCCGACCTTGGCCGCGATCTCCTCCATGCTGACGCCGTGATAGCCGAGGGCCCCGAACGCGGCGGCGGACGTGGCCGCGATCTGCACCCGCCGGTTGCGCGGGCGCCTGCGCACCACCCGTTCCGAGCCGGGCTCGGCGGATTCTGTTCTCGCGCTTTTCACGGCACCGGCGTCACGGTTGCGCGGGTAATGTCAACGGCGAGTTGACCTTGTTCACCAGCCACCTGTCCCCGACCTTCTCCAAGCGCATCACCATCGACAATTGCCCCGGCGCGGGCTTGCCCTTGGTGCCGAGACTGGTGATGGTCTGGCCGATGACCACGATCGCTTCGGCGGAGTGTTCGTCACCGGCGCGAATCGCGCACTGCACGTCGCGCGTGGCCGAAGTGACCTGGCCTTCGCCGAGCACCGCACGCAGCTCCGTGCTGGTGGACTCGAATTGTTTCTTCCAGTCGCCGGTGGCGCCGTCGCTGACGGCGGCGAAGTAGGCGTCGAGATTCTTCGAGTCGTAGTTCGCCAGGACGGGCGCGTACCTGCAGGCCGCGGCGCGTGCGTCTTCCTGTGCCGCCAGCAGATTCTTGCTGTTGTGATCCTGGACGTACCAGTAACCGGCCGACGCCACCGACACACCCACGAGGATCGCGGCCGCCGAACGCAGGGCGATCGGACCGGGACGGCGGATCGGCAGACCGCGCAGCCAGCGCCACCGATCACCGGATTTCGCTGTGCCGGTTCCGGCGGGATTCGCGTCCGGCGCAGTCGTGCCCGCGGAGCCGGTGCGCACGGACTCGGCGTCCTTCTCATCCGCTTGCGTTGCGCGCGAGCCGGTTTCGGCGGGCGGATCGACGTCTTCATTCTTCATCGGAAATCTCCTAGTTGCCGGGGACCGGGCGGGACAGTTCGTCGCCATGGACACCGGGCGGCCGGGCGGCCCCGTTGTCCGGAATGCCGGGACGCGGCGCGTTCGCCGAACCACGCACCTGCAGGGCGGGATCGTTGGTGACGCAGTAGTTGTAGAGCCGGACTCGGGTGTCGGTCATCTTGTCCGTGGGCACCACCGGGATGGTGTCGTATTCGCATGTGGGGCGCGGCCAGATGTCGACCAGGGTGTAGAAGGCGTTGTCGTGGGCGGGTATGCCCAGCGCCTCCGAGCCGACCCGCAACGCGGGGAACAGTGCCGCGATCGCCGGGGCGCGCAGCTTGGCCGCCTTGGTGATCGCGACGAAGTTCGTCACCAGGTTCGTGATGGGATCCTGGGTGCGGGACACGAAGCCGCCGAGCGTGCCGAGCTGGGCGGGCCCTTCGTCCAGGAGGTGACGTACTTCCAGATCCGCCGCGGTCAGCTGCTCGAACAGCACGCCGCCCGTGCGCGTGAGTGTCGCGAGGTCCGGTTGCGCATGCGAGGTCGTCTCCGCGATCACTTCGAGGTTTTCGATCAGCTGACGTGTCTGCGGCAGCAGGTCGGTCAGCCCGGCCATGGCGCGACTGATGCCCGACACCATGTTGCGCAACTGGTCGGGGCCTCCGGCCAGCGCCTTGTCGAGTTCGTCGACGATCACGTTCAACCGGTCCGGGTTCAATCCCCCGATGAAGCCGCTGAGATCGGTCAGCACCGACTGCACGCTCACCGGCACGGTCGTCTGGGAGCGTTCCACCAGCGCGCCGTCGGTGAGGTAGGGGCCGGTGTCGGAATCCGGGCGGAAGTCCAGGTACTGCTCGCCCGCCGCCGACAACCGGCCGACGGCGACCGTGCCGCCCACGGGAATCTCGGCAGCGGAGTCGATCTCGGCCACGGCCGCGACGCCGCTGCCCGCGACTTTCACCTCGCGGACCTTGCCGACCCTGGTGCCGCGGAAGGTGACGTCGTTGCCCGCCGACAAGCCACCGGACGACTGCAACTCCACAGTCACCGTGTAGTCGTCGCGTAGCGGATCGAACCGCAGGACTTCGGCGCCGAGATAGGCCGCGCCGAGGATCAGCACCACGATCAATCCGAAGTTCGCCACCGCGACACGGCGGCGGACCAGCCATCGCCACAAGGGGGGATTCATCGCTCTCCTCCTTGCTGGGGCTGCTGAGGTTGCTGTGGCGGGCTGGTGACCCGGCCGATCACCTTCTCGATCACCTGCGCCAAGCTGCCGATGAACGCGGGCACGTCGCCGATCTCGGGCAGCCTGCTGCCGCTGGGATCGGTCAAGGCCCCGACGCTGAGGTAGGACACCGTCGCGGCGACGGCCAGGGCGGGCCCGTCGAGGCTCGCCATCAGCGAGGGATAGATGGTGTGCAGGCCGTTCAACGTTCCGTCCAGGTCGTCGCCCATCTGGGTGAAACCCGCCATCAACCGCTGGATGCTGTCGAACAAGCTGACCGCCTGCGGGCCGGTCGTCTCGGTGAAATCGCCGAGCGCGGTCATCGTGGTCGAGACTTTGTCGAGCAGGTCCACGATGGACTGGTTGTTCTCCGCGAGCAGAGCCAGCAGCCCGGGGAAGGTATCCGCGGCGTCGCCCAACTCGGCCTTCCGCCTGGCCAATTCACCGGTGAGCACGTTGAGGCCGGTCAGGACGCTGTCGATGTCGCCGGTGCGCTGATTCAGCGCGGCGATGACACCGGTCAGTTCGCTGAGCAGGTGCGCGAGTTGTGGCGCGCGGCCCGCGAACATCGAATCCATCTCGGAGGTGATCTTCGCGGCCTGGTTGATGCCGCCGCCGTTGATCAACATCGAGACCGACATCATCAGCTGCTCGACGGACGCGGCCGCCGACGTGTGCTCGGTTCCGATGACGTCACCGGCGCGCAGATTCTCGCCGCCGGATGTGGCCGCGGGCAACGTCATCGCGACGAAGATGTCGCCGAGCGGCGTCGCCTGACGCAACTCCGCGGTGGTACCGCGTGGCAGCTGGATGTCCTCCCTGATCAGCATTTCCACCTCCGCGATGAAGTTGGTCGTGCTGATCGCGGTGACGACGCCGATATCGGTGCCACCGATCTTCACGTGCGCGTGATCGGGCAGATTGAGCGCGTCACGGAAGGCCGCGCGAATGGTGTAGCCGGGGGCTCCGATACCCGGTTTGGGCATCGGCAGATTCGCCACCGTCACGCCGCAGCCGGTCGCGGTGCCCATGACCGCGACCAACGCCGCCGCCACCGCGGTGCGTCGAAGCGGGTTCGTTCCGGTCATTTCGAAATCCCCAGTAGTGCCGCGGTGAGGCCGAAGTCGGGCCCGAAGTCCTGGATTTTCCCGGTGCGGCAGCCATCCAGGCGCATCTGGACGCGTTCGCAGAACTGGGACACGACCTCGTTGTCGAGCAGGACCTTGTCGGTCAGCGCGTGCAGGCGCAGCGCTTGGTGCTCCCGGCTGACCGCGTTGGACAAGTTCTCGAACAGCAACGGCCCGACGTCGACGATCTCGGTGAGACCGCGGGCGTTGGCCCGCATCTGTTCGGTGATGGTCGTGAATCGCTCCAGCGCACCGGCGAGCTGATCGGAGTTCTCGCCGACCAGCGTGGCGGTGTTGGCGACGAACTGGTCCAACTGCCGCAGCACCGCCTGCAGACCGGGCGCCTGGTCGCCCATCAGCTGCACCAGTTCGGTGAGGCGGCCGCTGAAATCACGTACCGTCTGGTCGTTCTGGGCGATGATCTGCGTGATCTCGTTGAGTTTGATGATCGTGTTCGAGATCTGGTCCTTGTTGGCGAAGGTCACCTCGAACGCCGAGGACAGCGCGTCCAGGGTCGCGCGCAGTCTGTCGCCGTTGCCGTCCAAGAGCGGGAACAGGACACGGCTGGCCATCGGACCGTTCCGGTCGTCGCCTTTGAGCGCGGCGCCGAGCTGGTCGAAATTCTGCAGGATGCGGTCGAGTTCGACCGGTGTGCGCGTCCTGGCCAGCGGGATGTGCGTCCCGTCGGTGAGCAGCGGCCCGTCCCCGCTGTACGCGGGGGCGAGTTCGACATGCCGATTGGTGATCAGCTGCGGCGACACCAAGGCGGCGATGGCATCGGCCGGGACCTTGGTTCCCTGTTCCAGGCTCATGGTGACCTGGACGTAGCTGCCCTTGGCCTCCACGGTGTCGACCCGGCCGACCGGAACGCCCAGCACCGCGACCTCGTTGCCCGCGTACAGCCCGGCGACGTTCTCGAAATCGGCGCTGATGCGGATGCGCTCGCCGAGGTACTGCCGCGGCAGCGCGGTCAGGCTGTCCGGTACGAGCGCGCAGCTCGCGGTGACCAGCGCGGCCACGATCAGCACGCCGAGCTGCGCGAATCGTCGTGTTCTCATCAATTGCACCCCTGTACGGCTCGAGCGAAGCACAGCCAGTTGTCCGGGAAGAACCACGGCGCCCAGACGTCGCCGTACGGACCGTTGCCGACGGCGTTGTTGAACTGCCGCAGAGCGATCGGCATGTTCTCGTAGAGCCGGTCCAGATTGTCGCGGTTCTTGACCAATCCCTCGGACATGGTGTTCAGGTCGTGGATCAGCGGCCCGAGCTGGCCGTTGTTCTCCAGACCCATCTCCTGGAGCAATCTCGACAGGGCCGCGACGTTGTCGAGCAACTGTTTCAACAGCTCCTGTCGCTGCTGGACGGCGTTGCCGATCGCCTCGCCGCGGGTCAGCAGCAACAGCACGCTGTTCTGGTTGTCCGAGACCAGCTGGGACACCTGGTCCATGCTCTTCAGCAGCGAGTCCACTTCGTCGCGGCGATCGGTCACGACCTTGGCGAGCGCGCCGATGCTGTCGAGCGCCTGGACCGCCAGCTGCGGGGAATCCCCCATCTGCTGGTCGACCAGGTCGAGCGCCTGGCGTAGCTTCTGCGGATCGAGGCGTTCGATGCGTTCGAAGGAGTTCTTGTACTTCGGGTCCTGGATGACCTTGCTCAGGTTGTACGGCACCGACGTGTTCTCGATGCGGATGCGATTGCCCGGCAGGCCCTTTCCGTCTCCTGGCACCAGGTCCACGTGCAGGCGGCCGAGAATCGTCGACATCTTGATCGCCGCACGCGCGTCGGGGCCGAGACGGAGATCGCGACGCACTTTGAGATCGACCACGACCTTGGTGCCTTCGAGCCGGACCGCGCGCACCGCACCCACTTCGATTCCCGACACATCCACCGTCGCGCCGGGACGCAAACCTGCGGCCTGGGCGAATTCGGCGTGAATCGTCTTGTCGCCCAACCGGGCCTGGGTCAGGACACTGGAGCCGATCAACAGAGCGGCCACCGTCGCGGCGGCGACCAGGCCGAGTCGCAGATACCGGTTCCGCAGGAATCCCGGCCACGGAATGCGCTTGCTCATCGGCACACCTCCGAATGCGAGTTGCCGCCCACCTGGGAGAACAGTCCAGGAGGCAACAGCACGCCCCACAACGACACGTCGAGGCTGCACAAATACGCGTTGCCGTAGGCGCCGTTGCTGGTGAAGCGCGCGACACCGTTGAGTACGGCGGGCAGTTCGACCGCAGCCCGGTCCAAGGAAGCGCCGTTGAGCAGCAGCAACGCCACACCTGTGGTGGCATCGTTCTGCGCCTTCGACAAACCTGGCTTGACCTGCATGATCAGCTGGGTCAGCGAGTCGGTCGTGTGCGCGACGCGGTCCACCGACTGCTTCAGACTCTCGCCTTGCGAGTAGAGCGCCTCGACCAGCGCCCTGGCCTGGGTGAGCAGCGTCTCCAGCTCGCCGCTGCGATTGGCCAGGCCGCCGATCACGGAGCTCAGGTTGCTCAGGACCTCCCCCAGGATCTTGTCCCGCTGCCCGAAAGTGCCCGCCAGATCCGCGGCTTGGGTGATCAGGCTGCTGAGCGACACCTGGTTGCCTTGCAGGGCCTGGATCAACGTCTCGGACAGGGAATTGACCTGATCGGGTTGCAGCACGCTGAACAACGGCTCGAAGCCGGACAACAACGCGGACACGTCGAACGACGGTTCGGTTCGCTCCAGCGGAATCCGCGCGCCCGCCGCGACGACGGCGCCGGCTTCCTTGCCCGGCGCCAGGGCGATATAGCGCTGACCGATCAGATTCTGGTAGCGCACCAGCGCCTTCGTCGTGGTGGTGAGATGCTGGCGCGCATCGATCCGGAACTCCACCTCGGCGCGGTAGCCGTCGGTGAAGTCGATCTTGTCCACGCGACCGACCCGCACGCCTGCCATGCGTACGTCGTCCCCGACGCGCAGGCCGAGCACGTCGGAGAAGACCGCCGAGTAGCGCTGGGTATCCCCGGTGACCGACCGCTGCAACGTGGACCAGATGGTGACGGTGAGCGCGATCGCCAGCACCGCGAACAAGCTGAATCCCGCCAGCGCCTTGCCTGATCTCATCGGCGCGCCCCTCCCTCGTCGGCGGCGGTCACGGTGACCGATCCGCCCGCCAGCACCGGAGTCAGCAGCAGGTACTGGGCCACGGTCGGCCGCCCTCCCACGATCGCCGCCACGGCGTCGGAACCGCGCAGCGCGATGGGCCGCGCCTCGGGGCCCGGACTCTGCGGGCCGGGCTCGCCGGGTGCCACGGCGCTCGGCGAAAGGCCGGGGACGGACGGCAGACCCGGGATGAACGGGAGACCGGGAATCGCGGGCAGGCCCGGCAGCACCAGCCCCATCGCGCCCAGCGGCGCGGGCGCGACCGGTACGGGTGCGGGCCCCGCCGCGTCGAGCCACTTCGGCATCAGCTGCGGCGGGTAGTTCTGCTCCGGCGCCACCTCGGGCACCGTGGCGCCTCCGCAGCGGGGACCGTACTGGTCGCCGTAGTGCGGGCAGTCCTTCGCCGTGTACTGCTGGAACGGCGTGAACGAGACATCCATCTGCCACACCATCTGTTTGGACGGACCGAAGTGGAACGTGGTCGCCAGCCGTCGCAGGGCCACGTTCAGATTCGCGGCCGTGTACGGAATGGCCTCGGGATCCTTGGCCAACCCGCCGAACAGGTCGTCCAGACCGGACACGAGGAACTTGCCCGCGTCGGGGTTGCGGGCGAACAGTGCGTTGACCGAGTCGACCGTCGCGTTACCGGTGGCCAGCAAGTCGATGAGCTTCGACCGTCGTTCGGCCAGCGTGCGGGCGGTGGTCACCGACTCCGACAGCACCCCGACCAGTTCGGGAGCCGACTGGCTCAACGCGATCGATGCCCGCCCGAGGTCACCGAGCAGCGCGTCGATGCCGGGCGTCGCCCGAATTTCGGTCAGCCAGTTGTCCAGGCGCTCCACCGTCGAGCCGGGCGCACGCGCCGCGGGATCCAGCGCGGCCGCGAGAGTGGCCAGCACCCGGCCCAATTTCTCCGGTTGGATGTTCTCGAGCACGTTCCGCAGCACATTCAACGTCGTCTGCAACGCCACCGTCTCGCTGCTGGTGTCCTCCGCGATGGTGGCGCCTGCGCGCAGCGTTTCCGGTTCAGGGCCGTTGTCGACGAATTCGATCGCCGTGACGCCGAACAGGTTGTTCGGGATCACCCTGGCCGTCACGTTCACCGGAATGGTCGAGGCGACACCCGGTTTCAGATCCACGCGCGCCTGCTGCCGGGCGCCGCGGGCCACCACGTCCACCGCGGCCACCCGGCCGACGACCATGCCGCGGAATTTGACGTCCGCCCGCCCGGGCAAGCCGTCGCCGGTGCTGGTGAGCTCCACGGTCACCGGGACCTTGTCCTCGAAGTAGCCGGTGTAGCGCAGCGCGAGCAGGTACAGCAGGACCGCGACCGTCGTCAGCACCGCCAACCCGGCGAGGGTGAGCTGTCTCGCGGTCGGTCCGCGACCACTGGGGTCAAGAATCATCGTCGGCCTTACCCCGAGATCCGGAATCCGGGATCGATGCCCCAGATCGTCAGCGTGAGAAAGAGATTCGCGAACACCATCACGACGATCACCATCTTGATGGCGCGCCCGGCCGCGACCCCGACGCCTTCCGGGCCACCGGTGGCGACGTAGCCGTGGTAACACTGGATGAACGTCGAAAGCAGCACGAACACCACTACTTTGAGCAGCGAGAAGAAGACGTCCGGGCCGATCAGGAACTGGAAGAAGTAGTGATCGTAGGTGCCCGCCGCCGTGCCGCCCAAGAACAGCACCGTGATCTTGGTGGCCAGGTAGGCGGTGGCGAGCCCGATGCTGTAGAGCGGGATGATGGTCAGGGTCGCGGCGATCATGCGGGTGCTGATCAGATACGGCAGCGGGCGGATGGCGATGGATTCCAGCGCGTCGATCTCCTCGGAGATGCGCATCGAGCCCAGTTGAGCGGTGAACCGGCATCCCGCCTGGATGGCGAAAGCCAAGGTCGCGAGGATCGGCGCGAGTTCGCGAGTGGTCGCGAATCCGGAGATCGCTCCGGTGAGCGGAGACATCGTCAGCAGATTAAGAGCCGTGAACGACTCCATGCCGACGATGATGCCGCCGAACGCGCACAGGATGACGACCACACCGATCGTGCCGCCGCCCACGATGAGCGAGCCGTTGCCCCAGCCGACATCGGCCGTCAGCCGAGCCACCTCACGGCGATAGTGCTTCAGGACGAACGGGATGGCGATCAGCGCCTGGAAGAACGTGATGGCCTGATGCCCCACACGCCGATTGGCGTGCACAGGCGCCAGCGCGACTTTCCCGGCGGCATGCAGGGGCCGCAGCGCCGGAGGTGTGTAGCTGCTCGCCATGCTCACACCACCTTCGCCGGAAAGAGCGTGTTGTACAGCTGAGTGAGAATGATGTTGGTGGCGAACAACATCAGCGCCGAGCTGACCACCGCCGAGTTCACCGCGTTCGCGACACCGCCAGGGCCGCCGTGCGCGTGCAAGCCGATATCACAGGCGATGACCGCGGTCAGCACACCGAAGATCGCGGCCTTGACCAAGGCGATGATCAGATCGTTCGCCACCGCGAAGGACGCGAACGAGCTGATGAACGAGCCCGGCGTACCGGATTGGGCGTACACGTTGAACATGTACGCGGTGGCGAATCCGACGAACACGACGAATCCGCAGAGCAGGACGCTCACCAGCACCGCCGCCGCGAGCCGGGGCGCGACCAGGCGGCGTACCGGATCGACGCCCATCACCATCATCGCGTCGATCTCTTCCCGGATGGTTCGCGATCCCAGATCGGCACAGATCGCCGAACCGACCGCACCGGCGACCATCAACGCCGACACCAGCGGAGCGCCCTGGCGGATGATGCCCAATCCGGCGACCGCGCCGATGAATGTCGTTGCGCCGACTTGATTCACGAGCGCGCCGACCTGGATGGATACCACGACGGCGATCGGGATGGCCACGAATACCGTCGGCGCCGCCGACACGTTGGCCATGAAGGCGCACTGCTTGATGAATTCCCGGTACGGGAATCGTGCCCGCACCAGTGAGACGAACAGCTGGACGAAGGCTTCGCGGCCCAGAGTGACCTGCCTGCCCAGTGTTTCCAGCGACCGCTGGGGGTGGCGCCGCCACAAGCCCGAAGCGCTGTCGATCATCTTCCCGAGCTCGCCCGGTTCCAGTGGCGGTTGCTTGTCGGCTGGCGTTCGCAACGAGGCAGTCACCGGTAGCCGTTCCTTTCCGATTTCTCGTCCACCGCGCCGGCGGCCGCCCCTTCGATGGCGCGGAGCGGGTGAAGTGTTGCACACCTCACAGACGTCAGACAAGTTACAAGTGATTCATTATTCCAGTCATCAGCATCCGCCGAAGCACACGGTCCATATCAAGGACCTCGGCAGATACCGCCTTTATCCTGCGCATACGTGCGACCACTGCACATAGATGACCACTTCGGAAAGCGACTCCCGATGGTAAGTAATCCTCTATTCTGCACTCGGACGACCAGAGCCGAGTCAGCGAAGCCGCTAGGCGATGGCCTCCAGCCAACGTTGCAGCAGCACCGCGAGTGCGGCGAGCACCGCGCAGCCGGCCAGGAAAAGACCGAGTACGGCCACCCACAGCCCGAAGCGGAGCACGGGATTGACCTTCATCCGCCCACCGAGGACCTTGACCACGATCACGAGAACGTCGATGAGCCACACCAAAGCCATCATCAGGTCATGCACACATTCGAGAAGGTCAGCACGGGCCAGCACACGATCGATCCCAGGAACGACATCAGCAGATCGATGCCGTGCATATCGCGCAGATGACCGGTGTGCGTGAGCGTCCAGATCACCCCGGCCAGGCCGTAGGGAACGCCAATGATGATGAGAGTGCCGAGGAACTCGGAGACCTTCATCTCGTAACCGAGTATTCGGTCCAGCTTCTTGAGCATGCGTCGATGCATCCTTTCGATTCGATCCACGCCTCCGCACACGCATCGGACACCACCGGAAGCGGCGTCCGGCCGCACGCGCCAGTCAACGAGATCCGCGCCGTATGTTAGTCGATATTCTTCCATATACGGAAGGGGTATCGAGAGATGCGGACCGGCAACTTGGATATCAGCAGGAAATAGCTCCATATGAGCAGCCTGTCGCCCGGATCATGTTGATGGACATTCTTCTGGATGTGCAACACTGCGCCCGCACCAGATGCGCCACGACACGCACGTCTACGTTGGCGGCGTTCGGTTTCGACACGGCGCACATGTCGTCGATTACGTCGACCACCGGCGCGAGCGCCTCGCCATCTGCGCCCCGCACCCCGCCACGCCGCCACGTAAGGCCGAGGCGGGAATGGACTCCGTCGCACGGGCTTGACCTTGCCCCTGGGGCAAGGTTGGACGGTGGTCGGCATGAACAACAACGCACTGCACACCGCCGAAGCCCGGATTCGCGAGCAGATCGCCGCCTACTGCCTGTCCAACGAAGTCCCCGGATTCGTCGCGGGCGTCTACCGTGCGGGCGAGCAGATCGTCGTCGCCCACGGCACCGCGAACGTCGCCACCGGGGCGCCGATGCGCGCGGACACCGGGTTCCTCTTCGGCTCGGTGACCAAGGTGCTGACCACCACGCTGGTCCTCCAACAGGTCGAGCGCGGGCTGCTCGATCTGGACGCGCCGGTGGTGCGGTACCTGCCCGAGTTCGCCCTGACCGCGCCGGGCGCCGCGGAGAAGATCCTGGTTCGCCACCTCATTTCGCATACCAACGGCATCGATGCGGACTTGTTCTTCCCCGATGCGAAAGGGCGCGACTCCCTGAAAACTTATGTCGAGGGTCTCGCGCGCAATTGCGGTGTCCTGTTCGAGCCCGGCGAGCAGCTCAGCTACTCCAACGGCGGCATGATCGTCGCGGGCCGCCTGCTGGAGGTGGTGACCGGTCTGTCCTTCCCCGACCTGCTCGAGCGCGATGTCTACGCACCTGTCGGCATGACCGACTCCAGCACGTCGGCCGAACGGGCGATCCTGCGCAGCACCGCCATCGGGCACTTCCCGGACCCCGAGACCATGGCGGCCGAGCCCACCGGAATGTTCACACTGCCCGACACCTGGGGACCGGCCGGCGGCACGCCGATCGGCACCGTCGCCGACCTGCTCGCCTTCGGACGCATCCATCTCGCGGGCGGTGTGTCCCCTTCCGGAACGCGCGTCCTCTCGGCCGGGTCGACCGCACTGATGCAACAGGTCTCGCACGACATGGCCACCCCGAACGTCCCCCCGATGGGCCTGGGTTGGGTGCGGTATCCGTTCGGCGACACGATCGTCCTCGCGATGTCGGGCGCGTCACCCGGCGGCGTGTCCATTCTGTGCGTCGTGCCCGAGCACGACCTCGTGTTCACCGCCTTCGGCAACACCCCGGGGGCGATCATGCTGCACGACCAGATCCTGCGCTGGCTGCTGAGCGAACACCTCGGCGTTCGGATCCCCACCCTGATCACCGAATCGGCGCAGGACATCGATCTCACACCCTACGTGGGCACCTACCGTTCCGATCAGCTGCGCGTCGAGGTCGGCGTCGTCGACGGCCAACTCGAGGAGCGCGTGACCTACGAACCGGCGGACGCATCGCAGGAGCGGATCTTCACCGAGTTCGCCGGGGGCACGACCACCGCCCCTCCGCAACGGTACGTGCCGATCCGGCCCGGCCTTTTCGCGCCCGCCGGATACCCGTTCGAGACGTTCGACGGATACCTGCGACTGCTGCTCGTCTCCTTCCACGACATCCGTGACGGCCGAGCGCGTTTCCGCAACGGCGGCGGCCGACTTACCCGGCGGGCCTGACCGCTGTCGGAGCCATCCGCCACGGCGAGCGAGATCTCCGCCGTCCGAGGTGATGCGTGCGTGAACCGACGCGTTCGCCATTAGGCTGACGCCGTCGAAGGTGACCGAACGGCCGATCCCGGTGTGGCGAGGCCGTCCTCAACGGTCGGGCGCGGAAAAGCGAGGTATGCGCTATGCGGGACAGTCGGTGGCGGCGGGTGGTCGCATCCGTCGTGTGCGGAGTCGGAGTGCTGGCGGGATCGTCGGTCGGCGCGGTGGCGGACCCGGCCGGTGACACCGGTGTCGTGTGGTTGTGCAGGCCGGATCGAGCGGACGACCCCTGCCGAGGCAGCTCGGCGACCACGGTGCGGCAGGCGGGGCAACCCGATGTGCGGGAAGACCCTACGCCTGCTGAGGATTCCGGGGTGGACTGCTTCTATGTGTATCCGACGGTGTCGTTGGAGCCCACACCCAACTCCGACACTGCGGTGACCCGAGAGGTGCGGGCGGTGGCCGAACAGCAGGCCGCCCGATTCTCCCAGGTCTGTCAGGTCTTCGCGCCGGTGTACCGGCAGCGGACCCTCACCGCGCTGGCGCGGGAACGGGCGTACTCCCCCGACGAGCGCGCCGAGATGGCGCGTATCGCGTACGAGGACGTCCTGCGCGCGTGGCGGCAGTTCCTCGCGGAGCGCGAAAGCGGAAGGCCGATCGTCCTTCTCGGGCATTCGCAGGGTGCGCGCATGCTGCGCCAACTGATCCGGGAGGAGATCGACCCGCAAAAGGCGGTGCGCGAGCGGATCCTGTCGGCGATCCTGCTGGGTGGCAATGTGGTGGTGCCGAAGAACGGTGACGTCGGCGGCGACTTCCAGCACCTTCCGCTGTGCCGCGGCGAACAGCAGACACGGTGCGTCCTGGCCTGGCAGACCTTCGGCGCGACCCCGCCCCCGGACAGCCGATTCGGCCGCAACCCGACGACCCCTGAGCCGCTGCCGCGTCCGTACGGCCCGGACTACGAGGTCGCCTGCACCAATCCGACTTCGTTGAGCGGCAACGAGTCCCGCACCGCGGCCACCGTGCTCCGCACCGGTCCCGTGCCCAGCCCACTCGCCGCCGAACTGGCGCTGCGCCACGGGCCGTCCGCCGTCGCCGCGCCGACTCCGTGGCTGGTCCCCGCCGAGAAGTACCGGCTCCAATGCGTCCGCGACGGCGACGCGACGGCGCTACTGGCGACGCCGGAACCCGGCAGCGCCGAGCTGTACGCCGTCCCGGACGCGACCTGGGGCCTGCACCTCGCGGACGTGGAGATCGCACTGGGCGATCTGGTCCGCATCGTCGCCTCCCAGATCAGCGCCGACCGCGCGGCGCACCGCTGAACGCCGGAGTCCGCGAAGCGGCCCATCTCTCCGAACCGGCCCGACCCGGTTCGGCACCCGAGACCGCGCGGCGATGCCCGACCGCACGGCGAATCGGCCACAGGCGCGGCTATTCGGGGATGGTCGCTATCGCATCGATCTCCACCAGCGCGCCGGGGCGAGCGTGTCCCGCGGTGGAGACGACCGTGATGGCGGTGCGGTGGTCGCCCCACACTTTTCGCGCCGCCGCGTATCCCGCCTGTGCGTCGGCCCCGGCGACAAGGTAGATCGTGAGTTTGACGACGTGTTCGGGACCGGTATTCGCAGACGCCAGCACGGTCAGTACGTTGCGCATGGCCTGGATGGTCTGCGCTTCCAAGCCGTCCAGCAGTTCTCCCGTGCTGTCGGTGCCGAGCTGACCGCCGACATAGACCGTCTGGGCAGCGGGCGCGATCACGCCCTGTGTGAAGGCCGGGTTGTGATGCAGTTCTTCGGGGTCGAGGTGGGTCGTCTTCGTGATCATGGGTTTCCTGACAGCCTCGGAGTGCGTATAGAGGTCGCGGATCAGGCAGACCTCGGACAGGTGGTGGATCAGCTCACGGTGGATGTGCAGCACCAGATCGGCCATGGGCGCCTCGGGGAAGGGCTCGTTCGGGCCGATCGGGACCCGGAGTCCGGCGTCGCCGAGACCACGCACTCCGGTCAGCCAGACGTCGAGCTGGGCTTCGAGCTGGTCGAGCGCCGTGGCCGCGTCGCCCGCGTATTCCCATGTTTCGTACGCGGCCGCCGGCGCGCCGAAATGGGTCGCGTTGCGCGCGGCGAGCACGCCGACGATGACGTGACCGAGCCGCCAGGCGATCGTGGTGAACGGCGCGGGGACCGGATTCGGGAAGGCGTAGTCGATCGTGAAGTCCCCGGCCCCCGCCTGCACGGGCGCCGTCGAACTGCCGCGCGGTCGCACGCTCCAGGCGTCCGGTACCGGAGACCAGAAGTACTCGTCGTCGGTGAGACCGTGGAGCCGGTCGCGTAGCTGATCGTTCCAGTGGGCTTCCCACTGCTCGCGCAGTGTCCTGTTCCAGTCGAGTGCGTCTGCGTTCATGCCGCCCACCCTGGCACCCCTAGCGGACAGAATCGGTCCGCTATTTCTGGCAGGCTGAGCGACATGGAAGCGGCGAGCGGTACCGAGCGGGGCACGACCGAGCGGGTGCTGACCCTGCTCGGACTGCTGCAGCAACGCCAGGTCTGGACCGCGCGCGAGCTCGCGGAGCGGCTGGGCGTCACGCCGCGCACGGTACGGCGCGATGTCGAGCGCCTGCGTACGCTCGGCTATCCGGTGCACGCCTGTCACGGCGTCGGCGGCGGCTATCAGCTCGGCCGGGGACAGGAGCTGCCGCCGCTGCTGCTCGACGACGAGGAAGCGATCGTCACCGCGGTCTCGCTCCTCGGCGGCGCGGGCGCCGCGGTCGCGGGCGCCGGGGATGTCGCGCTCCGGGCGCTGGCCAAACTCGACCGGGTGCTGCCCACCCGTTTGCGGCACGAAGTGCAGGCACTCTCCGGCTCGGTGGAGTCCTTCGGCGGAGGTCACCCGCCGGTCGACCCCGACGTGCTGATGACGCTGGCCAGAGCCTGCCGCGACGAGGTCGAGGCCGGTTTCGACTATCCCGCCGGAGACCGGGTGCGCCGGCGGCGGGTCGAGCCCTACCGCTTGGTCGCCTCCGACCGGCGCTGGTACCTGCTGGCCTTCGACCTCGATCGTGCGGACTGGCGCAGCTTCCGTGTCGACCGGATGACCGAGGTGGCCGCGCGGACGTGGCGCTTCCGACCACGCGCGGCGCCCGAGGCGGCGGCCTACGTGCAGGAAGGCGTGGCGAACCGGGTCTACCCACTGCGGGCCCGATTCCTCGTGCACGCCTCCGCCGACACGGTGCGCGCGCAGATTCCGGCGTCGGCGGCCGTCGTACGGCCGTGCGGCAGCGGGCGTTGCGAGGTCCGCAGCGGAGCCGACCACAGCCTGGACTTCGTGCTCATGCATGTGCTGTTGCTGGGGCACGACTTCGAGATACTCGACCCGCCCGAGCTCGCGCACCGCGCCCGCACGCTGGCCGAGAAACTGCTGTCGGCTGGAGTGACGGCCGCACCGACGCACCGCATGGCGGATTCGTGAGCCCGTCGCGGCCCACGAGCGTCGCGAGCCTCGGATGTAGCGGTTCGCGCCCTCGCGTCCACGGCATGGACACCCGCGCATCGGATGCGACCGTCGCCCACGCTCGAACGCTGCTCGGCGCGGCACCCGCTCATGTGCGTCCTACTGCCGAGCGACTACAACCGGCTCGGTACCGGAGCCGGTCGGTGTCCCGGCCTGCGCGGTTCCACCGCCCGATTCGCCGCACGTGGGCGACGCCGACCGCGGTCTGTAGGTCAGACAGGCTGCCGATGCTCCGTCCACTGCCAGGAAGACCACTATGCGCGCGGTGTCGAGCAGGCCCGTTTCCCGCGCATGGAGGTAGGCGTGTACCGGCCCCGCGGTGTAGGGATCTCCGATCGAGGCGTCGAAACCGACGACCGACCGCGACGGAATGGCGAGCGCGCCGGCCAAGCGGACGCGGAAGTCGGCGGCCTGGTCGGGCGCCAGCAGCAGCGCGTGTCCTTCGGCGAAGTGGCGGCCGTCGAGCCCTTCGGAGTCCAGACAGGCACGCACCACCTCGGCCGCCGAATCCACCCGGTCCTCCGCACCGGTACGAACGCGGATCGCGCTGCGACCGTCGGCGCCGACATCGTTCAGCGGCACCCAGGCGATGGGGCCGACCGGGCCGGTGGTGTCGCGCGTGTGCAGCCGCCCGAATCCTCCTGTGGCAGGCGAGGTTCCGAGCAACAGGGCGGCGCCGCTGGCGCTGTAGGGGAAATCGGCGACGTGGCGCTCGGTCGAGGGGTGGGTGTCGCCCGCGACGAGCAACGCGTACCGAACCGTGCCGGTGGCGAGGAAGGTGTCGGCGGTCGCGATGGCGTGCAGCAGGCCGCAGGCCCCGTGCATCAGGTCGAAGGACAGAACCGGGACGCGCCCGGCCGCATACGTGAGCCCGAGGCCGATCCGCTTCTGGATGAGGGCCGACACCGCCGGCTCGGAGATATTGCTGTCCCGGAAGACGCCCCCGTTGATCAGCATCCCGATCTCGTGCAGGCCGACCTCCGAGCGCTCGACGCAGGCCAGTGCCGCGCGAGTGGCCAGTTCGAGGTAGCTGCCGGTGTCGAGGTCGCGGTTCGTCGCGGCCGAGACGATCGTCGTCGCCATGCTCATGCCGCCAAACGCGAGATGGTCGCGGCGAGATACCCGGAGACGATGCCCGATGCCGCGGGGATCATCAGAATCTTGGATCCCTTCGGAACCTTCTGTTGTGCGAGATGCTCGTGCAGGACCAGGAAGTGAGAGGTCGAAGCGGTATTGCCGTAGTCGTGCAGCACGTTGAGGGCCTGCGGCATCGGCGTGCCGAAATGCCGTTCGGTCAGGTCCGAGATGTACTCGATGGCCGGCGCGCTGAATTGATGATGGATCCAGTAGTCGTATTTCTCGCTCTCCCAGGTGCGTCCGGTCTCGGCGAGGAAGTCGGCCATACGGTCGATGCCCTGCCGATACCGGGCTTCGTTCTGCATGGCGCGGTTGTCGGTGTACATCGCGATGCCGCCGGTGCGGTCGCTGGGCATTCCGATGCAGTGCTCGGCGCCGTCGGCCGCGGTCATCAGCTCGACATAGTGCAGTTCGTCCTCGTCGTCGCCCCGGTCGTCGAGCACAACCGCGACCGCGGCGTCACCGACCGTCAACGCCGCGAATTGCGGGTCGTAGGGGCGGCTGATCTCGCGCAGCGCCGTCTCGGCGATCGGCGTGATCTGCTCGCCGCTGACCACCAGGCCGTTGCGCACCGCACCGGCCTTGATCATGCGATCGAGCACCATCACTCCGGTGATCATCCCGGCGCAGGCATTGGAGACATCGAAGTGCCGAGCCGCGTTCGCGCCGATCGCATTGCCGAGCATGAGCGCGAAAGACGGTGCGTAGCAGAAGATTCCCGCGCCGCGAGTACGCGTGATGGAGGCCGAGATGACGACGTCCAATTCGTCGGCGCGATACCCGGAATGCCACAGACAGTCCTCGATCGCGTGCAACGCCAGCTCGAAGGACGATTCGTACCGGTCCGGATCCGAGTCGTAGACACGACGATTCTTGATCCCGGTGATGCGCTCCAGGTCCAGCGACCGCGGCACGGCCAGCTCGGCGATCAGATCCTCGGTGGAGCGGACAGTCGTCGGCGTGTACGCGCCGATCGACTCGAAACGAGTACGGATCATGCTCCCCTGCCTTCCGCTTCAGTCGGCGTCGATTGTCGTGTTGCTCAGCGATAACGGTGTCGCTGGTCGTGTGCGCCTACCCGGTGAGTCCGACCAGAGCGGCGCTGACTTCACACAACTGCTGCCCGAGTGCGTCGTCCTGCGCGAGGCGGGACGGCGCCTTGACGCGGTTGTTCTGGAAGTAGCAGCCGCTGACCGCGGCGACTTCCGGGTCGGCGGCCAGGTAGGTCAGCGCTCGTCCTCCTTCCGCGGCGGAGATCATGAACAATCGCTTGGCGAGCGCCACGAAGGGTTGCCCGAACCACGGCATCGAATCCCAGATCCCGGTTGCCACCGCACCGGGGTGAAAGGCGTTGACCGTTACGCCGGTTCCCTCCAGACGCCGCGCCAGCGCCCGGGCGTACAGGACGTTCGCCAGCTTGGACCGGCTGTATGCCCTTTCTCCCGAATAACTCTCCCGGAACTCCAGATCGGCGAAATCCATGGTGGCGCCGAATTGCATGACCGACGAGGTGAACACGATGCGCGACGGGGCGCTGCGCACCATCAGATCCGTCAGCAGTTCGGTGAGCAGGAAACCACCGAGATGGTTGACGGCGAACGTGGCCTCGATGCCGTCCACGGTCTCGCTCCTGGCCTTGTGGTAGCCACCTGCGTTGTTGGCCAGCACATCCAGCCGGTCGTAGGCGGACGAAACCTCCTTCGCCAGCTGACGGACCGACGACTGCGACGCGAAATCGCACTCCAGCGTGTCGACTCCCGCCGCCCCCGCGCCTCGGACCAGCTTCGCCGCGGCGGAGAGCTTCTCCGGATTCCGCCCCACCAACACGAGCCGATTCCCTTGCGCCGCCAGCTGCTGAGCCGACTCCAGCCCGATACCCGATGTCGCCCCCGTGATCAGGATTGTCTGCACAGCCGACCACCCTGCCACAGAAGTTTCCTCGGAGATTGCTGACACGAGCCATCCGAACCGAGATTTCCGTCGTCGCCGACCTCGGCTTCGCCGAGCATGTCCGACTCACGCCGAAGTCTCGGCTCAGGCTGCGGCTGTGGCGAAGCGGCTCCTGCGGAGAACCAAATGCCCCGCGGTGGCGAGGTGAACGAGCGCGAGCGCGCTTCCGCCTGCCATCATGCCCGGAATTCCCTGCGCGGCGCCGATGGCGACGTCACCGAGCTGTACCGCGCCCGACACGGTGAGCAGCGGTAGGAGTGCCCTCTTGCGGCGGCCGGCCAGGCTGAACAGCAGTGCGGCACCCAGCGGGATCGCCCGGGCCGCGTACGCCTGGGCATACAGATCGATCCCGGGCGAGTCCGCGCCGATCGAGATCGCGGCGGTCGGATCGACCAGTGCCGCGACGCTGAATGCCACGGCGGTGGCCGCGCCGATCGCATTGACAACGACCGCGGTTCGATTGAGCTTCTCGTCCTGCATCTTTCACTCCAAAAATCATTCAGACCGTGACTGATTTAGGTTCAGTATTATGCTCGCCATGAAGAACGTCAAGGCGGAAAAGCTGCCGGAGACCCTCAGCTTCCGGCTCGGACTGCTGGGCGCGTTCCTGACCGACCGCTTCAGCGCCGATGTGTCGGGTCTCGAGCTCAAGCCGAAGCATGCCGGGATGTTGAATGTGTTGGCGGCCAACGGACCGACATCGCAGATGGAGATGGCACAGCTACTGCGCGTCGCGCCGAGTCTGGTCGTCGCGCTGGCCGACCACCTCGAGTCCCTCGGGGCCATCGAACGGTTGCGAGACCCGAAGGATCGCCGCCGTCAGAATCTGAACCTGACCCCGCACGGCCGCGCACTACTGCGCAAATGCCTCGACGCCGCGCGGGCGATCGACGCCGAGACCACCACGGATCTCACCGCCGCCGAGCGTGCCGACCTGCATCGCATCCTCGGCACGATCGCCGATCGGCTGGGGCTGCCCAGCTGATGGCGTGCGAGCGAGCGCTGCGACCGTAGCCGTCGCCTCGGCAGGCCGATCGGCGGAACGGGGTATGGTTAGCTCTATGAACACCCAAAGGTTGCGAATCCGCCGCGATTTGTGTGTTGTGAAGTTGTGACCAACACTTCCGGAGACGCGTACCCCCTCGCGGACACGATGACCACCACGGTCGCGGCCCACGACGGCGCCACGGTGCTGACGGTGGCCGGCGAGGTCGATCTCGCGACGGCGCCCGCACTGGAGAATGCGATCGATGCCATTCTCAGCGGCAAGCCCGCGGCCCTGATCATCGACCTCACCGCGGTCAGCTTCCTCGCCTCGGCGGGCATGGCGACGCTCGTCGCGGCCCACCAGCGCGCCGGCTCGACCACCGCGATCGCCGTCGTCGCCGAGGGCCCGGCGACCAGTCGGCAACTGAAGATGACCAGCCTGGATCAGGTCTTCGCGCTGCATTCGACGTTGGACGCCGCGCTGGCGGCGCTCCGGCAGAGATGACGCGTGCCGCTGCCGCCGTCGCACCCGTCGACGGCGGCAGCGCCTTGCTCAGACCAGTTCGCGCAGCTGTTCGATCAGCTTGACGCGCTCGGCGGCGGTGGCCGCCATCGGAACGACGTTCAGGACCGTCACGCCGGCTTCCTTGAAGGCCGCGACCCGCTCCTTGACGTATCCGGCCGAGCCGACCAGGGAGATGTCCCGGACCAGCTGGTCCGGGACCGCCTTCGTCGCGGCCTCCTTCTCCCCCGCCAGGTACAGCTCCTGGATGCGGTCGGCCTCGGCGCCGTAGCCGTACTTGGTGGCCAGGGTGTGGTAGAAGTTCTTGCCCTTGGCGCCCATGCCGCCGATGTAGAGCGCCAGATGCGGCTTCACGAACTGCAGCAGCGGTTCGACGTTGTCCCCGATGGCCAGGGCCGGACCCGCGTACACGTCCAGGTCGCCCAAGGCGGGGTCGCGCTTGGCCAGACCCGCGGTGAGCGAGTCCGCCCACACATCCTTCGCCTTCTCCGGCAGGAAGAAGATCGGCTGCCAGCCCTCGGCGATCTCGGCGGCCAGTTCCACGTTCTTCGGCCCGAGCGCGGCCAGCAGCACCGGAATGCGCTCACGCACCGGGTGGTTGATCAGCTTGAGCGGCTTGCCGAGACCGGTGCCCCGTTCGGCGGGCAGCGGGATCTGGTAGTACTTGCCCTGGTATTCCAGCCGCTCGCGCCGCCAGACCTTCCGGCAGATCTCGACCAGTTCCCTGGTCCGGCCGATCGGCGCGTCATAGGGCACGCCGTGGAAGCCCTCGATCACCTGCGGACCCGACGCGCCCAGCCCGAGCACGTACCGTCCGTCGGAGACGAAGTCCAGGCCCGCCGCGGTCATGGCGGTCAGGCTCGGGGTACGCGTGTAGAGCTGCAGGATGCCGGAGGCCAACTGCAGGCGCGTGGTCTTCGCGGCCAGATAACCGAGCGCGCTCACCGCGTCGAACGAGTACGCCTCGGGCACGAACACGATGTCCAGGCCCGCCCGCTCGAGGTCGGCGACTTCGGCCGCCGCCTCTTTGAAGCCCCCCGAGTAGTTGATGCTCAATCCGATGCGCATGGCACTCAACATAACGGCGGGTACGCTCGGGCCGCGCACCGGCCACAGGGGAAGGCCCGGCAAGGCGTGGTCACGACCGTACGACCGGCGGCACGGGGTAGCGTCTACTCGTAGACCATCCTCGCCGTAAACGAAAGGCAACACCCTCGTGTCGCAGACCAGCTCGTCGTCCACGGAAACTGCGCCGTCCTTCGGCGGGGCCGCCCTGGCGCAGTACCTGAGCGATCTGGCCGCCAAGATTCCCGCACCGGGCGGCGGCGCGGTGGCCGCGCTGCACGCCGCGCAGGCCGCCGCGCTCGTCGCGATGGTCGCGCGCTACACCACCCGCGCCAAGGACGCCGAGAACCGGCCGGTGGTCGATCGGATCATCGAGGCCGCCGACGCGGCCCGCGAGCGCGCTCTCGCGCTGGCCGACGCCGACGCCGCCGCGTTCACGGCTGTCGGCGCCGCCTACAAGCTGCCCAAGGACACCCCGGAGGATCTCGCCGCCCGCACCGCGGCGATCAACGACGCGCTGATCGAGGCCGCCCGCGTGCCCGCCGCCGTCGTCGACGAGGCGGACGAGGTGCTGTCGCTGGCGGCGGAGCTGTTCCCGATCGGGAATCCGAACGTCGTCACCGACATCGGCGCGGCCGCCGACGCCTGCCGCGCCGCCGCGACCTCCTCGCAGCTCAACATCGAGATCAACGTGGCGTCGCTGCCCGCCGCCGAGGGCGACCGGTTCGCCGCGGTCCTGGTGCGGATCGACGAGCTCACCGCGCGGGCGGACGCCCTGCACGCCGACGTCGTGCACGCCGTTCGCCGCTGACTCGCTCGCGCGGGCCGCGGCCCGGCCCCGTCAGGCGGGCGGGTTCCAAGCGACCAGCACGATCTTGCCGCGCACCCGTCCGGACTCGCTGAGTTCGTGCGCCTTCGCGGCATCCGCGAGCGGTAGCACTTGGTCGATGGTCGCGCGCAGATGACCGCGCTCGACCATCGTGGTGATCTCGCGCAGCGATACCCCGGACGGTTCGACATAGAACCGCTCGTAACGCGGATCGGCTTCCGCATCCGAACCCTGCGTGTCGATCAATCTGCCGTCGGGCCGGAGCACCGGGACCGAGCGAGAACCGTACGCTCCACCGACCAGGTCGAGCACGACGTCGACGTCGCGCACCGCGGCGCCGAAATCGACCGCAGTGTAGTCGATCACCTCGTCGGCGCCGAGTCCGCGCAGGTATTCGTGGTTGACCGCGCGTGCGGTGCCGATCACGTAGGCGCCCCGGTGCCGGGCTATCTGCACCGCCAGATGCCCGACGCCTCCCGCGGCGGCGTGCACCAGCAGGCGTTGTCCCGCTCCGAGCGCGGCCAGCGCCTGCCACGCGGTCAGCGCCGCCGTCGGCAGTGCCGCGGCGTGCACCAGGTCGAGGTTCCTCGGCTTCGGCGCCAGGGCGTGCGCTTGCGCCACAACGTATTCCGCGTTCGCGCCGCCGAAGACCATGCCGTACACCGGATCACCGACCGCGAACCGGTCCACACCGGGTCCGAGTTCGGCCACGACACCCGACACGTCGAGCCCCAGCGTCAGCGGTGGATCGCCGAGCCTCCCGACCAGTCCGGCGCGCACCTTCCAGTCGGCGGCGTTGACGCTGGTCGCGGCGACCCGCACCAGCACCTCCCCCGGACCTGGCCGCGGCCGATCCACCTCGACCACTTGGAGCACTTCCGGGCCACCGAACGCGTATTGCGTGATTGCGAGCATGCACCGATTCTGGCCACCCGTGGTACCTTTCGGAAAGAAGGCACCTTCTTGATACCGAGGTACCCAATGGATACTGTCCGTGACCGGCCCGCGGCAGGCAGCCTGGTCGACAACTACTTGCACCACTGCCCCGCACGAGAAGTGCTGACCGTGCTCGCCGACAAATGGGTGATGCTCGTGCTCGGCGTGCTGCGGGGCCACGGCGGGCCGATCCGCTTCAACGAGCTGCGCCGCCGCCTGGACGGCATCACCCAGAAGATGCTCACCCGCACGCTGCGCGCCCTGGAGCGCGAGGGGCTGGTGCACCGCGCGGTCTACCCCACGGTGCCGCCCCGCGTGGAGTACTCGCTCACCGAACTCGGCGCGAGCATCGGCGCGATCACGCATGCCATGGGCATCTGGGCCGTCGAGCACCAGGACCGAATACTCACCGCCCGAGCGGATTTCGACGCGCGAGCGGCGGCCGCGCCGGAACCGCTGCCCGTCGGCGGCGCGCGCTGACCCTAGCCGGAGCCCTGGTACCGGTACGTGTGCCCGTTTCGACGCGACCCCGCGGGGTAAGCGCTCAGTGGTGGGCGTGTCCCCGGATCACAACTGGACCACGGACCAAGTTCTATCCGTGGCCGAGTTGATCATGGGGGCTTAGACTGTCTCTTGCCTACCACACCAGCTCGAAGGGGTGGACGCCATGAGGAGCGCCATTCGGTACCTGTTCCTCGCGACCGTGATCGTGGCACTGGCCGCGTTCGGGTCGGGCGCGGCGACAGCGACGATGATCGGAAAGCCGTCGACGCCCGCGGTGGCGGCGATCGGACCCTCGAACGGCCAGGTGGTGGGCGTGGCCCAGCCCGTGACCGTTCGTTTCGCCGCACCTGTCGCGAATCGCGCGCAGACGGAACAATCCATCGACATCAGAACGACCCGGCCACTGCCGGGCACATTCGCGTGGACCGACGATCGCGAAGTGACGTGGACGCCCACCGGGTTCCTGCCCGCCGGTTCGAACATCCTCGTCTCGGTCGGCGGCGTGCGCACGGAATTCACCACCAACGCAGGCGTTTTCGGCGAAGCGAATATGTCGGCGCACACGTTCACGCTCACCGTCGGCGGCACCGTCGTCCGGACGATGCCCGCCTCGATGGGCAAGCCCGGATACGAAACGCCCACCGGCACATGGCCGGTTCTGGAGAAATTCCGGTCCGTCGTGTTCGACTCCCGCACCATCGGCATTCCGCTGAGTTCGCCGGAGGGCTACATCATCAACGGCGAGTTCGCCGAACGGCTCACGTGGGGCGGTGTTTTCATCCACTCGGCTCCGTGGTCGGTGGACCAGCAAGGTTACTCGAACGTCAGCCACGGCTGCATCAACCTCGCTCCCGACGACGCCGAATGGGTCTATCACACGATCGGCGTCGGCGACCCGGTCGTCACGCATTGGTGAACGGCGCCCTCCTCCGAGTAGCGTTCGGAAGACGTACCCGAGGGAGGGCCACCGTTGCGCGAGTTTCCGATCCCGCCGCCTCGTGACACGAAAGAAGCCGATTTCCAAGATCTTTGGGGCCCGTGGGCATTCGTCACGCCGGGCGATGTCGGCGAGATACTCGGCGACATCGACGCTCCCTGGTGGATCGCGGGAGGCTGGGCGATCGACGCCTGTACCGGCACCCGGCGGCGGCACAGCGACGTGGACGTGGCGATGTTCCGTGCCGATCTGCCCGCCCTGCGCACCGCCGCGCGCGGCCGCCTGCACATCTGGTCGGCGGGCCCGGACGGCATCCGCCCCGTCGACGAGCGCTGCCCTGACGTAGCCGAGAGCGCCGATCAGGTGTGGCTGCGCGCGAACGCTCGATCCCCGTGGCTGATCGACCTTCTGCTGAATCCGGGACAGGACGGGGCATGGGTCAACCGGCGCGATCGCTCCATGGTCGCACCGCTCGACGAGGTGACCTGGATCGCCGACGACGGCATCCGATACCTCAACCCGGAGCTGGTGCTGATCTTCAAGGCCAAGCAGCGCAGGCCGAAAGACCGCGTGGATCTCCAGCGGACCTGGCCGGAGCTGAGCGCCGCACAGCGCGCGGTGGTGCGGACCTACGTGACCGACCACTATCCCGAGCACGAATGGCTGGATCTACTGCGGTAGTACCGCTTCCCGAAATGTCTCTCGGGCAACGGCGCTCGCACTCTCGGCGCCGCGAAACGGCGTCGTGCGACTCGGTGGCGGTCGGCGCGAATCAGCGAGCCGGGCGGGGACGGCGCGGCACACGTGCGCCGGATCGACGTACCGGGCGGTACCCTCCGAGGGGCGGGACGGCTCAATTGTGAACGCGGCAGGGCGTTCCCGGCTCGGGACGATGCGGTTAATCTGACGGGGACCTGATGAAGGGTGGGGCGATGGATCGACCGGAGATGAGCGCACGACCCGGATACGACCGGGGGCATCCCTACAGCGCCGAGCGGCCGGTACAGGCGCCGTCCGGCGAGGACTACCGCGGCGAGTGGGCCGCGTGGGTGGATCGGCCGCCCGTGCCGCCGTCCGAACCCGCGCAGCCGCCGGAACCCGAACCGGAGCTGTACGAGGACCAATTCGCCGGGCTGATCGACCGCTCGCCCGCGCCGCGTTCACGGCGATGGGTGGTGCCACTGCTCGGCATACTCGGTATCGCCGCGCTGGCCCTCGTGGCCTATGTGCTGGTCGGGACCGGCGGCCCCGATCGGCAGGCCGCCGCACCGGTTCCGTCCGCGCAGGCCACCACGCCCGCCGCACCGACCGCGCAGTGCCCCGCCGAGCGGGTGGGCAACCGGATCCAGGGCAACGGCGTCGGCGGATTCGACTCCGGTCCCGCGGTGATCTTCGCTTTTCAGCACGCCTATTACGTGGACCGGTCCGGCGAGCAGGTCCGCGCCACCACCACCGCGGACGCCGCCGTACAAGCAGCCGACGCCATCCAGCGCGGCATCGACAGCATTCCGACGGGCACCACCCACTGTGTCGCGATCAGTCCCGGCGCCTTCGCGGGCCAGTACATCGTGGTGATCACCGAGCACCGCCCAGGACAGCAACCGGTGACCTACAATCCGCAGATCGTCACCACCACCAAGGACGGCGAGCGCACTCTCATCAGCGCCATCGCCCGCGGTTAGGCGTACCTCCGCCTTCGCTCCGGCCATGCGCGAGCTGAGGACGGACTACGTCCGACCGCACCCATTAGGCAGCTCTCCGCAGGCGCGAGAGCGCCCGGTCAGTCGGATTCGGCGGCGGTGACCACGTGGCGCATGAGGAGGGCTGTGGTGACCGGGCCCACGCCACCGGGGACGGGACTGAGCCCGGCGGCCTTGCCGCGTACCGAGTCCGCGTCGACATCGCCGACGATCTTGCCGTCGGGGGACTCGTTGGTGCCGACGTCGATGACCACCGCGCCCTCCCGGACGTGCTTGCCGGAGATCAGGCCGATGCGGCCCGCCGCGGCGACGACGATGTCGGCGGCGGCGGTGACGGCGGCGAGGTCGGCGGTGCGGGAATGGCACACCGTGACGGTCGCGTCCTTCGCCAGCAGCAGCTGAGCGAGCGGCTTCCCGACGACGTTCGACCGGCCGACGACCGCGACGTGGCGGCCTGCCAGCGGGATCTGGTGGTGCTCGAGCAGTTCGACCACGGCCTCGGAGGTGGCGGGGACGAAGCCGTCCAGCCCGGCCGCCAGCAGGCCCAGCGACAACGGGCTGACGCCGTCGACGTCCTTGGACGCGACGATCGCGGAACTCACGTCGTCGAGGGTGACGCCCTTCGGGAGGGGGGTCTGCAGCATGATCGCGTCGGTCGCCGGATCCGCACCGCGCGCGGCGAGCTCGGCACGGATCTCCGCCGCACCGGCCGCTGCACCCAGATCGACCGTGTCGCAAGCGATTCCGAGTCGCTCGGCCGCTTTGCGAAGTGAGTTCACATACCAGGCGCTCGCGGGGTCGTCGTTCGCAACGACCAGAGCAAGACGCGGAGCGGCGCCGCCTTCGGTGCGCGCGGCGGCGCGGGCCTTGGTGTCGGCGTTGATGGCGGCGGCGAGTTCCTTGCCGGACAGCGAAACGGTATCCACGTTGACACAGCCTAACGGGCGCGGCCTGACGAATCCCTCCCGCGCCCACGTCGAGTTGAGCTAATGGAAGGCAATCGAACGCCGAACCGCGGGCGGACGCTCGGCGAACCGAACGAAGACCGTTCGACACGCCGGAAGGCACTCGTCCACCATCGGCCGCCAGGGTCGAGCGGAGCGACACGGACGAGCATTGCCATGGCAGCCCGCCTTGCGCCGAACTGAACGTCTTCTTGGTACCGAGCGAAGATCGAAACGTGCCGACTCGGCATCGAAAATCGCCGACAGCGGATTTCGCGACCTGTCGTTCCGCCGAGCACACATAGCCGTGACGACGGCGCATGACCCGTTCGCCAATTGCCGGATCGCCGGGAACTTCGGCCGTATGGTAATTCCTGCTTGCCCCAGCTAACTGCTAGCACGTGCCAACCCGTTCCGCAGCGGAAAGGTGACGACTGTAGTGATGATCTCGAGGCATTGGAAATCTCTCGTCGCGGCGTCGTTCGCCGCGTTCTCGCTCACCGGGCTCGCCGGTGTCCCCGCGCACGCCGCGCCGGAAACGGACGCCCTCTACAACTCCGCCCAGCGGCACTTCGCCAACGGCGACGACAACGCGGGCCGCGCCGACCTGCGCAATCTGATCGGCGCCGACCCCGCCGACGCCGAAGCACTGGCCCTGCAGGCGATCTGGTCGGACTACGCCGGTGACCTGCCCGCGCTGGTGGACGCCATGGCCCGGCTGCACGCGGTCGATCCGGGCTTGGCACAGGGCACCGACAACGTGCTCGGCGCCATCCGCGCCGCCGTGGGCACCCTGCCGAACCCGCTGCCCGCGCTGGCGGGGCCGCAGACCGGCATCGTCGTGCTCGGCTACGGCCTGCTCCCGGACGGGGCGCTGCGTCCCGAACTGGTGAACCGGCTCACCGCGGCCTGGTTGCAGTCGATCGCCGCGCCGTTGTCGCCGATCGTCCTCACCGGCGGCAATCCGCAGAACGGCATCACCGAGGCCGAGGCCATGCGCGACTGGCTGGTCACCCACGGCGTGCCGCCCACGCGCGTCCACGTGGAGAGCCGCGCGGGCTCGACCGTGCAGAACGCCCTGTTCAGCACGAGGCTGCTGCGGGACGTGGGCGCGACGAGCGCGATCGTGGTCACCTCGCCCAATCACATCCGCCGCGCCGTGGCGGATTTCATCGTCGCGGGCACCAGGGTCGTCGGCGCGACGACCTCGCTCGAACAGCTGGTCTCGCAGCTGCCGCCGCCGGGCCGAGCGGGCCAGCGCGGCATCTACCTCGACGCCACCCGCACCTTCCAGCTCGACACGGCACGCTGACTCCGGGCAGATCGGGACCCGCGTCCGAAACGCCGGTCCCGATCGCCCGGGGAAATCCGTTGGCGGCGTCACGCGTGCGCGCGGCAGGATGGCCCGGTGACGTCAGCGGGAAGTACCGACGTGGTGGCTCGGCTCCGGGCGGCGGGCTGCGTGTTCGCCGAGGACGAGGCGCGGTTGCTCACGGCCGCCGCCGCAGAGACCGGTGTGCCCCTCGAATCGCTGGTCGCCCGGCGCGTCACCGGCAGTCCGCTCGAGCACCTGCTCGGCTGGGCGGAGTTCCACGGACTGCGGGTCGCGGTGTCGCCCGGCGTCTTCGTGCCACGGCAGCGCACCGCGTTCCTCGTCGATCTCGCGGTCGAGTTGATCCGCGACCGCACCGGCCATCCGGTGGTGGTCGATCTGTGCTGTGGCTCAGGCGCCCTCGGCCTCGCTGCGGCGCGGGCCGCCGCCGACGCGGGCCGCGCGATCACGCTGGCCGCCGCCGACATCGATCCGGTCGCGGTCGCGTGCGCCCGCCGCAACCTCACCCCGCTCGGCGCCCCGGTCTACGAAGGGGACCTCTTCGAGCCCTTGCCGGAGGAATTGCGCGGCTGCGTCGACGTCCTGCTCTGCAACACCCCCTACGTCCCCTCGGAGATGATCGCGCGGATGCCGCCGGAGGCACGCGATCACGAGCCGCGCACCGCCCTCGACGGCGGCCCGGACGGATTGGATGTCTTCCGCCGGGTCGCGGCCGATGCTGCCGAGTGGCTGGCCCCGGGCGGACACCTGCTCGTGGAGTCCAGCGAGGACCAAGCGCCGATCGCGCTCGACGTGCTGGCCGAGCACGGCCTCGCCGGGCGCGTCGCGGAGTCGGACGAGCACTACGCGACCGTGGTCATCGGCACCCGCCCCCGGTGACGAGGGCGCACCGCCCGGCTCCGACCCGGACGCCGCGCTACTTGTTGCGGCCGGTGAACTGGTCCATCGAGTGGTAGACGCCGACCGTGTCGAGGAACAGGTCGCGCAGCTTGATCGGCAGCAGGCCGGAGAGCGCCTTGTTCAAGCGTGAGGTCCATGGCAGTACGAGCAGCGGGGTGCCGTTCTTCATCTCCCGCCACGAGGTATCGACCACCTTCTGCTGGTCCAGGATCGGCGTGAACAGGAATCCCTTGGCGCCCTCGAACATTCCGGTGTTGATGTAGGTCGGGCAGACCGTGGTGATCTTCACGTGGTCGTGGCCGGCCTGTTCCAGCTCGATCCGCACGGAGTCCGACCAGCCCAGCGCCGCCCACTTGGACGCGGCGTAGACGCTCATGCGCGGGTTGGACACCAGGCCCGCCGAGGAAGCGATGGTCAGCACTCGCGCCTCGGTGGATCCGGCGACCATCGCGGGCAGGAATTCGAGCGTGACGTGCATCGGTCCGAGCGAGTTGATCGCCATCGTCTTGTCGATGTCGGCGCGGTTGTCGGTTTCCCAGAAGTAGCTGTTGCCGCGCACGATGCCCGCGTTGTTGACCAGGATGTCGATGCCGCCGACCTGCTCGCGCACGCTTGCCGCCGCCTCGGTGATCGACTCGGCCGAGGCCACGTCGACCACGTGATGATGCACGGCGCTGCCGCGGCCGGTCAGCTCGGCGGCGGTCTCCTTCAGCGCGGCCTCGTTGATGTCCCACAGCACCACCGCCGCGGCGCCTTCGCGCACCGCACGCTCGGCGAACAGCTTGCCGAGGCCCATCGCGGCCCCCGTGACCAGGACCCTCTTGCCCGCCACCGTGTCCAGTTTCATCCGTACCGCTTCCTGATCCGTGAGTCCTGCGAGTTACTTCTGCCGAAGCGATTTCATGACGCCGAAGTACAGCGTCATGGTCTTGGCCCAGAGCGCTTCGGACATGCCGGGCAGCGGCGCGATGGGCAGCACCCGCTGCACCGCGATGGTCTGGGTGTCGATGTACTTGAGCAGGCCTTCGGGACCGTGCCTGCGCCCCGTGCCGGAGATGCCGAGCCCACCCGATGGCGCGTCGGCGCTGCCCCACGCGGCGATGAAGCCCTCGTTGACGTTCACCGAGCCCGCGTTGATCCGCGCCGCCACCGCACGACCGCGGGCGGTGTCCTTGGTCCACACGCTGGCGTTGAGGCCGTAGGCGGTGTCATTGGCCTGCGCAACGGCATCGTCGTCGCTGCTCACACGGTAGATCGAGACCACGGGGCCGAAGGTCTCCTCGCGATGCACCGTCATGCCCGGCCGCACGCCCGCCAGCACCGTGGGCTCGTAGAAGTACGGGCCGAGGTCCGGGCGCGCGCGACCGCCCGCCAGCACCGTGGCGCCCTTGGCCACCGCGTCGTTCACGTGCGCCAGCACCGTGTCCAGCTGACGCTGGAAGGTCAGCGAACCCATGTCGCTGTCGTAGTTCAGCCCGCCGCCGAGTTCGATGGCCTCGACGTGCCCGACGAATTCGGCGACGAAGCGGTCATAGACGCTGTCGTGTACGTAGATCCGTTCCATCGACTCGCACAGCTGCCCGGCCGAGGCGAAGCAGGCGCGGATGGCGATCTTGGCGGCACGGGAGACGTCCGCGTCGGCGAGCACCAGCAGCGGGTTCTTGCCACCCAGTTCGAGGGAGTAGCCGATCAGCCGCTCGCCCGCCTGCTGGGCGATGGTGCGCCCGGTGGCGCTGGAGCCGGTGTAGTCGACGTAGTCGGCGCGGGCGATCACGTCGCCGCCGATCACCGAACCGCGGCCGAGCACCGCCTGCCAGAGCCCACGCGGCAGTCCGGCGCGCACGGCGGCATCGATGGCCCACAACGCGGTCAGCGCGGTCTGGTTGTCCGGGCGCGCCACCACCGCGTTGCCCGCGACGAGGGCGGGCAGCGCGTCGGAGACCGCCAGGGCCAGCGGGTAGTTCCACGGCGAGATCACCGCCACCACGCCCTTGGGCCGGTGCAGCACGTCGACCTGGGTGAGCACGGGAAGCACTCCGCGCGGCTTGCGGGTGGCCAGCAGCCGGCCGGCCACCGAGGCGTAGTACCTGGCGTTCACGGCCACGTCGCCGACCTCGTCGAACGCGTGCGCCCGTGCCTTGCCGGTCTCGGTCTGCACGATGTCCAGGATGGTGTCCTGCTCGGCCAGCACGATGTCGTGGAACCGGCGCAGCACCGCGACCCTTTCCCGCACCGGACGCCGCGCCCACTGGCGCTGCGCTTCGCGGGCGGTGGCGAACGCGGTCTCGATATCGGCGGTGGAGGACTGCGGCAGGTCGATGATCTTCGCGCCGGTCGCGGGCGCGAATACTTCGACCGCGGGGGCGCCGCCCGCGACGGCGTGCGCGAGCAACGGCCGCACCAGCGCGGAGGGCAGCGCGTCGGCGGTGACCGGGTGGGAGGCGGTGGTCATGTTCGGCCCTCTCGAGGACGGTGGGCCGCGTGCGCGCCCTATTAAATGAACAGTGGTGTTAGATTAATGTCTATGTCACTGCTCGTGTCAAGCTGTTCGTCGTGGCGCACAGGTATCCCGGAGGCCGCTTTGTGAGGTGGCACCATGCCCGCTGAGTCGACGGCCGCGCGGCGCGGCAGACCGCCGCAGACTCCGGAACAGGCCGAAGAGGTGCGTGCGCGGATCGTGCTGGCCACAGCGGAAGTGTTCACCCGCGGCGGTTCCCGCGGGCTGAGCGTCGCGCAGATCATCGAGCAGGCCGGGTTGGCACGGCCGACCTTCTACCGCTACTTCGCCAACGCGAACGAACCCCTGCTCGCGGTGCTCGACAGTTCCAACGACGGGTTGGTCGGCGGCATCCGCACGGCGCTGACGGGCACCGACGAGCCGGTCGAGCTGGGCATCCGATTGATCGACGCCTACCTGGACTGGGCGCGCGGGCACGGCCCCATGCTGCGGCCGCTGTTCGCCGAGCTGCACGATCCGGGCTCGCCGGTGTCGGTATACCGGGAGCGCGCGCTCGACGACATCCGCGCACTGGTACGCGAGACGTTCGCCGGGCTGGGCCGTCCGGTGCCGAGCCCGCTGGACCTGGACGCCGCGCTGCACCTGTGCGAGTACGTCGTCTACCGGATCTCCGCCGGTACCGCACCCGGCGCCGAGCCGGACGCGGACACCGTCGCGGCGGCACGCCTGACCATGATCCGGGTGCTGCTCACGACGCTCGGCACGCGAGCCGATGTGGAATACGCGCTGACGCTGCCCACGATCTTCCCCGCCGAGCCATAGCCCGGCCCGCGCGTCAGCGCGGAACCGGGGTGACGGGGCGGCTGTCGAGGACGCGCTGCTCGACCCGGTGGATCAGGTCGTGCACGCGCGGGTCCCGGGCCAGCCTGCTGTCCAGCACCACGTTGATCGCACCGCGGAACAACGCGTAGGGCTCCCACTGTGGCGGCGCGATGGTGCGCGCGGCGCGACGGGCGATGCCGTCGGCGATGGATTCCGCCGCGTCGCGCACGGTGATGCGCAGGTTGAGCGGCCACGGCAGCAACGCGCCCAGATCGGCGCCCAGATCGTCTTCATCGAGGGTGCCGTGGGTCATCGCGGTGTCGACGATGCCGAAGTACGCCACGCCCGCGGTCGCGCCGACCGCGGCCAGCTCCACCCGCAGCGCCCGCCCGAACTGCTCGACGGCGGCCTTGCTGACCATGTAGGGCGAACCGGCCATGCCCGGCGCGAACGCCGCGGCGGAGGAGACCACCACCACGTGCCCTTTCGCGGCGACGATGTCGTCCAGCGCCGGATGCACAGTGTTGAACACGCCGGTCACGTTGATGCCGATGACCCGATCGAAGTCGCCGGGATTCATCGTCCGGATGGTCGCGGGCTCGGGCACCACGCCCGCGTTGGCCACCACGACATCGATCCGTCCGAACCGCTCGCGCACCCGGGAGATGGCTTCGCGCATCCCGATTCGATCGGAGACGTCCGCGCGCACGACCAGCGCCCGCTCCCCCATCGAGCGCCCGACGGCCGCGGCGGTGGCCTCGTCGATGTCGATCAGCGCCACCGAAGCGCCAGAGGCGTAGAGCTTTTCGGCCAGTGCCCGGCCGATGCCGGTGCCCGCGCCGGTGATCACCACCACCCGGTCGCGGACATCCAGGTGCTCGGCAGGCGGGGAGAGAAGCTGACGCAGCAGGTCGACGACCACGGCGCTCACCCCACCCGCAGCCGGTAGGACTCGTGATCGAAACGACTTGTGCGCCTGCGATACTCGAAGCTCCAGTTCGGGTACAGCCCCGCGTTGCCGCCGTCGGCGGTCTGGTAGTAGCTGCGGCAACCGCCGGTCAGCCAAGCGGTGTCGCGACTGCGCTCGGTCACCTCGTCGAGGAAGGCACGCTGCACCTCCTCGCGCACATCGATCCGCTGGATGTTCTGCGCACGCATGGTGGTCACGGCATCGACGATATAGCGCACCTGCGCCTCGATCATATAGATGGCGGACTGATTGCCCGCCGCCCCGAACGGACCCAGCGTGCAGAAGAAGTTCGGGAACCCGGCCATGGTCGTGCCGAGGTAACTGCTCGGCCGCTCCCGGTACCGCTCACCGATGGAGCGCCCGCCGATTCCGTGCACCCGATCGAAAACGGCGGGGGGAACACCGAATCCGGTACCCCAGATGATCGTGTCCACAGGGTGCTCCGCGCCGTCGGCGGTGACGATCGACCCGGCGCGGATCTCTCGGATGCCCTCGGTCACCACCTCGACGTTCGGTTGGGTCAGCGCCGGATAGTAGGCGTCGGAGAAGATCGCACGTTTGCATCCGATCACATAGTCAGGGGTGAGTTTGCGGCGCAGCTCGGGATCGCGCACCTGACGCAGCAGCTGGAGTCTGCCGAGCGCCTCGTACGGATGGCGGAATCGCTTGTCCACGAAGCCGACCAGACCGAACCCTTCGATGCCGGTGTAGTACAGGCCGCGCAGCGCGCGGCCGAGCGCGGGCACCCGGCGCAGCAGCGCGCGTTCGGCGGGCAGCGTGCGGCGATCCAACCGCGACACGATCCACGGCGCCGAACGCTGGAACACGGTCAACTCGCCCACCAGCGGTTGGATCTCGGGGATGAATTGGACGGCCGACGCGCCCGTGCCGATCACCGCGACGCGCTCGCCGGTGAGATCGTGCTCGTGGTCCCAGTGCAGTGAATGGAATTGCGCCCCTTCGAAGGTCTCCGCGCCCGGCAGCCGCGGGATCCGCGCCTCGCTGAACGGCCCGACGGCGGAGACCAGTACGTCCGCGGTCAGATCGCCGCGATCGGTGCGCAGCCGCCACCGCGTGCCTGCTTCGTCCCAGCGCGCCTCGAGCAGTTCGACGCCGAACCGCATGTGGCGCACCACGTCGTGGCGCGTCGCGACCGAGCGGAGGTAGGCGAGGATCTCCGGCTGCGTCCCGTAGGTGCGCGACCAATTCGGATTGGGCGCGAAGGAGTACGAATACAGATGCGAAGGCACGTCGCAGGCACAGCCCGGATAGGTGTTCGCGCGCCAGGTGCCACCGAGATCGTCGGCGCGCTCGAGCAGCACGAAATCCTCGATACCCGCCTCGCGCAGCGCGACCGCCAGACCGATTCCGGCTATCCCGGCTCCGATCACCGCGATCGGGACGTGCTCCGGATGCGCAGCCACTGTCATGTCCTCCTCCCACCCGCGGGCGACGTTGCCCGCCGAGCTCACAGATCCAGTTCGAGTTCGCCGCCGTGCGCGCGAGAGACGCAGGTCAGCATCGCCTCGGCGCGCTCGGACTCGAGCAGCGACCGGTCCCGGTGTTCCACCGCGCCCGCGAGCACCCGGGTCTTGCAGGTGCCACAGAAACCCTGCCCGCAGGAGTAGGCCACGCCGGGCAGCACGCGGCGGATCGCGCTGAGCGCGGACTCGTCGGCGGCGACCTCCACGTCGAACCCGCTGCGACGCAACCTGATCCGGAACGGCTCCCCGTCCCGCACAGGCAGCGGCGAGAACCGCTCGGTGTGCAGCGAGGCCGAGGGATCGTGCAGCGCGAGCACCCCGCGCGCGGCCTCGGCCAGCGGCGGCGGCCCGCAGACGTAGACCGCGGCGCCGGGCGGCGTCTGCTCGAAGATCATCCGCGCGTCGGGTACGCCGAACTCGTCGTCCGGCCGCACCACCACGTCACCGCCGGTGTAGCGGGCCAGGTCGTACAGGAACGGCATGCGCGTCCTGGAGCGGCCCAGGTACATCAACCGCCACGGCACCCCGGCATGCTCGGCCGCGGCGACCATGGGCAGGATCGGCGTGATCCCGATGCCGCCCGCGACGAACAGATAACACGGCGCGGCGACGAAGGGGAACGCGTTGCGCGGCCCGCGCACGCCCAGGCGGTCACCCACCCGCAGATCCCGATGGATCTCCGCGGAGCCGCCCTCGCCGTCGGCGATGAAACGGACCGCGATGCGGTAGAACCCGCGGTCGGCGGGGTCGTTGGTGAGCGAATACTGCCGCTGGCGACCGGAGGGCAGGAAGACATCCAGATGCGCGCCGGGCGTCCACGCGGGCAGCGGGCCGCCCTCGGGGTGGCGCAGCCACAAGCTCACCACACCGTCGGCCTCCTGGCCGATCCGGTCGACGACCACCTCGAATTCGTAGCCGGTGCGGCGGACCGGATCCGG